>NZ_JAMYOA010000002.1:395000-416281 GCF_040319515.1 Mesorhizobium sp. M0909
AAGTGTCGATGGTGACCAAGGTTGGCGACCGCGATGTCATCCACACCATGCCTTTCGTGCAGATAAAGATGGCGCTTGCCGCCGGTCACACGACCAGCCGGGCCTATCCGCCTTTCGACCCGATGCAGGTGTTTGGCAATGGCGACGACAATGCCGCCCAGCCGGCAGCCGCCACCGCCAGCCAGATCTATGGCGCCAAGGTCGAAAGCGAGATGAGCCTGAAGACCGTCGATTTCCCGATCGAGACGGCGGCCTTCGACGAAAAGAGCGACCTTTCTGCCGACGAGGTGGAAAAGGTGGTGCGCGAGGCCGGCACCGATCTGAGCGACGGCGCTGTCCAGGTCGCGTCGCTGCACTATGTCGACCCGCAGCGATTCGGTGACGGCTTCGCCGAGAGCATGGCCGGCTCCTATGACGTCAAGATCGTCCCGGAAAACGTCTCGGTGTCGCCGCGTGCCGCCATCGACGACCAGGCGCCGGCTTTCGCCGAGGAAATCATCCCCTTCACCAAGGATCTCGACATTGCCGAGGCCTTCGCTGATTCGGGCTATACCGGCGAGGATGCCACCGGGATGTCCGAGGCGATCGCCAAATTGCTGAATGCCACGGCCCTCAAGGCAGGAACCGTGCTGCGCGTTGGGCTCGAGGTCCATGGCGACGCCGCCAAGATCGTTCGCACCAGCGTGTACGACAGGACCCAGCACATCGTCACCATCGCACTCGACGACCACGACCAATACGTGCCGGCGCAGGAGCCGGAGCCAAATCCCGAATTGCTGACGGCGTTCGACGATTCGCCTGCGCCCATAGTGCGCGGCAATCTGCCGAACGTCTATGACGGCATCTACCGCACCGCCTATTCCTACGGCATGTCCAAGGCGATGACGCAACGGCTGATCAAGTTGCTGGCATCCAGTGTCGACTTCCAGTCGCGCCTCAATCCCACGGACCGCATCGAGGTGCTGTTCTCGCAGCCCGATGGCGACGACCAGGCGTCCGACGAATCCGAGCTGCTTTACGTCTCCGCGACTTTCGGCGGCACGACGCGAAATTTCTACCGTTTCCAGATGCAGGACGGCAGCACCGACTATTTCGACGAAAACGGCAGCAGCGCCGAGCAGTTCCTGCTGCGCAATCCCTTGCCCAATGGCCGATTTACATCCGGGTTCGGTGCGAGGCGCCACCCCATTTTGGGGTATGTGAAGATGCATACCGGCACCGACTGGGCAGCTCCCGTAGGATCGCCGATCATTGCCGCAGGCAATGGCGTCGTCGAAAAGGCCGGCTGGGCCGGTGGCTATGGCAAGCAGATCATCTTGCGTCACGCCAATGGCTACGAGACGTCCTACAATCACCAGAGCGCGTTTGCCAAAGGCATCGAGCCGGGTGTTCGCGTTCGCCAGGGTCAGGTTATCGGCTATCTCGGCTCAACCGGCCTCTCCACCGGTCCGCACCTTCATTACGAACTGATCGTCAACGGCACCAAGGTCGATTCGATGCGCGTCCGCCTGCCGGTCGGCAAGACGCTGAAGGGCGACGACCTCGTCGCCTTCAAGCGCGAGCGCGAACGCATCGACGACCTGCTCAAGCAGGAAGACAGCAATCAGTTGAAGGTCGCGAGCGCCAAGATCGAAGGCTGAGCCGACGTTTTTTCGTGGTCAGCCCTGCTGATTCGCCGTGTCGCGCACCCATGGCAGCCGCTCGCCCGAAACCGTCGTCCAGGCGGTGATTGCCGAAAGCAGGCAAAGCAGCGCGGTCACCGCGGCAACGGCTGCGAATGCCGCGTCGCTGGCGGCAAGTCGTGCCGCATCGAGGCCGGGCGCCAGGCCGGCTGGCGGCGGTTCGCCGAAACCCGGAAGGCCGGTGCCGGCACCGGTGCTGAGCACGCCAGCATAAACCCAGGCCGCCAGCGATCCCATCGCCGCCACGGCGATCAGGCCGCCGATCCGCGAGACGGCGTTGTTGATGCCCGAGGCCGCACCCGTATCCTTGTCCTCGACCGCCGTCATGATGGCGGTCGACAGCGGCGATACCACCAGCGCCATGCCGAACCCCATCAGAGCCATCAGCGGGAATACCCCCAGCCAGAAACTGTGGATGCCCCAATAGGCCAGCAAGGCAAGTCCGGCAAAGGCAAGAGCCACAACCAGACTGCCGCTGGCGATCGGAAAGCGAGGCCCGATGCGGTCGGACCACTGGCCAACCGGTCCGGATAACACTGCCATCAACGCCGACAGCGGCAGGAATATAAAGCCGACCTCGGCCGCGCTCAGCCCCCATCCGGCGATCATGAGCATCGGCAGATAGAACAAATTGGCCGACAGGGCGAAATAAAGGAAGAAGGTCGCCACGTTGGCGCCCGCGAACGCGCCGATCCGAAACAGCGACAGATCGATCATCGGCTCGCGCCGCCGGCGCTCGAAGACGATGAACACGACGAGCAAAACCGCACCGGCGGCGATACTCGGGCCGGACATCAGCCCCTCCCCGTCACCACTCATCGAGGTCAGGCCGTAAGCGAGAGCTCCGAACGCCAATATGGCGAGTGCAGCGCCGCCGAGATCGAGGCTGCGCTTTTCCGCCGGCGCGTCGGCAGGGACCTTGGCCAGCAGAAGATAGATCGAGATAAGACCGAGCGGCAGATTGATGGCGAAGATCGCCCGCCAGATGCCGTTGCCGAACACCGACAGCACGAAGCCGCCCAGCACCGGGCCGAGCGCCGTCGTCAGTGCCGATGCCGCGGCCCAGATGCCGATCGCCCGGCCGCGTTCCTTTTTTGGATAGGCTTTGGCGATAATGGCCAGGCTGCCCGGCACCATGATGGCCGCTCCGATACCTTGGACAGCCCGAAATGCAATAAGCATCGCCGGGTTAGGCGTCAGCGCGCAGGCAAGCGAGGCGGCAATGAACAGGACGATGCCGGCGACGAAAGAGTGGCGCAGGCCGAAGCGATCGCCAGCGGCGCCGCCGACGAGAATGAGGGCTGAAAGCGTCAACGCATAGGCGTTGGAGATCCATTGCGCCTCGGCCAGGCTGGCGCCGAGATCGACGCGGATCGCCGGCGTCGCAATGGCCAGGACCGATCCATCGATAAAACCGAGTGCGGAAGCCAGAATCGCGGCGATCAGCACGAACCGCCGCTGCGCCTGCGGGCAGAACGTGTCGGCCGGAAGTGGCCCGGTCAGGGGAACGGCGCCTGTACCGACTTTGGTTGGCGTGTGCATGCCGCCTTACCTAGACCGCTGGCATGCCGCCGACAACCGGCCAGCAGGCTGTTCTCGTTGAAACCAGGCCGAACCTGGCCATACAGACAGGAGTACGCCAGTCCGGGTGCAAACGGTGGATGCCGTGCTAGATTTTCCGCAACGCTGCGACAAGGGGGAACTACCGCATGAAACGACCGCTCGAACCCTCGGCGGAAGGACGCGGGCGCGTCGTCGGCATCACCGACGGCGTGTTCGCCATCGCGCTCACGTTGATCGTTCTCGAGATCAGGGTGCCGGCGCATGAAACGGTGCATTCCGAAAGCGAGTTGATCGCCGCGATCACAGCACTGGCGCCGCGCTTCCTGACCTATGCGCTCAGCTTCCTGACGCTGACCATCTTCTGGTTCGGCCAGCAGGCGCAACACGGGTTGATCGCAAAATCCGACCGGCGGCTTGCCACGTTGAACCTCTGCTTCCTCGGCTTCATCGCCTTGCTGCCGTTCTCGACCGATCTTTTGGCCGACTTCCTTGAATTCAGGACCGCGGTGCTCGTCTACTGGCTCAATCTTCTGATGCTGGGACTGACGCTGCTCGCCAGTTGGCGCTACGCGGACAAAAACGGATTCCTGGCCGACGGTGTCGACGCGGGGACCACCCGAACGGTCTATCTGCGCATCGTCAAGGCACAGATCCTGTGGGCGATCGGCGCGGCACTATGCCTAGCCAGCCCGTTGCTCAGCGTCGGCTTCATCCTGGTGGTGCAGCTGACCTATGCCGCAGCGCTGCGCGCGTCACTGTTGCGCAAGGTCATCGGGTGACATCGTTCATCGCAGTGGGCTGTCGCAAACCGTGGAAGTTGGCCGAGGGCCCTCAGCTTCGTCATCCCTGGGCGAAGCAGGAGCGAAGCTCCGTCGCGAAGACCCTGGGATCCATGCCGTGATCTCGGCCGAAGGGTGCGGCAGAGCAGAATTCCGCGCCGTCGCGGTGCTCCATCGTAACGGCATGGATCCAGGGGTCTGCGCCGCGTCGCTTCGCTCCTTGCTCCGCCCCAGGATGACGACACGATAGGGTTTCGGCAAATCTCCAAGGCTGGCGATGTGCGAAAGCATCCGACCTGCCAAACTTTTGAACCAGGGAAATTACTCGACGAACTCCACGATAACGCCGGGCGTCACGATCTTGGCTAGCTCGCGCGCATCCCAATTGGTCAGCCGCACGCAGCCGTGGCTCTCGGTCTTGCCGATCTTGGACGGATCGGGCGTGCCGTGTATGCCGTAGGTCGGCTTGTCCAGTGCGATCCAGACCGAGCCGACCGGGCCGTTCGGCCCTGGCGGGATGGTCAGGATCCTGTCGTTTTCGCCCTGCTTGAAATTTATGTTCGGGTTGTAGGTGTAGTTCGGGTCCAATGCGACACGCGACACCGTATGCGTGCCGGACGGCGACGGCGTGTCCGACGAGCCGATAGTCGCCGGATAGGCTGCGACCAGCTTGCCCGCCGCGTCGTAGGCACGGACCTGCTTGTTGGCCTTGTCAGCGATGATGCGCGCCACCGGCGTCGCTACCAGCCTGCCGAAATTGGCAACCTTGATGATGGTGCCCGGACGATTGAAATTGGCGTCCGGATTGAGCTGCTTCAGATAGGTTTCATCCATATGGAAGCGCTCGGCCAGCGCTTCGGGCACCGACGTGTAGCCCATGCGGTCGAGCTGGGCCTTTTGGCTGTAGTCCTCCGGTATCGAGGCAACATAAGGGCCGGCCGCATCCTCGGGCGTGATCGTATAGGAGGCGAAGGCATCGCCGCCGGATTGCGCCAGGGCCGCCTGGATACCGATCGCGTCGGTCGATTTCAGATTGCTGCCGGTGATCTCGTTATAGGCGGCGAGCGCCTTGTCGACATTCGAGCCAAAGCGTCCGTCGATGACACCGGGCGACGCACCGGCGCGGTCGAGCAGCACCTGCAGCGCCGCCACGTCCTGGCGGGCGCCGAGCGAAAGCGACGGGTCGACCGTCGTCTTGCCGCCAGTGCTTGGCGGCAACGCCGCATGCTCGTTCGGCACCGTCGGCTCGACCGGCTCGATCGAGGCCTCGTTGAGCGGCTGGCGCTCGATGTTGCGTGGCCTCACCGGCTGCGCTGCCTCCGGATAATCATTGCCGTAGCCGTCATCCCGCGGCGCTTCGGGGAAGGCTTCCATCGAATTGTCGCTATAGGGGTCGTACTCGTCGGCCGGCGGCACGATGATCCTGCCTTCGTCTTCCAACTGCCTGCGGCGGAACCGGGCCGTGTCCTCAGGGTCGTCGAGATAATAGGGATCGTCCTCCTCGACCGGTCCGAGGTTGCGCAAGCGCTCGCGGCGCAAAACACGGCGGTCGAGCCTGGTCTGCGGCGGCTGGATGGCGATGACCTTGCCGGTTTCCGCATCGACGATGACGCGGTTTCCCCTGGCGTCGTAATAGATGTCGAGATTGCCGTCCTGGGCGACAAGAATGCCGCCGTCATTGGCAGCACGAACCACCCGCGGCGCGGTATCGGCCATCGGCGAGGCCATCGCATTCGACGCCAGCAGCCCGGCAGCAAACGCTGAAAGGGTGAGGATGGTGCGCAACATGGTGGCCAAGATTCTCCGGTCCGTAAATGCAGCCGTCGGCGTTGTCCCCTCGGAGCGCCGCGCGTCCTTTCGGACGCGAAAGGTCGCTCCAACACCTAAATCTCCGCGTCGTGCCATGCGAAAATCGAATCCGATCTTCGGGCCGATGCGGCAGGTGAACCCCTTCGACGGCAAATCAGTTGTCAACCATAAGGTTCCAATATGAACCGGGCATGAAGATGGCGGATTTCTGACCGATTAACCGGCAGCGAATCCCAATTCCTTGCGCGCCTGCTTCGTCAGCTTCAGCACGACGAGACGGTGGCTTTCGCGCAAATAATCCTTCAGCGCCTCATCATCCATGCTTTCGCTTGTCCGGCGCTGGATCCATTTCATGCCGCGCGAGGCGAGATACGGCGCCGGCCGAAGGCCCGGCTGTTCCCTCAGCACGTCATAAGCGATCTCGGAGCATTTGAAGGTGACGAACGGCTCCTTGCCTTCACTCCAGCCGCCGATCGCAAACACCTTGCCGCCGACTTTCCAGACATGCGCGCCACCCCACTGCACGACATGGGTCGTCGAAGGCAGCGAGGCGCAGAAACTGTTGTAGTCGTCCAAAGTCATCTGCGCCCCGCCAGTGGTGTTAGACCATGGGCCGAAGGTCGGCGTAGCAAAAAGCGGATGCCGGTTTTCGGACAAGATCATGGTCGAAATTGAAGATAGGAATTCCATCCCGATTCGATCGGGATGGAACAGGCTCTTGGCTTGAACTCAGGCGGCCGCCTCGGTTGCCACGACTGCGGGCTTCGAGCGGAAGTTCAAGCGGTCGGATCCGGCGGTGACTTTGACGGTCGAGCCGTCGAGGATCTCGCCGAGCAGTATCTTTTCCGCCAGCGGATCCTGCAATTCCTTCTGCATCACCCGCTTCAGCGGCCGCGCGCCATAGGCCGGGTCGTAACCCTTGGCCGCCAGCCAGTCGATCGCCTCCTGATCGAGCGAAAGCGATATCTTGCGGTCGACAAGCAGGTTTTCCAGCCGCTTGAGCTGGATTTGGACGATCTGGCCCATATCCTGGCGGCGCAGCCGGTGGAACAGGATGACCTCGTCGATACGGTTGAGGAATTCCGGCCGGAACGAAGCCCTGACGACATTCATCACCTCGTCGCGCACGACGTCGACATCCTGGTCCTCGCCTAGATTGACCAGATATTCGGCGCCGAGATTGGACGTCATGATGATCAGCGTATTGCGGAAGTCGACCGTGCGGCCCTGCCCGTCCGTCAGCCGGCCGTCGTCGAGCACCTGCAGCAGCACGTTGAAGACGTCCGGATGCGCCTTCTCGATCTCGTCGAACAGCACGACCTGATAGGGCCGGCGCCGCACAGCTTCGGTCAGCGCGCCGCCTTCCTCGTAGCCGACATAGCCGGGAGGCGCGCCGATCAGCCGGGCGACCGAGTGCTTCTCCATGAACTCCGACATGTCGATACGCACCATCGCGCTCTCGTCGTCGAACAGGAAGCTGGCCAGCGCCTTGGTCAGCTCGGTCTTGCCGACGCCCGTCGGCCCGAGGAACATGAACGAGCCGAGCGGCCGGTTCGGGTCCTGCAGGCCGGCGCGCGCACGGCGTACCGCCTTCGACACTGCCTGCACGGCCTCGCCCTGGCCGACGACGCGCTTGCCGATCTCGTCTTCCATGCGCAACAGCTTGTCGCGCTCGCCTTCGAGCATCTTGTCGACCGGGATCCCCGTCCAGCGCGAGACGATATGGGCGACGTGATCGGGGCCGACCACTTCTTCGACCATGCCGGCCTTGCCATCCCTGGCTTCGGCCTGCTTCAGCTGCTTTTCGAGTTCCGGGATCTTGCCGTAGGCAAGTTCGCCGGCGCGCTGGAATTCACCCTGGCGCTGGGCGATGGCAAGTTCATTGCGCGCCTCGTCGAGCTGTTTCTTGAGGTCGGCGGCAAGCCCGAGCTTCTGCTTCTCGGCCTGCCATTTCGAGGTCAGCTCGGTCGATTCCTCCTCGAGGTTCGAGAGTTCCTTCTCGAGCCGGGCGAGCCGGTCCTTCGAAGCGTCGTCCTTCTCGACCTTGAGCGCCTCGCGCTCGATCTTGAGCTGCATGATGCGGCGATCTATCTCGTCCAGCGCTTCGGGCTTCGAATCGACCTGCATGCGGAGCCGCGACGCGGCCTCGTCGACCAGGTCGATCGCCTTGTCCGGCAGGAAGCGGTCAGCGATGTAGCGGTTGGATAGGGTTGCGGCCGCGACCAGCGCCGAATCCGAGATGCGCACCTTGTGGTGCTGCTCGTATTTCTCTTTCAGGCCGCGCAGGATCGAGACGGTGTCTTCGACCGTTGGCTCATTGACGAAGACCGGCTGGAAGCGGCGGGCAAGGGCCGCATCCTTCTCGACATGCTTGCGGTATTCGTCGAGCGTAGTGGCGCCGACGCAGTGCAGTTCGCCGCGGGCCAGCGCCGGCTTCAGCAGGTTCGACGCATCCATGGCGCCATCCGCCTTGCCGGCGCCGACCAGCGTGTGCATCTCGTCGATGAACAGGATGATGCCGCCGGCGGCGGACGTGACCTCGGAAAGCACCGCCTTCAGCCGCTCCTCGAACTCGCCGCGGTATTTGGCGCCGGCGATCAGCGAGCCCATGTCAAGCGCCATCAGCTGCTTGTCCTTGAGCGATTCCGGCACATCCCCATTGACGATGCGCAGCGCCAGCCCTTCAGCGATCGCCGTCTTGCCGACGCCGGGTTCGCCGATCAGCACCGGGTTGTTCTTGGTGCGGCGCGACAGCACCTGGATCGTGCGGCGGATCTCGTCGTCACGGCCGATGACCGGATCGAGCTTGCCCGCGCGAGCGTCCGCCGTCAGGTCGCGCGCGTATTTCTTCAGCGCGTCGTAGCCCTGCTCGGCGCTCGCCGAATCGGCGGTACGACCTTTGCGTACGTCGTTGATGACCTGGTTCAGCTTCTGCGGCGTGACACCGGCCTTGGCCAGGATGTCGGCCGTCTTGGCCGATTTTTCCATGGCGAGCGCCTGCAACAGCCGTTCGACGGTGACGAAGCTGTCACCGGCCTTCTTGGCCAGTTCCTCGGCGGTCGAAAACACCTTTGCCAGCGGCTGGGCCAGATAGAGCTGGCCATTGCCGCCCTCGACCTTGGGCATTGCCTCCAGTGCCGTTTCGACGCCGAGCTTGACGTCCCGGACATTGCCGCCGGCGCGCTCGATCAGCGACGCAGCCAAGCCCTCGTCGTCATCAACGAGGACCTTGAGGATATGCTCGGGGGTGAATTGCTGGTGATTGCGCGAAAGCGCCATGGTTTGCGCGGACTGGATAAAGCCGCGCACGCGCTCGGAATATTTTTCAAGATTCATGCCTGTCTCCTTCCGTCACCGGCCCGCTTCGCGGCACCGGATCAGATTGCGGTGACGGACCCGCCCGTTCGAGCCGGATCCTGTTCACGCAAGATATGGGACGCAAACCACGGACCCTCAAGACGCCTCGACACTGGCGAATGGATAATATTCCGAGCGCACAAAACAAAAACGGCGGAGATTTCTCTCCGCCGTCCATACATGTCGCGCAAAAGTGTGCAGCGGTTTTGCGATAACGATATGCATCACAATAGAAACCTAACGCGTCGCATGAGGCCGGCCAAACGCGACGCGCTTTTGGGCTAAAGGATGCCCTAAGATCGGCCGAACGTTTTTTCGATCAATTCTCGACGTCTGCGATCACAGCTTGACCGCCGGGGCTTTCAGCCGGCGCTGCATCGACATTGCCAGCGTCGGTATTGCCAGTCTCGGTATTGCCGGTCCCGACATTGCCAGTCTCGGCATTGCCAGTCTCGGCATTGCCAGTCTCGGCATTGCTTGTCTCGGTATTGCTTGTCTCGGCACTCTCAGGGCCGGCGTTGTCGTTGCCGCCATTTGCCTGTTCGACATCGAGGCGCGGGCGACGCGGACGCCTGGGGCGGCGGGCCGGGCTGCTTTCGGCAGCGGCTTCGTTGAGCTCGGCCTGGGCGGCGAGACCCGCCGGCGAAAGGTTGTCGAATTGCTGTGCGGGCTCACCCACAAAGATCGGCTCAGCTGCCCGCACGGGCTCCGCCTGCGCCGGAACCTCGTCGCGCCGTGGCTGTTCGACGCGCTGGCCACCCTGCTGCTCGCCGCGCGAGCTATACTCGCCACGCTGGCCGTTCTGGCCGTAACCGCCATTGGGGCGACGGTCGCGGTGGCGTCCGCCATTATTGTCGCGGCCGTCACGGTTATCGCGGCCGCCGCGATTGTCACGGCTGTTTTCCTGGTTCAGCGCCAGCTCGGCCGGCGTGCCATCGATGACCGGCTGCGGGCCGGCCCCCTGATTGACCGTCGAGCCCGATGTCTCGTTGGCATTGTTGTTGCCGGCATTGTCGAACTCGTCGCGATCCTCGTCGCCATCATCGTCGAAATCATCGCGAATCTGCTGGGCGTTCTGGATCGGCATCTGCGCCTGAGCGGCTGCGATGATGCGGTTATAGTGTTCTGCATGCTGGAGATAGTTTTCCGCCATCACCCGGTCGCCGGAGCTGTGCGCGTCACGGGCAAGGGTTGCGTACTTCTCGGCAATCTGCTGAGCCGATCCGCGGATCTTCACGTCCGGGCCGTTGCTCTCATAGTTGCGCGTCAGGGGATTCGGCCCCTTACGGTTGTTGTTGTTATTGTTATTGCCGCCGCCGCCATTGTTGTTGCGACCGCGCATGCGCCTGTTTTGCTGTTGTGGCCTCATTAGACTCTCTTCACTTTGAAATTTTCGAAAAACTCTTCACGAACGGAGGCGCTCATGCGGCCAGCCGTTTCGTTCTTTCACCGGCGTTCGCCCGCATCAATTGCGTTGGCGCCACGTGCCATCCTGTTCCGGTTACTTCACTTGCCGGACGATTCCCGCACGAAGCTTGGGCGTCGTTTGCGCAAGAAGGCAGCTATTTCCAAGGAAAACCGAATCGCTAAGAGCACTGCCTGCTTCGTCTCATCCGGTTAAGGCGACCCTAGCCGCATTCCCCGGTATTGCCAAGCGCTTTTTTCGCACTGCATCACGGCTTCCACCGTTCGAACACAAGAACTCTATTGTTTCCGCCGAGATCACGAAACACCCCGACAGAACTGTACCCGGCCGTGGAGAATATCTCCGTAACCTGTTGGTGCTGCGTATGGCCGATCTCGACCGCAATCCTGCCTTGGACTTCCAAATACGCTGCCGCTCCTGCGGCGATCTTCCTGTAGGGGCTCAAACCGTCCACACCGCCATCCAGGGCCTGGCGTGGATCGAAACCGCGGACCTCGTCCTGCAGATTTCCAATGTCGTCTGAGGGTATATAGGGAGGGTTTGCGGCAATTACATGGTACCGGCCAGAAACTTTTTCAAACCAGTCGGATTTGAGCTCCCTGAACCGGCCGGCGAGCCCCAATTCCCTGGCATTGCGCGTGGCGGTGGCCAGCGCCTCTTGCGAAATGTCGACGCCAGTGGCGGTCGCGGCCGGAACCGCGCTGAGCAACGCCAGCGCGATGGCACCGGTGCCGGTCCCGAGATCGAGGATGCGGCAACCGCCTTCGCGTGCCGCCATTGCCTTGACGAAAGGCAGCACCGCCTCGACCAGCGTTTCGGTATCCGGTCGCGGCTCCAGCGTTTGCGGCGAAAGCGAAAGGCGCAAGCCGTAGAATTCGCGGTAACCGAGGATGCGGTGCACCGGTTCGCCGGCGACGCGCCGCCGCAAGGCGGCATCGATTGCCGCCGTCACGTCCGCATCGACCGCGCACCCAGGATCGGCGATGGCCTGCGTGCGGTTGGTGCCGGAAAAATGCTCGACAATCAGCCTGGAATCGAGCGCCGGATCCGCAATCCCGGCTGCGGCGAGCCGGTTTCGCGCTTCCCGCAGCAGCTGCGCCAGAGTGGCGGGCAGGCTGTCAGCCATCGATGCCTATATCGGCGAGCAGCTTCGACTGGTGATCGGCTATCAGCGCGTCGATGATCTCGTCGAGTTCGCCCATCATCACCCGGTCGAGCTTGTAGAGCGTCAGGTTGATGCGATGATCGGTGACACGACCCTGCGGAAAATTATAGGTGCGGATGCGTTCCGAGCGGTCGCCCGAGCCCACCTGCGACTTGCGCGATTCTGAACGTTCCTCGTCCGCTTTGCTGCGTTCGAGGTCGTAAAGCCTGGCGCGCAGGATCTGCATGGCCTTCGCCCGGTTCTGGTGCTGCGACTTTTCCGCCTGCACCACCATGATGCCGGTCGGCAGATGGGTGATGCGCACGGCCGAATCGGTGGTGTTGACGTGCTGGCCGCCGGAACCCGAGGCGCGCATCGTGTCGATGCGGATGTCTTCGGCCCGGATGTCGATGTCGACCTCTTCGGCTTCCGGCAGCACCGCGACCGTCGCCGCCGAGGTGTGGATGCGCCCGCCCGCCTCGGTCGTCGGCACGCGCTGCACCCGGTGCACGCCGGACTCGAACTTCAGATGGGCAAAGACGCCCTTGCCCGAAACGGTGGCGATGATTTCCTTGTAGCCGCCGACCTCGCCTTCGCTGGCCGACACCGTCTCGAAACGCCAGCCATGCGCCGCTGCATAGCGCTCGTACATGCGAAACAGGTCGCCGGCAAAAAGCGCCGCCTCGTCACCGCCGGTGCCGGCACGGATTTCGAGGATGGCGTTCTTGTCGTCTGCGGCATCCTTGGGCAACAGCAGGATCTGGATGTCCTTTTGCAGCACCTCGATTTGATGCTTGACCTCCGGCAGGTCGGCCTCGGCCAAGGCGCGCATCTCGGCGTCAGTGCCCTTGTCGGCGAGCATCGCCTCCAGATCGGCCTGTTCGCGCTCGGCGGCGCGCAGTGCCCTGATCTTTGCCACCATCTCCTGGATGTCGGCATATTCGGAGGCCATCCTCACATAGGCGTCCGGCGCCGGCCCGGCCGACATCTGCGCTTCGAGCATGTCGAAACGCTTGACGACTTGATCCATACGGTCGCGGGGCAGGTTGATCATGGCGAAGTCTATAGCGGTATAGAGCGGTCGTCGGCAAAGGCTTGCAGCAGCGCCCGCATCGGCAGGCCATGCGCCGGCGCCATCAGATTGTCGTCGAAGAACGCCTCCAGCTCGCTGAGCGGCAGTTCAGTCAGCATCGCCTTGACCGGGCCGATCGATGCCGGCGACATTGAGATCGAGCGGTAGCCAAGGCCGATCAGCGCCATCGCCGAAATCGGCTTGCCGGCAAGTTCGCCGCACAGGGTCACCGGCGTATTGTTGCGAACCCCGGCGTCGGCAATCTGCTTCAGGACGCGCAGGAACGGCGTCGAGAGCGGGTCGAAGCGGTCGGACAATTGGGTGTTGCCGCGATCCACCGCCATGACGAACTGGAACAGGTCGTTCGAGCCGACCGAGACGAAATCGACCGCCTTCATCAGTTCGTCGAGCTGGAACAGCAGCGACGGCACCTCCAGCATCGCCCCGAGTTTGAGGCTGGTCGGCAAATGATGGGCAAAGCGCGACAGATGCCGCACCTCGCGATCGATGATCTCGCGCGCCTGCGCGATCTCGCCGAGTTCCGTCACCATCGGCAGCATTAGCTTCAGTTCGCGTCCGCCGCACGCCTTGAGCAGCGCGCGGATCTGGGTACGCAGCAATCCGGGCCGGTCGAGGGTCAGGCGGATGGCGCGCCAGCCGAGTGCCGGGTTCTCTTCCTGAATCGAGCCCTTGAAATAGGGCAGCACCTTGTCGCCGCCGATATCGATGGTGCGGAACGTCACCGGCTTGCCGCGCGCCGCTTCGAGCACGTCACGATAGAGCCGCTCCTGGGCTTCGGCGCGCGGAAAAGTCGAGGCGACCATGAATTGCAGCTCGGTGCGGAACAGACCGATGCCGGCCGCACCTGCTTCGGCCAGTTGCGGCAAATCCACCGCCAGCCCGGCATTCATCAGAAGATCGACCTGGACACCGTCCTTGGTCACCGACGGCTTCTTGCGCAGCTCGCGGTAGACCTCCTGCCGCCGCGCCCTGAAGCGCACTTTCTCGGCATAGGCCGCCTCGAGGTCGGGCTGCGGGCGCAGATGGATCGTGCCTTCCTCGCCGTCGACGATGATGGCATCGCCGTTTTCCGCCATGGAAACGGCGCCCTTCATCTGGCCGGCGACGGGTATGCCCATGGCTCGCGCCACAATGACGACATGGCTGGTCGCGGCGCCGTCTTCCAGCACCAGCCCGCGCAGCTTGTCCCTTGGATAATCGAGCAGCTCGGCAGCCCCCATCGAGCGGGCGACGATGATGGCGTCCTTGGGCAGCGAGGCCGCGACGTCCTCCGGTCCGCGCCCCATCAGCTGCCGCAGCAGCCGATTGGCGAGATCGTCGAAATCGCTCATCCGCTCGCGCAGATACGGATCGGTCATGTGCAGCATGCGGGCACGCATGTCGCTCTGCACCTTTTCGACCGCCGCTTCGGCCGTCAGGCCGTTGCGGATCGCCTCCTCGAGCCGGCGCACCCAGCCGCGGTCGTTGGCGAACATGCGATAGGCTTCGAGCACCTGGCGATGCTCGCCCTCGAAGGCGACGTCGCGGCGCTCCAGCATGTCGTCGATGGACAGCCTGAGCGAGCCGAGCGACGCGTCGAGCCGCCTGACCTCTTCCTCGCTATCCTCGTTGAACAGGTTGGTGACGACGATACGCGGCTCGTGCAGCACCACATGGCCGAGCCCGACGCCTTCATTGAAGGACAGGCCGGTAAAGCTTACCGGGCGGCGCAGATCGAGCTCTAGGCCGGGCCTTGTCAGCCGCTCCAGATCGCCGGTGGCGATCATCTCGGCGATCACCATCGCCGTCGTTTCCAGCGCCTCGACCTCGTCGTCGCGATAATGGCGCATGGTCTTGTTCTGCACGACCAGAACGCCGAGCGTCCGCCCTGCCCGCAGCACCGGCACGCCGAGGAAGGAATTGTATATCTCTTCCCCTGTCTCCGGCAGGTAGGCGAAGGCAGGATGCTCCTGCGCGTTGGAGAGGTTGAGCGGCCGCGCCGAGGCCGCGATCGTGCCGACCAGGCCTTGGCCCAGCCTGAGCTGCGCCAGGTGGACGGCGTTCGGGTTCAGGCCTTCGGTGGCGTAGAGTTCGAGCACCGAATCGGCGCGCAGAACATAAAGCGAGCAGACCTCGGCAACCATGTTGGAGGCGATGTCGCGCACGATTCGGTCAAGCCGCTCCTGCGGCTCCAGCGGCTCTTGCATGAGCTCGCGGAGCCGTTTCAGCAAAACGCGCGGGCCACTGGCCGAATCACGCATCGCGGCTTCTTCTCCAATAGCGTTCCAACCGGTGCAGGTTGCCCTGCACAGCGGCACAAACGCAACAACTCAATTAGAGCGCCATCGTCCAATTGGACGCATAAAAACCGCTCCAAGCCTTTCGATCCGCCGCATCCTGCCCTACGAAAATCGATTCCGATTTTCGGGCCGATGCAGTCTGCTACTGCTTATCCAGACCGTACACGGAATGCAAAGTGCGAACTGCTAGTTCCGTATAGGGACCGTCGATCAGGATCGAAATCTTGATTTCGGACGTCGTGATGGCGCGGATGTTGATCGCGCGGTCGGCCAGCGCCTTGAAGGCGGTGGCGGCGACGCCGGCATGGCTGCGCATGCCGATGCCGATGACCGAGACCTTCGACATGCCGGCTTCCGACTGCACCACATCGTAGCCGATCGTCGCCTTCAGCCGTTCGAGCACGGCGAGCGCCTTGTCGACGTCGCCGGATGGCACGGTAAAAGTCATGTCAGTGAACTTGCCGTCCTCGGAAATGTTCTGGACGATCATATCGACATTGATGTTGGCCTCGGCCAGCGGCCCGAAAATGCCGGCGGCGACGCCCGGCCGGTCGCCGACGCGGCGCAGCGAAATCTGCGCTTCGTCCTTGGCATAGGCAATTCCGGTGACGACCTGCTGTTCCACGATCTCTTCCTCGTCGCAAATAAGCGTTCCCGGCGGATTGAGCAAATCCCCCATTCCGGGTGCATCGGGATCGTCGAAGGACGACCGCACAAAGGTACGCACCCTGTGCACCATGGCAAGCTCGACCGAGCGCACCTGCAGGACCTTGGCCCCGAGCGAGGCCATTTCGAGCATTTCCTCGAAGGAAATCTTGGCCAGCCGCCGGGCCTTCGGCTCGATGCGCGGATCGGTCGTGTAGACCCCATCGACATCGGTGTAGATATCGCAGCGGTCGGCCTTGACCGCCGCCGCGATGGCGACAGCGCTGGTATCGGAACCGCCGCGGCCGAGTGTTGCGATCCGGTTGTCCGGCCCGATGCCCTGGAAACCGGCGACCACCGCCACCTGGCCTTCGCCGAAGCGCTTGATCAGGAACGCACCGTCGATATCGAGAATGCGCGCCGCGCCATGCGCGTTATCGGTCTTGATCGGAATCTGCCAGCCTTGCCAGGAACGGGCATGCACGCCGATGTTCTGCAGCGCGATCGCCAGCAAGCCGGCCGTAACCTGTTCGCCGGAAGCGACAACGGCGTCATATTCGCGCGCATCGTGCATCGGCGAGGCCTCGCGTGTCCATTGCACGAGCTCGTTGGTCTTGCCGGCCATCGCCGAGACCACCACCGCGACCTCATGGCCGGCATCGACCTCGCGTTTGACATGGCGCGCCACATTGCGGATGCGGGCGATGTCGGCGACGGAGGTCCCGCCGAATTTCATCACGATGCGCGCCATGGAAGCGAAATGCCTTTGACTGGATGCCGGACCGAAGGCCGAAAAGCGGAAAAATGCGCCAAGCTGTGGCCGGGCGCTCAATGCGCGGCCTCCTTAGCCAAATGACAGTCGTTTCGCAAGGCGTGCCGCCGCTGCCGGCCGGGCGACACACCAGCGCAGCATCGTGCCTGCCCTGCGTCTTGCCAATATGATGCGTGCTTCAGCCCAGCTGTGCCGTGGCTCTCCACAGGCGCGGATAGTCGAGGACGAAGCCTACCGGCGAGACCTCCAGCATCTCGTTGTAGCCGAATATCGGGGCGGCATAGGCGTAATGTGCCGCGTCGACGCGCTGGTAGGTCTGTTCCAGGCGAACGAGCCTGAGTTCGGGAAATGTTAGATAGGCTGCCGGCGCGGGCGTCGCCATACCGACATCGAGGGCAAAACGGCGAAGCGCCAAAAGGTTTGTGGCGGGCGTGAAGCCGAGATCGACATCGATGAGACCGTCGACTTCCGCTTGATGCTCGCCGTTCAGCGTCCATTGGCGCTCGGTCAGCCGGTCGATCCTGTATTGCAGCTGTTGCGTGCCGAGAAAGCCGTCGGCACGCGCCGAGCGTGTACGCCAATCGGCGTCGCAGTTCACTTCGTACGCGATGCTGCACGGTCTGCCGTCCTGGACGAAAAGCGCGTGTCCCCTGAGGTTCCACCCGGAACTCGCTTCCGACAGAAGACAAGCGTCGTGGCCTTCCTGGTCAAGCCGGCGCCAAAGAACGGAAGCAACCGCTCGCATCATTGCGCACTCCTCCGAACCCGATGTCTCTGCTTCGTTCGCCAAAGGCTGGGCGTTTCCTTCCGGCACACCATCAACTGACACGTGCTGACACAAATGCAGCCGGCAAAAGGCGGCGCCGGAAGGCATCGCGCGCATCGCGCAGCCGGCGGTGAATTTCGCGCCTTGACATTCGCAGCCTCGCGCCCGACTTCCTAGCGTCCGAGGAGACCACGCCATGCCTGAGCCCCGACGATCGACGATCGATGCCGGAGAGGTGGAACGCTTTTCCGCCCTTGCCGCCGAATGGTGGAACCCGAACGGCAAGTTCCGCCCGTTGCACAAGTTCAACCCGATCCGGCTTGCCTATATCCGTGACCAGGTGGCGGCCCGCTTCGGCCGCGATCCGCGTGCGGCACGGCCGTTCGAAGGCCTGCGCTTCCTCGACATCGGCTGCGGTGGCGGGCTTTTGTGCGAGCCGATGGCGCGGCTTGGCGCCGAAGTGGTCGGCGCCGATGCCTCCGCCACCAACATCGAAGTGGCCAAGCTGCATGCTGCGGAAGTCGGCGTGAGCGTTGATTACCGCGCCACCACCGCGGAAGACCTAGCCGATGCCGGCGAAAAATTCGACGTCATCCTCAACATGGAAGTGGTCGAGCATGTCGCCGATGTCGATCTGTTCCTGGCCAAATGCGGAGAGATGGTCAAGCCCGGCGGCATCATGTTCGTCGCCACCATCAACCGCACGCTGAAGGCCCTGGGCCTGGCCATCATCGGCGCCGAATATGTGCTGCGTTGGCTGCCACGCGGCACCCACCAGTTCGGCAAGCTGGTGCGCCCCGAGGAACTGGAAAAGGCGCTTGCAGGTGCTGGCCTGACCGTCATCGACCGCACCGGCGTCACCTACAACCCGCTCGCCGACCGCTGGCAGCGCTCGAAGGACATGGACGTCAACTACATGGTGCTGGCGGAGAAGGCATCCGTCTGAACTTACGCCTCCTCGCCCCTAGGTCTTCTGGCTTTGCGCCTTGGTGGTGATGAACACGCCGGCGGTGATGATGACGGCACCGGCCCAGGTCAGCAGTTGATAGCGCTCGCCGAGGAAGAGGGTCCCGGCAAACAGCCCGACCGCCGCCGCGACGTAGCCGATCTGGCTGAGATAGACCGGGCCGCCGACCGCTTGCAGGCGGAAGAAGAAGGCGAACATCGCCGAGGCTGATGCCACCTGTGCCGCAGCGACCAGCGGCACGCCGCCGAGCGAGCCGAATGCATTGCCTTCCAGCAGCACCAGAATGCCGGCAAGCAGCATCAAAGCTGCTGCCAGATGGCTGCCGACGGCGAGCTCGATCGGGCCGGTGCCTTCGGGCCAGTCGACGGTACGGTAAATGTTGCCGGCGGCGAGGCTGACGGGGATGAGCAGGCCCATCGCAACCCAGAAAAATTCGGCCGGCTGGCCCGCTTCGCCGCGCGTCACGGCCACCATGACTGCGCCCACGAAACCGACGGCGATGCCGACGACGCCCAGCGTGGTCGGGCGCCTGACGCCGAGCAGCATCGAGAACACCAGCGTGACGACCGGCGACAGCGTGAACATGATGCCGCTATAGCCGGCGCCCAGATGCGGAATCGCTGAAAACATCAGCAGATTGGGGATTGCGTAGCGACGGCCGCGGTCACGAAGAAATAGCGCAGCCTGTGCAGCGTAAGCCGCATGCGCTGCCCGTTGAGCAGCAATGCGCACAAAAGCACGCCGCCGGCGCCAAGCGAGATGACGAAGGCCCAGACCATGGCGGGCACGCCGGCCGTCGTCGCGATCTTGCCGAACGGCAGCGTCAGGCCGAGCAGTCCGCCGGTGACGACCAGAAGGCCAAGCGCCGAGTCCCGGAGAAATTTCATCGCACTATCCCGTCGCCCGTTCGCGGCCCTTGGCCTACACCACAAGCTGAGGTAAGATAATATAAAGATTCTTCGCGTCAAGATACATAACGGTGAGAGACATGGATCGCGCGGCAAAAGCGATCGAGCAATGGAAAAAGGAACGGCCGGATCTCGATGTCTCGCCGATGGCCGTGCTTGGACGGTTGAACGAGGCCGCCTCGTTGATCGCACGAGAGCGGCTGGCGCCGCTGTTTGCAAGTTACGGGCTGCAATCCGGAGAATTCGACGTGCTGGCGACGCTGCGTCGTTCCGGGCCGCCCTATGCGCTGACGCCGACGGCTCTGTACGAGGCGACGATGGTGACGTCGGGCGCGATGACCAACCGCCTCGATCGGCTCGAGAAATCCGGCCTGATCAAGCGCGGGCCGCACCCCGACGATCGCCGCGGGATTATTGTGCAGCTGACCGGGAAGGGCCTCGCTCTGATCGATGAGGCGGTGACCGCTCACGTCGCCAACGAGCACCAGATACTTTCTGGGTTAGCACGCCCGGAGCAGACCATGCTGGCACGCCTGCTCGAAAAACTGATCGCGAGCTTGAGCTAACCGAACCGGCCAAGGGCCGGGCCGAGGGGATAGAAAAAGCTCAAATCCTGGTCGCAGAGCCTCGTTTGGGCCGGCGAACAGCTCTGATCTTGCCGCTGTTTCCGCCACCGCAGAAAAACTGGTCGCCGCCATCGGATTCGAGCCCCGACACGCCTGTTCCCGGCGGCATATCGAGCTTCTCCAGAACCTTTCCCGTTTCAGGATCGATCCGCCGGACATCGCTCTCCTCGCCCTCCCAAGTGCCATGCCACAGCTCGCCGTCGACCCAGCTGACGCCGGTGACGACGCGGTTGGAAACGATGGTGCGAAGGATTGCCCCTGTCTCGGGATCGACCTGATGAATCTTTCGGCCCCGATGCTGCCCGACCCAGAGCGTTCCTTCGGCCCAGGCGAGCCCGGAATCACCGCCATTGCCAGGCGCCGGGATCGACGCCAGCACCTGGCCATTCTTTGGATCGATCTTCTGGATGCGATCCTCGGCGATTTGATAGAGGTGCTGGCCGTCGAAGGCCGTTCCGGCGTGTGCCGCGACCTCGATCGAGCGCACCACTTTGCCGCTTGCCGGATCGAAGGCGTTCAATCTGTCGCCTGAGGCAAACCAGACATGCTCACCGTCGAAGGTAACGCCGTCTACGTGGTCGACACCCGGAAAGGGTCCGTATTCACGGATGATTTCGGCAGAGGATCGTTCCATAATTCCATCCTAGTAGCCCGGCAGTGGACCGGGGAGTAACAAGATTGTCGGGAAACCCGGCAGCGGCGGGGTCATCCAGCGACGCGCCCGTCCGCGGCCGAACGACTGCACCTTGCCGGCCTGGGCGAGCTGCTCGAGCGCCCGCTGCACGGTACGCGAACTGGCTCCAAGCGCAATCGCCAGGGCCGAACTCGACCAAGACTCGCCGTCAGCGAGGAAGGCGAGCACGGCGGCATGCTCTTCTTCGACGGGCGGCGCCAGCACGACGACCTCACCTGCGCGCCGCGGCGCCAGCGCAAACCCCCGCTTCGTCGCGCTCACATCGGCCAAGCTACGAAGCTCCGCGCGAAGCCGCCCGACTTCGACCCGTAACCGTGCGCGATGTGATTCGTCCGCGTCCTTTCCGCGGAAAGCGCGCGCGATAAGCGTCGATCTTGCCACGTCTCCCGGCCAGGCTTCGGCCAGCGCACGGGCCAGCGCGAACAGCACCGGGCGGGTCGCCAGCGAGACGACCGTATCTGCTACCCGCACCACATTGCGGCATGCATCCACCACGAGCGCCCCCGACGCCAGAAGCGCTTCGACTTCATCGAGCAGGAGGGGCCGTTCCTCACCACGGGCGATAAGGCGTGCCGCCGGCGTGTCCAGCACCACCGATGCGCTCTCCACCTCCGCGATCAGCGCGGGGATGCCCGCCGCGCGCGCCGCGGGGGGCGCCCCGCGGGGGGGGGGGGGGGGGGGGCCGGGGCGGGGGGGGGGGGGGGGCGGGGGCCGGCGCGGCGGGGGGCGGGGGGGGGGGGTGGGAGGACCGCGAGAGCGGGGCGCAGGGCG
>NZ_JAMYOA010000003.1:0-412597 GCF_040319515.1 Mesorhizobium sp. M0909
CCTCGTTGAAACGATCGAGGCAACCGAATGCAACAACTACTTCGCAAACGCCGGCTACGCTTCCGTCAAAACGTGAAAGACTCTAGGACTGACCTCGCTTTGCCTTGGAGCTTTATGCGTGCGGACTATTCGCTTCGGTCACATTGGCCGGCGGGGCGGCTGGACAAGCTGAAAGCATGGCCGTGACGGCCCTTTATACGCTTCTGAGTATACGTAGCGGCGGTGCCGCCTTGGTCAGGCCGGACAGCTTTATCGCGTGGCGGTCACCGCACGGTGTGCCTGATCCCGTACAGGTGCTGATCGAAACACTTGACGGGTTTGGTTTCCGCACGCAGGCACACGAACACCATCGGTGAGCGCGCGGATACCTGCTGCATTCTGGCACGCCGATGTCGTCGCCGGGAATGCGGGCGATGCCAAGGGTGCAGACGGCCAGCGCACGAAGCCCGGCCGGTGCGACTTCCTTGCCGATCCCATCGCCTGGAATGGCCGCGATCCTGTGGCTTCGCATCGTTCCGGTCTCCCCTTGTGGCGCTAAATCCGATGGCCCCACCGTGGCCTTGGCAGACCGAATGTCGCCATTACCGCAAATGGCCAATCAAGCCGTTCAGCAGGAGCAGCAACGCCCCAGCGACGACAGCCGCGGCCGCGTCGTCCAGCATAATGCCGGCCCCACCCCTTACCTTGTCATGCATGATACGGATGGGCCAAGGCTTGACGACGTCGAAAAACCGGAAAGCGAGGAAGCCTGCTGCCCACCAGAGTGGGTCGATCGGAAGCATGGAAAGTGTCAAGGCGGCGCCGAAGGTCTCATCGATGACGACGATCTGCGGGTCCTCCGTCCCGGTACGGGAGATGACATGCGACGACGCCCATACGCCGACGGCAAACAGGGCCGCATAGGCAAGCGCGGTCAGCCACGGCGATGTGGGTATCAGAGCGGCGGCAACAGCCACTCCAACCATTGCGCCGGCCGTGCCCGGCCATACTGGAGACAATCCCGCGCCAAGAGAGGTCGCGAGCACGTAGGCGAACTTGGGTGGAAATTTATGCATCGAGTTCCGCCGGCTTTCCGAGGATGGCAAACAATCATAGTCACATCGTTCGGGTGCGACCGCCAGACCGTCGGCCGATCTGCTCCGTCAGCCTGGCGAGCGCCTTAATCCGCCGGCCGCATCCGCCAAAAAGAAATCGCTGTTGCCGCCGGTTGCGAACGTTGCTGAGCCAGTTCTCCGTCTGCGTTGACCAAGTCGAACGGTGGCGACGGTGGAACAAACCCGCAAATTGCTGGTAAAGCTCGGTGAAACGACATCATCAGAGGAGCCGCCATGATCGCCGGTCTCATGAAAAGTCGCATCGACCCGCTATGGGAGCAGGCCGCCTCTCCGCTGATCGGGATCGGCATGACGCCGAACCAGGTTACGGCCAGTGGGCTCGTGCTAGTCGCTTTGTCGTCGGCGGCCTACGTCTATCACCATTCAAGCCTTGCCTTTGGCCTTTGCCTGGCGTTTGCCTTCACCTTCGATGCGCTGGACGGTGCTGTCGCCCGCCGAACAAATATGATCACCAAGGCCGGTGGCTATTTCGACGCTGTCGTCGACCGCTATCAGGAATTGGCCGTCTTTGCGGCTATCGGCTGGGTCGCCGATCTGTGGGCGATCGCAATGTTCGCGTTCGCCGGCGGGATACTCACAAGTTACGCCAAGGCGCGGACGGCGCTGGAAATCCCTGTGGAAAACCATGGTTGGCCGGATTTCTTCGAGCGGATGGAACGTCTGGTTTTCATTTGCGTGCTGCTCGCCGCCGACGGAGTCGCGGCCGCCCTGGGCGCGGCATCGCCCTGGATTCTGGCGGGTGGGTTCGCGCTTTACGCAGTGCTGGCCAACGCCACAGCGCTGCAACGGATCAGTCGCGCATTCACGATGCTGAAACGAGCCGACGGAAAGCAGCCGTGAGACTGCAGCCCACTTGCGCGTAGTCTCACATGAAGGTATATCATGCTTCACATGAGGAGGCAGTGATGATGCTGGCGTTCGGAAATGTCGCCGACGTGCTGGGCTTGCCGCCCAAGGAAACGGCTGCACGGTCGCCATTCGGGCTGATGGCTCGAATTGAAGACGGATTGCCCATCGGCGCGCTCGAACGCGTCTCACAATTGCTGGCACCGGCCGATGCCCAGTTCAAATATCGCCTCGTTCCAAAGGCAACCTATGAACGTCGCAAGAGGGGTGCTCTTCGACTGTCTTCGGAAGAGGGCATGCGGGTGGCACGAGTTGCTCGTGTATGGGACTTGGCCCTCGACGTCTGGAAGGTCGAAGATAAGGCTCGTGACTTTCTATTTCGGCCTCATCCCATGCTGGAAGACCGGCGCCCGATCGAAATGGTCATCCAAAACGAGATCGGCGCCGAGCTGGTGATCGATATCCTTGCAGGCCTGAAGTACGGCACCGCCGCTTGACGGCGCAGATACTCGACCGGACGCTGCTGTGCTTCAGGATCGGCGATCCTGCCGGCCCTTATCCGATCTTTGACGCGACGGGCTCGACGATTGCGCCCGGCCGCTGGAACACGCCCGGCAGCCCGGTGATCTACGCCAGCGAGCATTATTCGACTGCCTTGCTGGAAAAGCTAGTGCACGGCAGCGGCAGACTGCCGCCCAACCAGCACTACGTCCAGATCATGGTTCCGCGCGGGCTGAGCTACGAGACCTTTTCTCAGCCGTCGCTGCCGGGTTGGGACGTAATGCCGGCAAAGGTGAGCAAGGAATTCGGTGAGACTTGGTGTATCGAGCGCCGCAGCGCGATCGTAATCGTACCAAGCGTCGTGGCTCGCCTCGACAACAACGTGTTGATCAATCCGGCCCATCCGGAGTTTGCCTTGATCACAGCCAGCCTGCATCAGCCCGTGTATTGGGACAGGCGGCTGTTCGGTTCCTGAGCGGGGCCGGGAGGGGAGGTTCCTGCCTCCTGCGGTCGATTGCTCAAACTCGCCAGCGCCAGCCCAAGCCCGGAGCGACATGGGTCAGGATTGCCTCGATGACATGGGCATTGTAGTCGACGCCGAGTTGGTTGGGGACGGTAAGCAGCAGCGTATCGGCCTCGGCGATGGCTTCGTCGCCCTTTAGCTGCTCGATCAAGACGTCCGGTTCGGCGGCATAGGAGCGGCCGAAGACGGCAAGCCTGTCTGCCTCGATATAACCGAAATGATCTCCGCTTTGGTTGCCGCCGAAATAGGCCCGGTCGCGATCGTCGACCAAAGCAAAAATGCTCCGGCTGACCGACACCCGCGGCTCGCGCGTGTGTGCGGCCGCCTTCCAGGCCTCACGAAAAGCCCGGATCTGTTCGGCCTGCTGGATGTGAAACGGCTTTCCGCCCTCGTCGAATTTGAGGGTGGAGCTCTGCAGGTTCATCCCCAGTTTCGCCGCCCATTCAGCGGTGGCGTTTGTGGCGGCGCCCCACCAGATGCGCTCGCGCAGGCCCTCCGAGTGCGGCTCGACGCGAAGCAGGCCAGGCGGGTTGGGAAACATCGGCCGCGGGTTGGGCTGCGCAAAGCCTTTGCCCAGCAACACTTCGAGCAGCACTCCGGTGTGTCTGCGGGCCATGTCGGCATCGCTCTCGCCCTCTTGCGGGGCGTAGCCGAAGTAGCGCCATCCCTCGATTACCTGCTCCGGCGAGCCGCGGCTGATGCCCAGCTGCAGACGCCCTCCGGCGATTAGGTCGGCGGCGCCGGCGTCCTCCGCCATATAGAGCGGGTTCTCGTAACGCATGTCGATCACCGCCGTGCCGATCTCGATTCGGCTGGTCTTCGCCCCGACCGCTGCCAGCAGCGGGAAGGGCGAGGCGAGCTGGCGCGCGAAGTGATGCACGCGGAAATACGCGCCGTCCGCACCCAGCTCCTCGGCCGCGACGGCCAGCTCGACGGACTGCAAAAGCGCATCGGCTGCCGTCCGCGTCTGCGATTGCGGGGAGGGCGTCCAGTGCCCGAACGAGAGGAAACCAATCTTCTTCATGAAATAGCCAGCCTAGAGGGAAGACAGGTGCAGACTATGCTTCGACGCAGAGCAAAGCATCCCGAAATCGGTACCGACGGCCCAGTTTGAGGTGAACGGTCCGTTGTTGATCAGCGATGCCGTCAATGGCGAGCCTGTTGCCGGCGCGAGCGCATCTAGGAAGGCGCCGCGAATGCGAGGCACTATCGCGATGAGGAGCAACAGCGGCCCCATCCATTTAAAATGGGTTCCAAAGTTGGTCCACCATGCCTGCCGTTGGCCGGGGCGAGCTTGAGAGGGGTCCGAGAAAAATCCGAAGCCAACGCCAGCCATCCACAACCCGGCGCAGAACATGATGAACTCGTCGATGTAATCCGCGACCACGCTTCGAAGCTTTCGAATTTATGCCGCCGCTACATGCGCCGAATTCGAGCCGATATAGTTACGGATCGTTTCGATGATCCGGTCCTGGTCAGCCTCGCTCAGATAGGGATGCATCGGCAGGCACAGGATGCGCTTCGGCAGCTCTTCCGAAACGGCAAGGCCGGTCGGCGTGCGCGGATAATCGCGATAGGCAATCTGGCTGTGCAGCGGTTTCACATAGTAGATGACCGACGGAATGCCCTTTTCACCGAGATGTGCCTTGAGCCCGTCGCGTTTCGGCGTTTCGATGGCGTATTGCGCCCAGGCCGAGCGGCCGCCGCCCAGATTGCGCGCCGCCTTGACGATATCGCCCAGACCTTCGGCATAGCGATTGGCGACCGCTTGCCGCGCCACCATCTCGTCCTCGAGGATGGCCAGCTTCTCTATCAGGATCGCCGCCTGAAGCGTGTCGAGCCGTGAATTGATGCCGACGCGGACATTGTCGTATTGCGTTTCGCCCTTGCCGTGAAAGGCGAACGAGCGCAGCTGTTCGGCCAGCGCATCGTCATTGGTGAACATCGCACCGCCGTCGCCATAGCAGCCGAGCGGCTTTGCCGGATAGAAGCTGGTCGAGCCGACGGTGCCGAACGAGCCGCACATCTTGCCGTCGGCCGAGCCCCCGGTCGCCTGCGCCGCATCCTCGATGACCATCAGGCCTTCGCGATCGGCGATGGCCATGATCGCCTCGTAATCGGCGGCGAGGCCGAACAGGTCGACGGGAATGATTGCCTTCGGCCTCAGCCGGCCTTCCGCCTTGATCATGGCGATTGCCGCCTCGAGGCTGGCGGTGTCGATATTGTAGCTGTCGGCATCGACATCGACGAACACCGGTTCGGCCTTGGTCAGCGCCACCACTTCGGCCGTGGCGGCGAAGGTGAAGCTCGGCACGAACACCGCGTCGCCTGGGCCGATGCCGGCGGCAAACAGCGGCAACAGCAGCGCATCGGTGCCGTTGGCGCAAGCGACCACGTGCTTGGTGCCGATATAGGCGGAGAGCTTGTTTTCGAATTCAGTGACCTGAGGTCCGAGGATATAGCGGCCTTCGTCGACGACCCGGTCGATTGCCGCTTTCAGCCTGTCGCGGATGCGTTCGCGCTGCGCGCCAAGATCGATGAACTGCATGTCGGCCTCAAACGGTTTAGTCAGATAACCGGCCGCTGGTAGCAGACTTGGCACGGCCGAGAAAGCCGCAGGGCAAAACCCTGAATTGCTCAAATGTCGCAGCCTGTTACCGCTGACTTCCGACCTGCCCTCTTAAACGCGGGGAAATCCGGGCTTCGGCCGGCTCGATATGGACCTTCACAGCCCGTCCCGCCGGGTCGACGAAACATAAAGTGATCGCGGCAGACAGTCCTTGAGCGTGTTGCCAGCCGGTCAGGCGATTTCATGCCGCCATGGCGGGTTGGCGCCGGCCCGCGAGACCGTCACAGCCGCGGCTTTCGCGCCGAGCGTCAGCGCCTTATGGATGGCTTCTTCCGGCAGGCTGGCGATTGCCGTCTTCAACAACAGGCCCTGTTCGTGCAAGGAGGCAAGGATGCCGGCATTGAATGTGTCGCCGGCGCCGACCGTATCGACCACCTCGACCTTGTCCGGCACGACCGTGACCCGGTGCCGGCTGCTGTAGCCGACTGCGCCCTCGCTGCCGTGGGTGACCACGATCAGCTTCGGGCCGCGCTCCAGCCAGTTGCGCACGACGTCCTCATGCGAGCCGGCTTCGCCGAACCAGTTCAGATCCTCGTCCGACAATTTGACGATGTCGGCCATCGCCATCATGCCGCGGATGCGCCTGAGGTGCTTGGCCTTGTCGGGAATGAAGTTTGGCCGGATGTTGGGGTCGAGCATCATCACGCGGCGCTCATGCTCGCGTCGCATGAACTCTTCATAGGCCGACCCGGCCGGCTCCGAGATCAGGCTGATGGCGCCGAACAGCATGGCCTCGATCTCGCTGCCGAGTTCCGGCAGGTCCTCGATGGTCAGCATGCGCCCGGCGGTGTTCTCGTCGTAGAAGGTGTAGGTCGCCTGGCCGTTGTTGAGCCGCACGAAGGCGAGCGTAGTCGGGCGCGGCGAGGTGTGTGCATAGGTGGAACTGACCTTGCTGGCTCCCAGTGCCTCCCTGAGCTGGCCCCCGAACAGATCCGACGACAGGCCGGAGAAGAAGGCAGCGGGCGCGCCGAGCCGGCCAAGCGCAATTGCCGAGTTGAAGACGGCACCGCCGACATAGGGCGCAAAGGCCGACTCGCCCTCCGTCGTGGTCCGCGGCAGCATATCGATCAGGGCTTCGCCACAGCAGAGGATCATGAAGTCTTGCTTTCCGGCGGATAGATCACGCCCTTGCGAATGATGATGTTGGCATAAAGCCGCGGCTCGCTCGTCGCGACAATTGCGTGCGCGGCCTTCACCCGTGCATAGAAGTCGGCGCCGGCAAGCGCAACCACCTTGCGGCCCGGCGCACGCCTGGCGCAGATCGCTTCCATCTCATGGTGAACCGGATCGGCGAGCAGGGGATCGCCTTTGGCCGAGGCGCGAAACAGCGCCTGCGGCACGGCGTCGTCGACCGGCAATACGCTCAATACCGCATCGAGCACCGGGACGAGATGATGACCGTCGGCGCGGATCAGCCGCTGTGCCTGCTGCTCGGCCGGGTAGTTGCCGTCGACCAAGGCGATCTCGTCGCCATGGCCCATGGCGCGCAATATCGCCAGAAACTCCGGGCCGAGCAGCGCCGGGATGCCGATCAGCATGCTCAGAAGCTCCGGGAAATCGTGGTCGAGCCGATGAGGAAGCGCTCCGACAGCGGCAGGCTGGCGCCACCCAGCGCCCGCGCATGGATGCCGACGGTTCCCTCACGAATGGCCGGCAGCCTCAGGCCCTCGCCGTCGATCCGGCCGATGGCCTGGATGACGGCATCGACAAGCCGCCTGCGCACGGCAAGCGGCATCCACCCGTCGATCACCGCGGCTTCGAAATCAATGACGGAGGACGCCGAAACGATGGCATAGGCGAGCGCTTGCGAGGCGCTGGCGATCCAGTCGTCGAGCTCGGCGCCGATCTCGCCCCAGTCCCCTGGTGATGTCCACAGATGCGAGGCCTCGATGCCGCGCGCGTTGAGCGCCTTTTCCAGCATGGCGATCGACGCCACGTCGATCAACTGCGTCGGCTTGCCGTCCGGCCCGGGCACCGGCATCGAGCCCAGCGCGCCGGCATTGCCGGTTGGGCCGCCAAACAACCGGCCGTTCAGCACGATGCCGCCGCCGGCAAAGGCGCCGATGTAGAAATAGACGAAATCGCGTGCCGCACCTGCCGCGTGACCGAACACGAGCTCGGCACCGCAGGCCGAGGTGGCATCGTTCTGCAGATAGACTGGAAATTCGCATTGCGCCTGGATGTCGGCGCGGATGTCGCGATGGCGCCATTCGTCCATGATTTCGCGCGGCGCGCCCGCGGTATCGGCCCAGTTCCACAATTCGAACGGCATGGCGATGCCAAGCCCGGCAATGCGCTTGTCTTGCGCCGGGGTGAGCTCGCCGCGCATCTTGTTCATGCCGCCTGTGACGAATTCCACCGTCTCGCGCGGGGCAGGGTAGCGGTAGGAATGCTGCAGCATCGAGCGTACGTTGCCGAGGAAATCGATCAGCACCAATTCGGCGCTGCGGCGGCCGATCTTCAGGCCGATGAAATAGGCACCGTCGGGATTGAGCGCCATGGGTATCGAGGGCTGGCCGATCTTGCCGCGCAACGGCGCCTGGCGGACGAGCAGGTCGTCGTCCTCCAACTCGCGCATGATCACTGAGACCGTCTGCGCCGAAAGGCCGGTCATACGGGCAATGTCGGATTTGGCCAGGCTGCCATGCTGGCGCACCAGCGACAGCACCAGCCGCTCATTGTGGTCCCGCATGCCGCTTTGATTGGTGCCGCGGTGCAGACGGCTTTCGGCCGCATTGGGCGAACCGTGCCTCGTAACGCCGGTCTCCACCCTGTTCCTCCGTCGTTTCCCCTCAATGCTTTTGGTCTAGAGTGGGTGAACAATCCTGCGTTGTCAATAATAAATAAGAGTGATTTAATTATTGACAGTGCTGGCGGACTGGTGTCTCTTGGGATCGGCGCCGATGCTGGGAGATTTCGTCGGACGCGCTGCAGATGTCGGTTGGCCGGCATCCTAAATGGTTCCATGGGAGGAAAATCGTGACCACGTCAAAACTGTTGAAATCCACCGTGTTCGCCGCGGCCGGACTGAGCCTGATGGCCTTTGCGTCGACGGCATCGGCCGCCGGGGTCGGCGCCTGCTTGATCACCAAGACCGACACCAATCCATTCTTCGTCAAGATGAAGGAAGGTGCGACGGCCAAGGCCAAGGAGCTTGGCGTCGATCTCAAGACTTACGCCGGCAAGATCGACGGCGACAGCGAGAGCCAGGTTGCTGCAATCGAGAGCTGTATCGCCGACGGCGCCAAGGGTATTCTCATCACCGCGTCCGATACCAAGGGCATCGTGCCGACGGTGAAGAAAGCGCGGGACGCCGGGCTGTTGGTGATCGCGCTCGACACGCCGCTTGATCCGATCGATGCGGCTGACGCGACCTTCGCGACGGACAATCTGGAAGCCGGCAAGCTGATCGGCGCATGGGCCGCCGCGACACTCGGCGATAAGGCCAAGGATGCCAAGATCGGCTTCCTCGACCTGACGCCGTCGCAGCCGACGGTGGACGTGCTGCGCGACCAGGGCTTCATGATGGGCTTCGGCATCGACGTGAAGGACCCCAACAAGATTGGCGACGAGGACGACCCGCGCATCGTTGGCCATGACGTGACGAACGGCAATGAAGAGGGCGGCCGCAAGGCGATGGAGAACCTTCTGCAGAAGGACAACACCATCAACGTCATCCACACCATCAACGAGCCGGCAGCTGTCGGCGCCTACCAGGCGCTCAAGGCCGTCGGTCTCGAAAGCCAGGTGCTGATCGTCTCGGTCGACGGTGGTTGCCCCGGCGTGAAGTCGGTCACCGAAGGCGTGATCGGCGCTACCTCGCAGCAATATCCGCTGCAAATGGCGGCGCTCGGCATCGAGGCGATCGCCACTTTCGCCAAGGACGGGACGAAGCCGAAGCCGACCGAAGGCAAGAACTTCTTCGACACCGGCGTCAACCTTGTCACCGACAAGCCCGCCAACGGTGTGAAGTCCATCGACACCAAGGAAGGCCTCGCCAAGTGCTGGGGCTGAGGCTGGCCTGACCGGCAACAGATCGCGATCGGCCGGGGCTTGATCCCCGGCCGCTCAGGGTGGACGATGTGCCGGTCTAAACGCAAATAGTCCCGGCGGCAGACCGGAAGGCGTGGACGGCGTTGGCTCTTGGCTGAAGCCCAGGGGAGGAAACATGTCTCAAGCACAAGAATTCGAAAAAGTTCTATCGAGCAGCGACACAAGCGTCGCCGCGTTCGACGAGCATAAATCGGCCGTCAAGCGCGCCCAGCATTTCCTGCATTCCACGCCGGCAGCGGTGCCGCTGATCGTGCTGGTTCTCGCGATAATTATCTTCGGCATCACCATCGGCGGGCGTTTTTTTTCATCCTATACGCTGACGCTGATCCTTCAGCAGATTGCCATTGTCGGCATTCTGGGCGCCGCGCAGACGCTGGTGATCCTGACCGCCGGCATCGACCTGTCGATTGGCGTGATCATGGTGATTTCGGCTGTGATCATGGGCAATTGCGCGGTCAGCTACGGTATGCCGGCCGTGCTCGCGGTGGCAATCGGGCTTGTCGCCGGTGGCGCATGCGGCCTGCTCAACGGGGTGCTGGTCGCCTACATGAAGCTGCCGCCCTTCATCGTGACGCTAGGCACCTGGAACATCGTCATGGCTACCAACTTCATCTACTCGGCCAATGAGACGATCCGCGACACCGACGTCGACGTTCAGGCGCCTCTGCTGCACCTGTTTGCCTTGAGCTTCAAGGTCGGCACGGCCGTGCTGACGCTTGGCGTCATTGCCATGGTCGTTCTCGTGTTGGTCCTCTGGTACGTGCTCAACCACACCGCGTGGGGCCGCCATGTCTACGCGGTTGGCGACGATCAGGAGGCCGCGAAACTGTCGGGCATCCAGACGAAGAAGGTGCTGGTGACGGTCTATGCCCTTGCCGGGCTGATCGCCGCCTTCGCAGCCTGGGTCTCCATCGGCCGCAATGGCTCGATCTCGCCTTCCGCCGCCGTGACCGACTACAATCTTCAGGCCATCACCGCGACGGTGATCGGCGGTATTTCGCTGTTCGGCGGGCGCGGCTCGATCCTCGGCACGCTGTTCGGCGCCATGATCGTCGGCGTCGTCTCGATGGGCCTCAACATGCTGGGCGCGGATCCGCAGTGGAAGGTGCTGCTCACCGGCGTGCTGATCATCGGCGCCGTGGCGATCGATCAATGGATCAGAAAGGTTTCGGCATAGCCATGACCCAGGAACCCATCCTCACCGCGCGCAGCCTGGTCAAGCGCTACGGTCGCGTCACCGCACTCGACAATGCCGATTTCGATCTCTATCCGGGCGAAATCCTTGCCGTCATCGGCGACAATGGCGCCGGCAAATCGTCGCTCATCAAGGCGATTTCCGGCGCGGTCGTGCCCGATGAAGGTGAGATCCGGCTTGAAGGCAAGCCCGTTGCCTTCAAGTCGCCGATGGAGGCCCGCGAGGCCGGCATCGAGACCGTCTACCAGAACCTGGCTCTGTCGCCGGCGCTGTCTATCGCCGACAACATGTTCCTCGGCCGCGAGATCCGCAAGCCGGGGTTCCTCGGCGAATGGCTGCGCATGCTCGATCGCCCGGCGATGGAAAAGCGCGCCCGCGACAAGCTCACGGAGCTTGGCCTGATGACCATCCAGAACATCAGCCAGGCCGTGGAAACGCTTTCCGGCGGCCAGCGTCAGGGTGTGGCGGTGGCGCGCGCCGCCGCCTTTGGCAGCCGGGTGGTGATCATGGATGAGCCGACGGCCGCACTTGGCGTCAAGGAGAGCCGCCGCGTCCTCGAACTGATCCTCGACGTGAAGAAGCGAGGCCTGCCGATCGTGCTGATTTCACACAACATGCCGCATGTCTTCGAGGTGGCGGATCGCATCCACATTCACCGGCTTGGCCGTCGCCTGTGTGTCATCGATCCCAAGCAGTATACGATGTCCGACGCCGTCGCCTTCATGACCGGCGCCAAGGTGCCGCCGGAAGCGGCGCTGGCAGCTTGAGCAAGAGCTTGAGGCCCATCGCCGAGGAACCTGAACGCGCTGTTTCCAAATGCCAAATTGCCGCAGGGCAACCCGGCTTTCGGTCGCCTGAATCGATTGAACATCCGGTGGGATGCACTAGCATTGGCAGAGATGGTGAAAGCCGCATGATCCTGGCAACGTCACGAGAGGCAGCATGACGCGCGCGATGACAACCGAAGCTCCTCAGCCCACACTCGAAAACCCGGATCCCAAGACACTCGCCGACGAAGTCTTGCAGGCCCTCAAATACAGGGTCGGCAAGGGCACCAACGTTGCAACCCAGTACGACTGGCTCACCGCCTCGATCAAGGTTGTGCGCGACCGCATCGTCGATCACTGGATGCAGGCGACCCAAGAGGCCTACGCCCAGCAGGAAAAGCGCGTCTATTACCTGTCGCTGGAATTCCTCATCGGCCGCCTGATGCGCGATGCCTTCTCCAATCTCGGCCTGATGGACAATATGCGCGAGGCGCTGTCGTCGCTTGGCGTCGACCTCGACATCGTTGCAGCGCTCGAACCGGACGCTGCCCTTGGCAATGGCGGTCTTGGCCGGCTCGCCGCCTGTTTCATGGAAAGCATGGCTACCGTCGATATCCCCGCCCATGGCTACGGCATTCGCTATGCCAACGGCATGTTTCGGCAGGAGATTCATGACGGCTGGCAGGTGGAACTGCCCGAGACATGGCTCGATCACGGCAATCCCTGGGAGTTCGAACGCCGCGAGCGCTCCTTCGAGGTCGGCTTCGGCGGCTCGGTGGAATCGATCACCTCGAAGGACGGCAGGCTCGAGCGCCACGTCTGGAAGCCGACCGAACATGTTCTGGCCGTTGCTTACGATACGCCAGTGGTCGGCTGGCGGGCCAATCGCGTAAATACGCTGCGTCTGTGGTCCGGCATGCCGGTCGACCCGATCCTGCTCGACAAGTTCAACGCCGGCGATCACATCGGCGCGCTCGCCGAAAGCAACAAGGCCGATGCATTGTCGCGCGTCCTTTACCCGGCCGATTCCCACAAGGCCGGCCAGGAGCTGCGACTGAGGCAGGAGTATTTCTTCTCCACCGCCTCGCTGCAGGACATCGTCCAGCGTCATCTCAGCCAGTATGGCGACTTGCAATCGCTGCCCGACAAGGCGGCGATCCATCTCAACGACACCCATCCGGCGATCGCCGTAGCCGAGCTGATGCGCCTGTTGATGGATGTCCACGGCATGGATTTCGACCAGGCCTGGAGCATCACCAAGCGCACCTTCGGCTACACCAACCACACGCTGCTTCCCGAAGCGCTCGAAAGCTGGCCCGTGCCGCTGTTCGAGCGGCTGTTGCCGCGCCACATGCAGATCGTCTACGCCATCAACGCCGAAGTGCTGCTCGAGGCGCGCGCCTCCGACCAGTTCTCGGACGAGCAGATCAGCCGCATCTCGCTGATCCAGGAAAATGGCGATCGCCGCGTGCGCATGGGCAATCTGGCCTTCGTCGGCTCGCACTCGATCAACGGCGTCTCGGCCCTGCACACGGAATTGATGAAGGAGACGGTGTTTGCCGATCTCCACAGGCTCTACCCGGACCGCATCAACAACAAGACCAACGGGATCACACCGCGGCGCTGGCTGATCCAGTGCAATCCCGGCCTCACGACACTCACCCGAGAGGCTATTGGCGACGGTTTCCTCGACGACATCGACGAGATAAAGCGGCTTGATCCTTTCGCCGAGGACGCCGCGTTCCGAGACAAGTTCGCCGCCGTCAAACGGGCGAACAAGACGAGGCTTGCCAATCTTGTTGCCGACCGGCTCGGCATCAAGGTGGACCCCTCGGCGCTGTTCGACATCCAGGTCAAGCGCATCCACGAATACAAGCGCCAGCTCTTGAACATTCTCGAAGCGGTCGCGCTTTACGACCAGATCCGCTCACATCCAGAGCGCGACTGGATGCCCCGCGTCAAATTCTTCGGCGGCAAGGCGGCGCCCAGCTATCACAATGCCAAGCTGATCATCAAACTTGCCAACGACGTCGCCCGTGTCATCAACCGCGACCCCGCGGTGCGCGGCTTGCTGAAAGTGGTTTTCGTGCCGAACTACAATGTCAGCCTGGCCGAGATCATGATGCCGGCCGCCGATCTTTCGGAGCAGATATCGACCGCCGGCATGGAAGCCTCCGGCACCGGCAACATGAAGTTCGCGCTGAACGGTGCGCTGACCATCGGCACGCTCGACGGCGCCAATGTCGAGATCAAGGAATGCGTCGGCGACGACAACATCTTCATCTTCGGCCTGACCACAGAGGAAGTCGCCGAGCGGCGCAACAATGGTTACGATCCGCGCGCCGTGATCGAGGGCTCGCCCGAATTGGCGCAGGCCCTGTCGGCGATTTCATCGGGCGTCTTCTCACCTGACGATCCGGACCGTTATCGCGATCTGATCAACGGTCTTTACCAGAGCGACTGGTTCATGGTCGCCGCGGATTTCGATGCCTACGCCGCCACCCAGCGCGACGTCGATGCCGTCTGGCGCAACAGCCCGGACTGGTACGCCAGAGCCATCCGCAATGTGGCCCGCGTCGGCTGGTTCTCGTCCGATCGAACGATCCGCCAATATGCGAAAGACATATGGCACGTGCCCGCCTGATATGATTGCATGAGACCACGGACAATGTGGTCCTAGTGGAGTGGATTTGACCCTCGCATCCTTTGGAGGGTCAGGCGGCATGCGAATGTCGAATTCAAAACTCCAGTAGAAACATACACTTGGTGCCCCGGGGAGGATCACTGCCTGATGAGCAAGCCGCGCGCGACCGTTGCGACAAGCGGGCCGGACGGACTGGCGCAAACCAGCGATGTCGCGGCGATTGTCGCGGGCACGCACGGCGACCCGTTTGCCGTGCTCGGCGTGCATGAGGCTGGGAAGGGATTTGTCGCCCGTTGCTTCGTTCCTCATGCCGAGTCCGTCACTGCCTACACGCTGACCGGCAAGAAGGCTGGCGAGCTGTCGAGGCGTGACGATCGCGGTTTCTTCGAAGGCAAACTGTCGCTGCGCAAACGCCAGCCGCTGCGCTACCACGCCAGGAACGCCGGCGGTGACTGGTGGCTGACCGATCCATATTCCTTCGGCCCCGTGCTCGGTCCGCTAGACGATTATTACATCGCCGAAGGATCGCATCTCAGGCTGTTCGACAAGCTCGGCGCCCATCTCATAGACCATGAAGGTGCATCGGGCGTACATTTTGCGGTGTGGGCGCCCAATGCAAGGCGCGTCTCGGTGGTCGGCGACTTCAACGAGTGGGACGGCCGCAGGCATACCATGCGCGTCCGCCGCGACACCGGCATCTGGGAGCTGTTCATTCCCGACATCGGCGCTGGCCGCCCTTATAAGTATGAAATCATCGGGCCGGATGGCGTGAGATTGCCGCTCAAAGCCGATCCGTTCGCCTTCAAGTCCGAACTGCGCCCGGCCACCGCCTCGGTGACGGCTTTGCCGCCGGCGCATGAATGGGGTGACGAGGCGCACCGGAACTACTGGCGCAATGCCGACCACAGGCGCGAAGCTGTATCGATCTACGAGGTCCATGCCGGGTCATGGCAGCTTCACGACGACGGCAGCTTCCTGTCGTGGGATGAGCTCGCCGACAGGCTGATCCCTTACGTGGTCGAGACCGGTTTTACCCACATCGAATTCATGCCGATCTCCGAACACCCCTATGACCCGTCCTGGGGCTACCAGACGACGGGTCTTTATGCGCCGACTGCCCGCTTTGGCGATCCGGACGGTTTTGCCCGCTTCGTCGACGGCGCCCACCGTGCAGGCATCGGCGTCATCCTCGACTGGGTGCCGGCGCATTTCCCTGTTGACGAACACGGTCTGGCAAAGTTCGACGGTACCGCGCTCTATGAACATGCCGATCCGCGCAAGGGCTTCCATCCCGACTGGAACACAGCGATCTATAATTTTGGGCGCCGCGAAGTGATTTCGTTCCTGGTCAACAATGCGCTGTTCTGGGCCGAGAAATATCACGTCGACGGACTGCGCGTCGATGCGGTCGCCTCGATGCTTTATCTCGATTATTCGCGCAAGGCCGGCGAATGGATCCCCAACGAGAAGGGCGGACGCGAAAACCTCGAGGCGGTCAGCTTCCTGCAGCGTATGAACAAGGAAGTCTACGGCCACCATCCGGGCGTGATGACCATCGCCGAGGAATCGACCTCGTGGCCGAAAGTCTCGCAGCCGGTGCATGAAGGCGGGCTGGGCTTCGGCTTCAAGTGGAACATGGGCTTCATGCACGACACTCTGGAGTATTTCTCCAAGGAGCCGATCTTCCGCAAGCATCACCACAACGACATCACCTTCGGCCTGGTCTACGCCTTCAGCGAGAATTTCGTGCTGCCGCTGTCCCATGACGAGGTGGTGCACGGCAAAGGCACGCTGCTCAACAAGATGGCCGGCGACGACTGGCAGAAATTCGCGACGCTGCGTGCCTATTACGCCTTCATGTGGGGTTATCCCGGCAAGAAGCTGTTGTTCATGGGCCAGGAGTTCGCGCAGCGCCGCGAGTGGAGCGAGGCGCGCGCGCTCGACTGGAACCTGCTCGATTTCCGGCTCCACCGCGGCGTCTGGCAGACAGTGCGCGACCTCAACTATCTCTACCGCTCGCGCCCGGCGCTGCATGCCCGCGACTGCGAGCCGGAGGGCTTTTCCTGGCTGATCGTCGACGACAGCGCGAACTCGGTCTTTGCCTGGCTTCGCAGCGCGCCGGGCGGCAACCCGGTCGCCGTCATTTCCAACTTCACGCCGGTGCCGCGCGACAATTACCGCGTGCCGTTGCCGCAGGCCGGAAAATGGCGCGAGATCATCAACACCGACGCCACGGACTATGGCGGTTCCGGCAAGGGCAACAGCGGCGCGGTCGAGGCTCGAGCGGAAGCGGGAGGAGGCATCTCGGCGACGATGCTTTTGCCGCCATTGTCGACGATCATGCTCGAATTCGTCCCGGACTGAGCTATGTCTGGAGCATCTAACCTGGGAGGATAGGAATGGCTGAAATAAAACGAACACAGCCGCTGGCACGCGACGCCATGGCTTATGTGCTGGCCGGCGGCCGTGGCAGCCGGCTCAAGGAACTGACCGACCGCCGTGCCAAGCCGGCGGTCTATTTTGGCGGCAAGACCCGCATCATCGATTTCGCGCTCTCCAATGCGCTCAATTCCGGTATCCGCCGCCTCGGCGTCGCCACCCAATACAAGGCGCATTCGCTGATCCGCCACCTGCAGCGCGGGTGGAACTTCCTGCGGCCCGAGCGCAACGAGAGCTTCGACATCCTGCCGGCCAGCCAGCGTGTGTCGGAAACGCAATGGTACGAGGGCACCGCCGACGCCGTTTACCAGAACATCGACATCATCGAGGCCTATGGGCCGGAATACATGGTCATCCTGGCCGGCGACCACGTCTACAAGATGGACTACGAAATGATGCTGCGCCAGCATGTCGAGGCCGGCGCCGACGTCACTGTCGGCTGCCTCGAAGTGCCACGCATGGAAGCTACCGGCTTCGGCGTCATGCATGTCGATCCCAAGGACACCATCATCTCCTTCATCGAAAAGCCAGCCGATCCGCCGGGCATTCCCGACAAACCGGATTTTGCGCTGGCCTCGATGGGAATCTATGTGTTCAAGACCAAGTTCCTGATGGAGCAATTGCGTCGCGATGCGGCAGAGCCCGGCTCGAGCCGCGACTTCGGCAAGGACATCATCCCCTACATCGTCGAGCACGGAAAGGCGATCGCCCATCGCTTCGCCAAATCCTGCGTGCGCTCGACCGCCGAGAACGAGGCCTATTGGCGCGACGTCGGCACGGTCGACGCCTATTGGGAAGCCAATATCGACCTGACCGACATCACGCCGGAACTCGACCTTTACGACCGCGACTGGCCGATCTGGACTTACGCCGAGTTGAAGCCGCCGGCAAAGTTCGTGCATGACGAGGATGGCCGCCGCGGGTCGGCCGTGTCGTCTCTCGTGTCGGGCGATTGCATCGTTTCGGGCGCTTCGCTGAAGCGGAGCCTGATCTTCACCGGCGCGCGTATCAATTCCTATTCGACGCTGGAGGAGGTCGTCATGCTGCCTGACGTCCATGTCGGCCGCAACGCCAGGCTGAAGCGCGTAGTCATCGATCACGGCGTCAGGATTCCGGAGGGGCTGGTGGTCGGCGAGGATCCCGTCCTCGACGCCAAGCGTTTCCGCGTTTCGGAAAAAGGCATCTGCCTGGTCACGCAGGACATGATCAACAGGCTGGGATCGTAGTGCATGCAGGTTCTGTCGGTGGCGCCCGAGATCTTTCCGCTGGTCAAGACCGGAGGGCTCGCCGACGTAACCGGCGCCTTGCCCATGGCATTGGCCGGCAAGGGCGTCACTATGCGCACGCTCGTCCCCGGCTACCCGCAGGTGATGGGCGCCTTCAAGAAAAAGAAGGCGGTTCAGCAATATCCGCTGCTGCAGGGCGGCAAGGCGTCGGTGCACGCCGTCCAGATCGCCGGCCTCGACCTGTTCGTGCTCGACGCGCCGCATCTTTTCGACCGCCCCGGCGGTCCATACGGCAACGCGACCGGCGCCGACTGGCCGGACAATTGGCGGCGGTTCGCTGCCTTGAGCCAGGTAGGCGGCGACATCGCCGGGGGCTCCATCTCGGGCTACCTGCCCGATATCGTCCATGCCCATGACTGGCAGTCGGCAATGACGCTCGCCTACATGCGCTACGGCAAGGCGGTCGGCACGCCGTCGATGATCACCGTGCACAACCTCGCCTTCCAAGGCCAGTTCGGCGCCAGCATCTTTGGCGAGCTTGGCCTGCCGGCGGCGGCGATGGCGCTCGACGGCGTCGAATATTACGGCGGCGTCGGCTTCCTCAAGGCCGGCCTGCAGGCCGCCTGGGCGATCACCACGGTCAGCCCGACCTATGCGCAGGAAATCCGTTTGCCCGAATTCGGCATGGGCCTCGACGGCCTGATCAACATGCGCTCCGTCGATCTCCATGGCATCGTCAACGGCATCGATACCGAGATATGGAACCCGGAAACCGACAAGCATCTGGTCTCCAACTACACGGCAAAGACGCTTAAGGCGCGAATGCCCAACAAGGCCGCGGTCGAGGACCGTTTCAGCCTCGATCGCGATGACAGCCCGATCGTCTGCGTCGTCAGCCGGCTGACCTGGCAAAAGGGCATGGACATATTGGCTGCGGCCGTCGACGGCATCGTCGCGGCAGGTGCACGGCTGGCAATCCTTGGGTCCGGCGACGCTGGGCTGGAAGGCGCGTTGCTTGCCGCCGCAGCCCGCCATCGTGGCCGCATCGGCGTCGTCGTCGGCTATGACGAGGGGCTCTCCCACACCATGCAGGGCGGCTGCGACGCCATCATCATCCCGTCGCGCTTCGAACCTTGCGGGCTGACGCAACTCTACGGCCTGCGCTATGGCTGCGTGCCGGTCGTCGCGCGCACCGGCGGCCTTGCCGACACGGTCATCGATGCCAACGAAGCCGCCATCTCTGCCGGCGTGGCGACCGGCTTCCAATTCGCGCCCGCCAATGCCGGCGCCTTGCTGCACGCCGTCCGCCGCCTTGTCGAGGCGCATGCCAATCCCGCGGTGTGGACGTCGATGCAGCGGCAAGGCATGAAGGCCGACGTTTCGTGGGACAAAAGCGCCGAAAAATATGTTCAACTCTTTCGCTTGCTGCTTTCGAAAAGGGCTGCCTGACTGATGATCCGCACCGTCGCCACCAAACCCTATCCCGACCAGAAACCCGGCACCTCCGGGCTGCGCAAGAAAGTCCCGGTGTTCCAGCAGGAGCACTATGCCGAGAACTTCATCCAGTCGATCTTCGACGCGCTGCATGGATTCGATGGCAAAACCCTGGTGATCGGCGGCGACGGCCGCTTTTATAGCCGCGAGGTCATCCAGAAGGCCATCGCCATGGCCGCGGCAAACGGCTTCGGTAAGGTGATGGTCGGGCAGGGCGGCATCTTGTCGACGCCGGCCGCTTCGCATGTAATCCGCAAATACAAGACCTTCGGCGGCATCATCCTGTCGGCCAGCCACAATCCGGGTGGCCCACATGAGGATTTCGGGATCAAGTACAATGCCGGCAACGGCGGCCCGGCGCCGGAAAAGCTGACCGACGCGATCTTCGAAAAAACCAAGGCGATTTCAAGCTTCAAGATCGCCGATATCGGGCCGGTCGACATCGACACGATCGGCACGGTCAAGGCGGCTGACATGACCGTCGAAATCATCGATCCGGTTGCCGACTATGCCGATCTGATGGAAAGCCTGTTCGATTTCGAGGCCTTGCGGGCGCTGTTCAAATCGGGTTTCCGCATGCGCTTCGATGCCATGCATGCGGTGACCGGCCCCTACGCCAAGGAGATCCTCGAAAACCGGCTCGGCGCGCCGAATGGCACCGCCCGCAATTTCATTCCGCTGCCGGATTTCGGCGGCCACCATCCCGATCCCAATCTGGTGCATGCAAAACACCTCTACGACGAGATGATGAGCCCGAATGCGCCCGACTTTGGCGCTGCCTCTGATGGCGATGGCGACCGCAACCTGATCATCGGCAAGGGCATTTTCATCACCCCGTCGGATTCGCTGGCGATGCTCGCCGCCAACGCCCATCTGGCGCCGGGCTACAAGGCCGGGCTGAAAGGCATAGCCCGTTCGATGCCGACCAGCGGTGCTGCCGACCGCGTCGCCGAAAAGCTCGGCATCGGCATCTATGAAACGCCGACCGGCTGGAAGTTTTTCGGCAATCTGCTCGATGCCGGCATGGCGACGATCTGCGGCGAGGAGAGTGCGGGGACCGGCTCCAACCATGTACGCGAAAAGGACGGCCTGTGGGCCGTGCTTTTGTGGCTCAACATCCTTGCCGTGCGCGGCGAAAGCGCCAAGCAGATCGTTACCCAGCATTGGGCAGCCTACGGCCGTAACTACTATTCGCGGCACGATTACGAGGAGGTCGAGACCGACCGTGCCAATGCGCTCGTCGACGAACTGCGCGCCAAGCTCGGCTCGCTGCCTGGCACCAGCGTGCGCGGCATGACGATCGCCAGCGCCGATGATTTCGCCTATCACGATCCGGTCGACGGCTCGGTCAGCAAGAACCAGGGCATCAGGGTGTTGTTCGAAGGTGGCTCACGCGTCGTCTTCCGCCTGTCCGGCACCGGCACCTCGGGCGCGACACTGCGGCTTTATGTCGAGCGCTACGAGCCGGACAACAGCCGCCACAATCTGGAGACCCAGGAGGCACTTGCCGACCTGATTGCGGCGGCCGACGACATCGCCGGGATTCGCAGCCATACCGGTCGCGCCAAGCCGAGCGTGATTACGTGACTTTGGTTGACAGCCGGCCGTCTGAGTTCGGCCTGCGTTGCGAGGCTCCCCCTTCTCCCACAAGGGGAGAAGGAGACGCCGTATGAGCCAACTCGGCGCAACCATCACCAAAGAAGGCATCCGCTTCGCCGCATGGTCCTCGTCGGCTCGGCGCATCTGGGTCTCGATCTTCGACCAGCGCGGCAACCGCGAAATCGACCGGCTGCAACTCCAGTCGGAAGGCGAGGGCGTGCACGCGCTTTTTGTTGCCGGTCTCGGCGCCGGCACCCGATACGGGTTCCGCGCCGATGGCGACTACGCGCCGGAGCAGGGCCTTTGGTTCGATCCCGACAAGCTGCTGGCCGATCCCTACGCCGTCGAGATCGACAGGCCTTATGCCTATGACGGCCGGCTGGCCGCGCGCCGGGGCGAGGGGGTCGATACCGCGCCGCTGATGCCGAAGGCGATTGCCGGCGCCTTGCCGAAGCCGCTGCCTGCCTTGCCGCCGCTGTTTCGGCCCGGCGGCCTAATCTACGAAGTGCCGGTACGTGCCTTCACAAAGCTGCATAAGGACATCCCCGAGAAGCAGCGCGGCACCATTGCAGCTCTCGCTCACCCCCTTGTTGTAGAGCATCTGCAAAAACTTGGTGTTGCAGCCGTTGAGTTGATGCCGGTGACGGCATCGATCGACGAACGGCATTTGCCGCCGCTCGGGCTGCGCAACGCCTGGGGTTACAATCCCGTGACCTTCATGGCGCTCGATCCGCGACTGGCGCCCGGCGGTCTGGCCGAGTTGCGCGGAACGGTCGCTGCGCTGCGCGAGGCCGGCATCGGCACCATTCTCGACCTGGTGTTCAATCACACCGGCGAAAGCGACCGGCTCGGCCCGACATTGTCGCTGCGCGGCCTCGACAGCCGCGCCTACTACCGGCACGAGGCCAACGGCGCGCTGGTCAATGACACCGGAACCGGCAATACGGTGGCCTGCGACCATCCGGTCGTCCGGGAAATGGTCCTCGACACGCTTCGCCACTTTGTCCAGCGGGCTGGTGTCGACGGATTCCGCTTCGACCTGGCGCCGATCCTCGGCCGCCGCGACGGCGTTTTCGACGCCGATGCGCCGCTGCTGAACGCCATTCGCAACGACCCTGTTCTTGGCGACCGGGTGCTGATCGCCGAGCCCTGGGATGTCGGACCGGATGGCTATCAACTCGGCAATTTTCCGCCGCCCTTCCTAGAATGGAACGACAGATACCGTGACGATATCCGCCGCTTCTGGCGCGGCGACGGCGGCATAATCGGTGCGCTGGCGACGCGGCTTGCCGGTTCGTCCGACGTCTTTTCCAAAGCAGGCCAGACAACGGGCCGAAGCCTCAATTTCATCGCTGCGCATGACGGCATGACGCTGGCCGATATCGTTGCCTACGAGCACAAGCACAACGAGGCCAATGGCGAACAGAACCGCGATGGTCACGATGACAACCTGTCCTGGAACAATGGCGTCGAGGGCGAGACTGACGACCAGTCAATCGTTACGGCCCGTTTCGATGACCAGTGCGCGCTGCTGGCGACGCTCTTTGCCTCGCGCGGCACGATCATGCTGACGGCCGGAGACGAGTTCGGCCGCACGCAGCGCGGCAACAACAACGCTTACGCGCAGGACAATGACATTACCTGGCTCGACTGGTCCGGGCGCGACCGGGCGCTGGAGCGGTACACGGCTCTGCTCGCCAAGATGCGTCGTGCCGCGCCGGCGCTTTCGGACACCAGCTTCCTGACTGGAGAACTGCCGGCCGGCTCGCAATTACCTGACGTCGCCTGGCTGACGGAAACCGGCGTGCCGCTCGATGAAGCAGCCTGGCACGATCCTAGGCGACATCGGCTGGTCATGGTGCTCGGTGACAATGAGGACAGTCGCCTTGCGATGGTCATCAATGGCGACCGCCGAGCCTGCGTGTTCACGCTGCCGGAACGGGCGGGTTTTCATTGGCGCCCAGCCATCGAAACGGATACTGGCGACATCTCACGGCCGGTGCCTGGGCGAACGGTCATGTTCATCATCGAAAGCAGGACAGCGCCGGCGGGCGCAGGGGGAAGCCATGATGGCTGACAATGCCGAATGGTGGCGCGGCTGCGTCATCTACCAGATCTACCCGCGCTCCTTCCAGGACACGACAGGCGACGGCAGCGGCGATCTCAGCGGCATCACCTCGAGGCTGGCCCATGTCGCATCGCTCGGGGTCGACGCAGTCTGGCTGTCGCCTTTCTTCAAGTCACCAATGGCCGATATGGGTTACGACGTTTCGGATTACTGCGCTGTCGATCCGATGTTCGGCACATCAGAGGATTTCGACGCGCTGGTTGCCGAGGCACACCGGCTCGGCCTGAAGGTGATCATCGACCAGGTCCTGTCGCACTCATCGGATCGGCACGAATGGTTCGTCGAAAGCCGCACGAGCCGCGACAACCCCAAGGCCGACTGGTACGTCTGGGCCGATGCGAAGCCCGACGGCACCGCCCCCAATAATTGGCTGTCGCTGTTCGGCGGCCCGGCCTGGGAGTGGGATGCGACGCGCAGGCAATATTACCTGCACAATTTCCTCGCCTCGCAGCCGGACCTGAATTTCCACAACCCGCAGGTGCAGGACGCCTTGCTGGAAACGGTGCGGTTCTGGCTCGAGCGCGGCGTTGACGGTTTCCGGCTGGATACGGTCAACTATTACGTCCACGACCGCTGGCTGCGCAGCAACCCGCCTTTGGCGGAAAGCGTCGCCGGCACCAATACGGCAACCAGCCCCTATCTCTATCAGGAGCATCTGTTCGACAAGAGCCAGCCGGAAAACCTTACTTTTCTCAAGCGCTTCCGGGCCTTGCTTGACGAGTATGAAGGCCGCGTCGCTGTCGGCGAGATTGGCGACGAAACTCGTTCCTTGCAGACACTCGCCGCCTATACCGGCGGTGGCGACAAGCTCCAAATGTCCTACACGTTCGATCTGCTCGGCCCGCAATTCTCGGCGTCGCATGTGCGTGGCTGTGTCGAGGCCTTCGAGAGTAAGGTGTTCGACGGCTGGGTTTGCTGGGCGTTCTCCAACCACGATGTCGTGCGCCACGTCAGTCGATGGACAAGGCCGGGCGGCGATCCGGACAGGGTGGCGAAATTCTCGATCGTGCTGCTTTCCTGCTTGCGCGGATCGATCTGCCTTTACCAGGGCGAAGAACTCGGGCTGGAGGAGGCCGAACTGGCGTTCGAGGATTTGCGCGATCCCTTCGGCATCCGCTTCTGGCCGGCAATCAAGGGGCGGGACGGGTGCCGAACGCCGATGGTCTGGGAGGCTGTCGCCGACAATGCCGGCTTTTCAACCGGCAAGCCGTGGCTTCCGGTCCCGGCAAGCCATCGCGCCCGGGCGGTCGACGTCCAGAATGGCGAGCAAACCTCCGTCCTGGCGAGCTACCGGGCGATGCTGGCCTTGCGCAAGCAGCATCCGGCGCTGGTTCGAGGCTCGATCCGGTTCCTCGATGCCGAAGGCGACGTCCTTGCTTTCATTCGCGAAGGCGGTGACGAAAAGCTGCTGTGTGTCTTCAATTTCGCCGACGAGCCGGCCGGCTGGCAATTGCCACCGGATCTGGAAGCGATTGAGCCGAGAGATCTTGGCGGTGCTGCCGGCGTCTTGCAGGAAAGAACTCTGTCGCTGCCGCCGCTGGGCTGCTTCTTCGGCCAGATCGGCTGAGCTCTATTTCATCATCTCATTGAACAAGCACGGAGCGCCCGCAAGTCGCGCCGACAACCCGCACATCGGCCTCGCCGACATGCACGCCGACCGCCGCAAGCACGTTGTAGACCAGTGCGTCGACCGGCGCCGTCACGCCGTTCAGAACCGTTACCACCGCCGGCTTAACCGTTCCGAGCAGGGCCGTCACGTCCAGCCCGAGGCCCAGTGCATTGACGGAGAGCGAGAGGCCACTGACCAGCGATGTCGTGAGCGATTGCGTCAGGTTTTTTGTGGCGGCAGTTTTTATCGTCTTGTTGGCGATATCGGTGCTGTCGAAGGTCAATGTGGTCGGATCGTTGTTGGTGATAGCAAGTGATGAAGAACCCTTCACATCAAGCAGATTGAGGGTTAGCAGCAGAAGCTTCACGCTTACCTGGGCAATCGTGGTGTCGGAGAACGATTGCGGATTGCTGAAATCGGCGAAGGCCGATGGATTGTTGTCTGCGTCGCTGGCGGCAAGGTGCAGCGAGGCCACGCCAGGCTGCGCGGCGATCGACACCTTGATGCTATCCGGCCGGCCCGTCGGGCAGCTGATGTCAGTCAGCTTGGCTTCCGCATAGGCGACTTCGACATGCAGAGGCAGATTGACGGACAGCAGACTGATGCCGCCGCCGAGATTGGAATTGCCGATGCCGACTGTGGTGACCAGCTTGATTCGCGTCTGCGCGGTGCGCACCACGGTGCCTTTTTCCCCGACGGCCAGCCAGGGTGAATATTGCATCGGTTCACCGATGGCGATGGCGAGTGTGGTGGAGGTAAGTCCCGGAATAGTGGCGCCGAGATCGACCTCGACCTGTTTTGAGCCATTGGCCAGCGAGGCGGCGGCACCCAGCATGCCCATCGCGCTTGCGTCGACGGAAAAACCGGGAGATTTTTGTCCGAGGCCAAGCTTACCGATCGGGCCAAGATCGATAAGATGACTGAGGGGTATCTTGACCGTGTTCGTGGCCCTTGACGCGATCGTCTGCAGCACAAGTTTGCTGGCGCTGCCCGACCCGGACGCATTGGCCATGGCGGTCGCGATCTGGCCTACCGTCGCTTTTGACGCCAGCACGTCGGAATAGCTGACACCTGTCAGTTGCAACTGTACGGCAAGGGCGTCGACGAACGAAAGCACGTTGACGTCGGCCGAGATCAGCGCGTTGTAATCCATGACGCTGAGCGAGATGTTGCCGCCCAGCAACTTGCTTAGAAGCGCGTTAAGGATGCCGCCATTGACGCTGAGGAGCCTTGACCCGACCGAGAACATCGCTTGCGGGGTCACGCTGGCAATGGCTTCGGTGCCGATAACCGGAGTAGGGATGAGCGAACTGGCGAAATACCGGGCGGGGATTTTGTGCAGAGTGACGCGAACGGCGTTGTACGGCGTTTTACCGGCTTCGAAGCGCTTGTCGACACCAACGGAGGAAGCCGCTGAGTATCGGCCGCCGGTGACGGACACGACGGTTTTCCCAGCCGTGGGGACGATTGTCTGACCTGGCTTTTGAACAATGATGCCGGGCATTCGGTTGTCACCGAGCGTGGTTACCGCCGCGGCTTCCATATTGTTGATGTTCGACGCCGCGGTGATCGCCGCCAGATCCGTCATCGCTTGGGCTTCCCTGCGCTCCGTGTAGATCGAACCTTCGTCGACGGCGAAGGCCGCAAGCCCCAGGGCGAATGGCGCTATCAGCGCCGTCATGACGGCAAAGTTCGCCTTCTCGTCGCTAACCAGCGAGCGAGCGATCCGACCTATGCCCCTCAGCAAGAACTGCGACATTCAAATGCCTCCAATCCTTATGGTCGACCTGCGTGAGATCGTGGTTTGCGGCATCGCAAGGCTCGGTAACAGGTTCCAGATCGGCAGGTTGCTCGCATCGTACTGGATGGACACGACGAACTGATTTCCATCGGCCGTGCTGTCCGTCGCCTGATATGTCAGCTTGCCGGAATCGACGAACGGGTATCCACTGGCATTGTTTTTGACGAAACTCGCCACCAGCGCCTGGCGCTCGGTTTGGTTCAATCCGGCAATCGCAGTGCGGGCGGCATCGGCGGCGATCTGCTGTAAGGAGTTGCTTGCACCAAAATAGATACCATATGCAACCATTCCGAGCAGGAGGAGGATGAAGACCGGTGAAAGCAGGGCAAATTCGATCGCGGAAGTTCCGGACTCATCTCCAATTTTGCGTAGATTTGTCATTATTCGACACGTGTTTTTTGCCGCTAATGAGACAGCTTTACTGTCTGTCTTATCCATTGCCCTTGTCCACGGAACTTAAGAGGGATGTGCCGAACCCGTCCAAATATGTAACCCGTGGTTGACTAAGAACCAATTAAGACATTCCCGCAAACTGAAATGATCAGCCAGATTATCTCCCACGGAAGGGCGTTTTCTGGGCGATGAAACGCAGACAAGCCCATGGTTTGGATCATTGATTGGCCGTTCGCAAGACGACTGTCCCGGCGCCTTACTTTGGGTGACCCCGAGAGACTGTTGAAATAAAAAATCTCCACGTTACTGTTTGGCCACCAGCTGCCGGAAAGGGAACCGGCTGCGCGCTCGAAAGGAACCAGCCAATCGGTTTCGGGGCGTCAACGCTTAGAGACGTGGCTGAAGGGCGACGTCATTAGGGAGAACTCCATGTTGAAACATGTGCTGAAGGCGACGGTACTCGCCACGACCATGGCCTTGGCCGCCGGTACGTTCTACACGCCGGCTTTCGCCGAGACCGTCTACAACCGCGGAGCCGCCGCCGAAGCGGAGACGCTCGATCCACACAAGACCTCGACGGTCTACGAAGCCGATATCATACGCGACCTGTTCCAGGGCCTCGTCATGCATGACCAGAAGACGAACCTCATTCCGGGTGCCGCCGAAAGCTGGACGGTCTCCGACGACGGCACTGTCTACACCTTCAAGCTGCGCAAGGACGGCCTCTGGTCGGATGGCAGCCCGGTGACGGCGGACGACTTCGTTTATTCGTTCCGTCGGCTGGAAGATCCGGCCACCGCTGCCGAATACGCTTCCATGCTCTATCCCGTGAAGGGTGCCGAGGAAGTCAACACCAAGAAGGGCAAGCCGGAGGATATGGGCGTCAAGGCGATTGACGCAAATACTCTCGAAGTCACGCTCAAGGCGCCAACGCCTTACTTCCTGGAGATGCTGACCCATCAGGCGACCTATCCGGTTAACAAGGCGTCCATCGAAAAGCTTGGCGCCGACTGGATCAAGGCAGGCAAGCTGGTCTCCAACGGGGCCTTTACAGCGGCGGAGTGGATTCCCAACGACCATCTGAAGCTGGTCAAGAATCCGAAATTCTGGGACGCCGCGAGCGTCAAGTTCGACGTGGTCAACTACATCCCGACCGAGGATCGCTCGTCTGCGATGAAGCGCTTCGAGGCCGGCGAACTAGACAGTTACGGTGACCTGCCGACCGAACAGCTCGCCGATCTCAAGGCCAAATTCGGCGACCAGGTCCGCGTCGGGCCATATCTCGGCATCTACTATTATGCGATCAAGACCGACAAGGCGCCGTGGGACAATGTCGAACTGCGCAACGCCATCTCTATGGCGATCGATCGCGACTTCCTGGCCGAGAAAGTCTGGCAGAATTCGATGCTGCCCGGCTATTCGATGGTACCTCCGGGCATCGAGGGCTACACGCCGGCACTGGCGAAATACGCCGACATGCCGCAGATCGACCGCGAAGATGAAGCCAAGAAAATCCTGGAGAAGCTCGGCTATACGCCCGAGCATCCGCTGAAGATGCAGATCCGCTACAACACTTCGGAGAACCACAAGAACACCGCTGTCGCCATCCAGGAACAGCTGAAGCCGCTCGGCGTCGAGGTCACGCTGCTCAACACCGACACCAAGACCCACTACTCCTTCCTCGAGCAGAAGGGTGATTATGACGTGGCGCGTGCCGCCTGGATCGCCGACTACAAGGATCCGGAAACCTTTCTCGGCATCTCTCGCAAGGCCAGCGGCAACAACTATTCGGTTTACAACAGTCCGAAATTCGAGGCAGCCATGGACGAGGCGGCCGCCGCGGGCGGCAAGCCCGAAGAGCGTATGAAGAAACTCGCCGAAGCCGAGCGCATCCTCGTCGACGACGTCGGCGAGATCCCGCTTCTCTACTACAGCTACCACGATATCGTTTCCTCGAAGCTGCATGGCTTCGACGACAATGTGATGGACATCCATCCGTCCCGCTTCATCAGCAAGGACTGATCCCTTCGCTGGGCCGCCGCGCAACTCAATGCGCGGCGGCGCTGGTTTGCCATCGCATCGGCCCGGGAACCGGAATAGATTTTCGGCAATGTCGGTGCGAAGATTTGAAGGCTAGAGTGCAATCGTCTAGCTGGACGCGCGCTCTGGATCAAGCGGGGCACCGATGCTGCGTTACGTATTCCGGCGGCTTCTGACCGCCATTCCGACGCTGTTCGTCATCGTGACCATAGCGTTCTTCCTGATACGTGTCGCGCCGGGCGGCCCGTTCAACCAGGAGCGGGGTCTGAGCCCCGAGATCAGGGCCAATCTCGAAGCCCAGTTCGGCCTCAATGATCCGCTCTGGTTGCAGTACGTCCACTATCTGGGCAATCTTCTGCGCGGCAATTTCGGTCCCAGCTACAATATGCCGGATTTCACCGTCGGCGAGTTGTTCAGGGAGGGCCTGCCGATCTCGATCCAACTCGGCGCTTCGGCACTCGTTCTGGCGCTGCTGCTCGGCAGCGTGCTCGGCACTGTTGCGGCGCTCAACCAGAACAAGCTTGCCGACTATTCGGTGATCGCGCTGGCGACCGCCGGCAGCACCATACCGACCTTTGTCATCGCCCCAGTAATCCAGCTTGTATTCGGATTGACGTGGAAGCTGCTGCCGATCGGTGGCTGGGGCGATGGAGCCCTCATCAACAAGGTCGGCCCGGTGCTGACGCTCGCTCTGCCGCAGATCGCCATCGTTGCCCGCCTGATGCGCGGCTCGATGATCGAATCGCTGCACTCGCATCACATCCGTACTGCGCGCGCTCTCGGCCTGTCCGACTGGTCAGTCGTCGTCAAGCATGCGCTGCGCGGCGCCATCCTGCCGATCGTCTCCTTTACCGGTCCGGCAGCTGCAGCCCTTCTCACCGGCTCGATCATCGTCGAGACCATCTTCTCTATACCGGGCATCGGCCGCCATTTTGTCGTTGCCGCGCTCAACCGCGACTACACTCTGGTTATGGGGACGGTGGTGGTCATCGCGCTCTTCACCATTGTCTTCAACCTGATCGTCGACGTCCTCTATGGTGTCGTCGATCCGAGGGTGCGCTATGACTGATATCGCAGTTGCCGCACCGGTCGTCGGCCGATCCCTGTGGGGTGACGCCTGGGCGCGCCTCAAGGCCAATCGCGCGGCCATGTTCAGTCTGTATTATCTTGCCTTCATCACCGTCATCAGTGTGTTTGGGCCCTATTTCGTGCCGCACCAGTATACCACCATCTATGCCGACTATGTGCGCACGCCGCCGAGCTTCTCCGCCTATCCGCAGGCCGACATGATCGAAGGCGCTCTCGATGAGGCGATCAGGCGTATGCGCGTCGACATCAAGGATTGGCGGCAGGAGGGCAGTCGTGTGTTCGTTACCGTCAGATCGTCCAAGCCGATCGACGACCGCAACATTCGCTACCTTGATCGTTCCGATACCTTCGATGACACAAAGATCGAGAGCAAATCGCCGGATGGTCTCGAAATGGTGATGAGTGCCTCGATCAAGCAGCAATATTTCCTGTTCGGTACCGACAACACCGGCCGCGATCTGCTGTCGCGAACGCTGATGGCCGGGCGCATATCGCTGGCCATCGGATTGCTTGCCGGCATTGTGGCCGTGGTCATCGGCGTGCTCTACGGCGCCACCGCCGGCCTTGCCGGCGGCAGGGTCGACGAGGTGATGATGCGTGTCGTCGACGTGCTCTATTCTTTGCCGTTCATCTTCTTCGTCATCATGCTGGTGGTGTTTTTCGGCAGGAACTTCGTGCTGATGTTCCTGGCCGTCGGCGCGGTGCTGTGGCTCGACATGGCGCGCATCGTGCGCGGACAGGCGCTGTCGATCCGCCGGCAGGAATATGTCCAGGCGGCGGAGGCGATGGGCGTCGGACAGCGTGGCATTTTGCTGCGCCACGTTATCCCCAATTTGCTCGGGCCGGTGGTGATCTACATGACGCTGCTGGTGCCGCAGGTCATTATCCTGGAGAGTTTTTTGTCGTTCCTCGGGCTCGGCGTCCAGGAGCCGATGACCAGCTGGGGCGTGCTGATCTCGGTCGGCGCCCAGAACATCGGCTCGGCCAACTGGCTGCTTCTATTCCCGGCCTTCTTTCTCGTTTCCACGCTGTTCGCGCTGAATTTCGTCGGCGATGGGCTGCGCGACGCGCTCGACCCGAAGGATCGTTGAGAGATGGCTGCCTCCGAAACCATCCTCAGCGTCAAGGACCTTCGGGTCCGCTTCCGCACCCTCGACGGTGTGGTGGAGGCGGTGAAGGGCATCAATATCCACGTCAAATCAGGCGAGACCGTCGCCGTCGTCGGCGAATCCGGTTCCGGCAAGAGCCAGACGATGATGGCGGCGATGAGCCTGCTCGCCTCGAACGGCGAGGCCACCGGCACAGTCGATTATCGCGGCCGCAATCTTTTGACCTTGAGCAAGCCCGAGCTCAACAAGATCCGCGGCCGCAAGATCAGCATGATCTTCCAGGAGCCGATGACTTCGCTCGACCCGCTCTATTCGATCGGCAACCAGTTGATCGAGCCGATCCGCAAGCATCGCGGACTTGGCGCCGCCGCCGCGCGCGAGGAGGCGCTTAAGCTGCTGCGGCTGGTCCATATTCCCGATCCGGAGCGGCGGATGAAATCCTACCCGCACGAATTGTCGGGCGGTCAGCGCCAGCGCGTCATGATCGCCATGGCGCTCGCCAACGACCCCGACATACTGATCGCCGACGAGCCGACGACCGCGCTCGACGTCACCATCCAGGCGCAGATCCTCATGCTACTCGCCGAATTGCAGCGCAAGCTCGGCATGGCGATCGTCTTCATCACCCACGATCTCGGCATCGTCCGGCGCTTTGCCGATCGGGTCTATGTGATGCGCTATGGCGAGGTGGTCGAGGAGGGCGAGGCGGAAGCGATCTTCGCCAACCCGCAGCACGCCTACACCAAGATGCTGCTGGCCGCCGAACCGACCGGCACCAAGGCGCCGCCGCCGCCGAATGCCCCTGTCCTGCTTGAAGGCAGGAACGTCGAGGTGACCTTCAAGATCGGCGGCGGATTTCTTGGCGGCGAGCCGCTGCTGCTGCGCGCCGTCGATCGCATTTCGATACGGCTGAAGCGCAACCAGACGATCGGCATCGTCGGCGAATCCGGCTCGGGAAAATCGACGCTTGGCCGCGCCTTGCTGCGGCTCCTGCCCAGCGACGGCATCATCCGGCTTGGCGACCGCGACATTTCCCACGCCGACCGCCAGGCGATGCGGCCGCTGCGGCGCGAATTACAGCTGGTCTTCCAGGATCCATTCGGCTCGCTGTCGCCACGCATGACCGTCGGCCAGATAATCACCGAGGGGCTGCTGGTCCACGAGCCCAATCTGTCTGGCAGGCAGCGCGATCTCCGCGCGGTCGACGCCTTGCTCGAAGTCGGGCTCGACCCGAACACGCGTAACCGCTATCCGCATGAATTCTCCGGCGGTCAGCGGCAGCGCATCGCCATTGCACGCGCCATGATACTCAAGCCTAAAGTGGTGGTGCTGGACGAGCCGACCTCGGCGCTGGACCGCTCCGTGCAGAAGCAGATCGTCGAATTGCTACGCAAGCTGCAGGCCGACCACGAGCTGTCCTATCTGTTCATCAGCCACGATCTCGCCGTCGTGCGCGCCATGGCCGACTACATCATCGTCATGAAGCAGGGCAAGATCGTCGAAGAGGGACCGGCCGAGGCGATCTTCAGTAATCCGCAGGCAACCTACACACAGACACTGATGGCCGCGGCCATCGATGTCACGCGATTTCGCCTGAGCGCATAGCGATTGGTCAGAACTGCGGCGGATAGTGGTTGTTTCGGGAACAAAAACAGCTAAGCCGCTGTTTTTTCTGGTCGGAGTGGCAGGATTTGAACCTGCGACCCCATCGTCCCGAACGATGTGCGCTACCAGGCTGCGCTACACTCCGTGACCAGACCGCGGGCTTATAGCCGCCGCGTTTGGTTACTGCAAGCGCCAATGGAGGCGCTTCTGTCGCATTTCTTTCGCTTCGCCGCCACGTCATACAGGTTTCAGTTTCCTGTCGCACAAACACGGCTTAAAGGGCTTCTGGGTAACCGTCGCCTTGCCTCGAAGCACCTGATTCAGCAGCCTGGAGTTTGCAGCCTTGTCGATGAAGATCGTTAGCGATGTCAGACCAAACACTTTTGAGTTTGAAACCTCGGCGCTGATCAAGCCGTCCGGGTTTCGCGAATATGATGCGCGCTGGTGGTTCGGCCATCCCGGCTCGAACGAAACGCCGGAACTCAATCTGATCGGCGTCCAGGCGCTCGGCATGGGGCTCGGCACGCTGATCCGTCGCGTGGGTGCCGGGCCCGACATCGTCACCGGTCACGATTTTCGCTCCTATTCGCTTGCCATAAAGCTGGCGCTGGTTTCCGGGCTGATGGCAGCCGGCGCACGGGTCAAGGATGTCGGGCTGGCCCTGTCGCCGATGGCTTATTTCGCCCAGTTCGCGCTCGACACGCCGTCCGTCGCCATGGTCACTGCCTCGCACAACGAGAATGGCTGGACCGGCGTCAAGATGGGCGCGGCGCGCCCGCTGACTTTTGGTCCGGAGGAGATGAGTGCGTTGAAGGCGATCGTGCTGTCCGGCGATTTCGATCTTGTAGGTGGCGGCTCCTATGACTTCGTTGCGGACTTCCGCAAAACCTACCTTGACGATCTGACAGCGGGAAAGCGTATCTCGAGGAACCTCAAGGTGGTGGCCGCTTGCGGCAACGGCACCGCTGGGGCTTTCGCTCCCGAGGCACTGGAAAGGATCGGCTGCGACGTGATCCCGCTCGACGTCGAGCTCGATCATACGTTTCCCAATTACAATCCCAACCCCGAAGACATGCAGATGCTGCACGCCATTCGCGACAAGGTGCTGGAAACGGGCGCCGATGTCGGGCTCGGTTTCGATGGCGACGGCGACCGCTGCGGCGTGGTCGACAATGAGGGCAACGAGATCTTCGCCGACAAGGTCGGTGTCATGCTGGCGCGCGACATTTCGCACCTCTATCCCGGCTCGACTTTCGTCGTCGACGTCAAGTCGACCGGATTGTTCATGACTGACAAGGCGTTGCGGGAAAATGGCGCGGTCACCGACTATTGGAAAACCGGTCACTCCTATATCAAACGGCGCGTCGCCGAACTCGGCGCCGCCGCCGGTTTCGAGAAATCGGGCCATTTCTTCTTCAATCCGCCGATCGGCCGCGGCTATGACGATGGCCTGGTAACGGCCATCGCCATATGCCAGATGCTGGATCGCAGCCCGCAAAGCAGCATGGCCGATCTCTACCGCGATCTGCCGCTGACCTTCGGCACGCCGACCATGTCGCCACACTGCGCCGACGAGCTCAAATACGGCGTCGTCGAGCGCGTCGTAAGCGATTTTCGCAAGATGAAGAACGACGGCGCGGTCTTCGCCGGCCAGAAGATCGCCGAACTGATCACCGTCAACGGCGTCAGGGTCGTGGCGGAGGATGGTACCTGGGGGCTGGTGCGGGCATCATCGAACAAGCCGGAGCTTGTGGTGGTGGTGGAGAGCCCGGTATCATCCAAGCGGCGCCGGCAGATGTTCGAAGCCGTCGATGCGGTGCTGCGCCGCAGCCCCGAAGTCGGCGCCTACAACCAGACCTTTTGAGCGGGGCTCGTCTTCATGACCGAACGGATCGTCAGTTTTGTGATGAGTGGCGGCGTCGGCTCGCGGCTGTGGCCGCTGTCGCGCGAGGATAATCCCAAGCAGTTCCATGATTTCTCCGGCGACGGCTCGATGCTAGCCAAGACGCTGCGCCGGCTGACCGCACGGCCGGAGGGCGAAACGCCGGTCTTCCTGATTGCCTCGGAAAGGCACGCCGACCGCGTTCATGCCGATATTGCCGGTCACGAGCTTTCCGGCGGCGGCCCGCTGTTCGAGCCGACCGGCCGCAACACTGCCGCGGCTGTTGCCCTGGCAAGCCTGCGCACCTTGTCGGAATTCGGCGACAGCCTGGTGCTGGTGGTGCCCTCCGACCACGAGATCGCGACGGCGCAGCAATTCTGGCAGAGCGTCGAAGCCGGCACCGCGGCGGCGCGCGAGGGCAGGCTGGTGGTTTTCGGCATCAAGCCCGCGCAACCTGAGACCGGCTATGGCTACATCGAGGTGGCCGGCGAGCGGGACGGCATCTGCGACGTCTCGCGTTTCGTCGAAAAACCCGATCTCGCCACGGCGCAGAGCTATCTCGAGGCCGGTAACTTCTATTGGAACACCGGCATCTTCCTGTTTCGCGCCAGCGCCATGCGCGACGCATTCATGGCTTTCCAGCCCGACATCTGGAGCGCCACCGAGGCTGCTTATCAGGCGGCGACATCAGACCTTTCCGGCCTCTACATGCCTCTGGAGCTCTATGCCGCCATCCCATCGACATCGATCGACTATGCGATCATGGAGCGCGCCAGCGGCATCGCCATGGTGCCGGCGGGCTTTCGCTGGAACGATCTCGGCTCCTGGCAATCGCTGCTCGACGTCGGCCCCTCCGACACGCAGGGCAATGTCATCGTCGGCGATGTTGTCGCCATCGATTGCGAGAACTCCTATATCCGCAGCGATGGTCGCCTGCTGTCGGCCATTGGCCTGAAGGACGTCGCCATCGTGTCGACCGCCGACGCCACTTTCGTCGCGCCGGTCAGCCACAGCCAGAATGTCAAAAAAATCGTCGAGCAGCTCGAAAAGAGCGGTCGCCTTGAGACCAGGTTCACGCCCGCCGACGATCGCGTCATCGAAAGCGGCGCCTGGCAGCGCCGCGTGCACCACTGGCTGTTCGAGGAGACGGTGCCGTTGTGGTCGACGGTCGGCGTCGATGAGCGCCATGGCGGTTTCCACGAAGCGCTCGGCTTCGATGCCGCCCCGCTGATGAAACCCAAACGCATGCGCACGCAGGCCAGGCAGATCTACGCCTTCGCCGTCGCCAAGGCGCGCGGCTGGAACGGCCCGGCCGATCGGCTGATCAGCCACGGCCTCGAATTCATGGCCAGGCACGGACGTACCGACAATGGCGGCTGGGTGCGCACCCTCAACATCGACGGCACCGTCGCCGACGGCGCCGAGGATGCTTACGATCATTCCTGCGTGCTCCTGGCGCTGGCGCATGCCCATATGTGCGGCAATCCCGATGCGTTGCGGCTTGGCGAGGAGACCTTTGCGTTCATCGACGCGCATCTCGAGGACGAACGCCTGACCGGCTTCCGCGAGACCTCGAGCGGCGAGGGCGAGCGCCGCTCCAACCCGCACATGCATCTGCTCGAGGCGTTCCTGGCCTGGCATCAGGCGACCGGCGAGCGCGCTCATCTCCGCCGCGCCGCGCGCATCGTCGATCTGTTCCGCAGCCATTTCTTCGACCCGGAAAGCTGGACCCTTGGCGAGTATTTCGACCATGAATGGCGGCCGGCCCCTGGCGAGAAGGGCACCTGGACCGAACCGGGCCATCATTTCGAATGGGCCTCGCTGCTGGTCGACTTCGCCGGCCGCAGCCGCCAGAGCGACTTGACCGGCCTCGCCAGGAAGCTCTACGCGTCGGCGATCGCCAATGGCCTGAACCGCGCCACGGGCCTCGCCTACGGGGCCGTCTCGCGGCAAGGACTGCCGCTCGACCGCGTCTCGCGCAGCTGGCCCCAGGCCGAAGCGATCAAGGCGGCGATCGCGCTGGACGGTTCGGGGGGCCCCGACCTGAAGCCGGAGATCGAGGCACGGGTCGGCCGGCTGTTCCGCTGGCACATCAATCCGGCACCGCTCGGCCTGTGGATCGACCGCATCGACGAGCGTGGCCGCTCGCTGGCAAGCGAGGTGCCGGCCAGCATCTTCTATCATCTCGTCTGCGCGCTGACCCAGTATCTCGACGGCACGGCCCGCAAGGATCAGTACGGGCTGGCGACATCCCCGGTCTCGACATAGACCGACTTCAGCTGCGAATAGAGTGCTAGCGCCGCGAGCGAATTCTCGCGGCCGATGCCGGACTGCTTGAAGCCGCCGAAGGGGATTTCGACCGGCGTCAGATTGTAGGCGTTGATCCAGCAGGTGCCGGCCTGCAGTTCGGCGATGACACGATGGGCGCGCGCCAGGTCGCGGGTGAACACGCCGGCGGCGAGGCCGAATTCGGTATCGTTGGCGCGCTCGATCACCTCGTCCTCGCTGTCGAACTTCAGCACGCTCATCACCGGTCCGAAAATCTCCTCGCGCGCTATGCGCATCGTGTCGGTGACACCGGTGAACACCGTCGGCTCGACGAAGAAGCCACCCTGGAAACCCTGCAGCGAAGGCACGTTTCCGCCGCAGGCGAGCACCGCGCCATCCTGTTTGCCGGCCTCGATGTAAGAGACCACCTTGTCGTGCTGCGCCTTCGAGACCAGCGGCCCCATCTGCGTGTCCGGATCGAGCGGATCGCCGATGCGGATTTTCTTCGTCCGTTCGGTCAGCCTCTCGACGAAACGGTCATGGATGCCGCTCTGCACGAAGACCCGCGTGCCGTTGGAGCAGATCTGGCCGGTCGAATAGAAATTGCCGAGCATCGCGCCGCCGATGGCATTTTCGAGGTTGGCGTCTTCGAAGACGATCAGCGGCGACTTGCCGCCGAGCTCCATCGTCGCGTGCTTCATCTTCGAGCCGGCGAGCGACAGCACCTTGCGGCCGGTCGGCACCGAACCGGTCACCGAGACCTTGGCGACGACATCGTGGCCGACAAGGCCGGCGCCGACATCGCCAAAACCCTGCACGACGTTGAACAGCCCGTCCGGCAGGCCGGCCTCGGTGTAGATTTCGGCGAGCGCCAGTGCTGAGAGCGGCGTGTTCTCCGACGGCTTGAACACCATCGCATTGCCCATGGCGAGGGCCGGTGCGGATTTCCAGCCGGCGATCTGGATCGGATAGTTCCAGGCGCCGATGCCGACGCAGACGCCGAGCGCCTCGCGCCTGGTATAGGCAAAGGGCCCGCCGAGATCGACGGCCTCGCCATTAAAGGCGGCAACGGCGCCGCCGAAATATTCCAGGCAGTCGGCCGCCGACGGGGCGTCCGCAACCAGCGTCTCCTGGATCGGCTTACCGGTATCCAGCGTCTCGATGCGCGCCAGATCGGCATTGCGCGCGCGCAGAATGTCGGCGGCACGGCGCAGGATGCGGCCGCGTTCGACGGGCTTCAGCCGCGCCCAGGCCGGTTGTGCTGCACGCGCCGCCTCGATCGCGAGCTCCAGCACGTTCGGCGTCGCCGAGCGCAGCATGGCGATGGTCTCGCCGGTTGCCGGATAGATAACCGGCAGCGCTGCGCCGCGCTCGTCGTCGATATAGCGGCCATTGACATAATGCGATGCCGTTGGCTGGGCGCGCATGACTGTTCTCCAAATCGTCTTGTCGCGGCATGCGGAATATGCGTCCGCCGGATCATGGCCTATCTGTCCGACACCTGCCAGCGCGGATTGATCCATGGTTCCTGGTTGGAAGGTGGCAGCGGCGTGCGCCCGAGAATGTGGTCGGCGGCCTTCTCGCCAGTCATGATCGACGGCGCGTTGAGATTGCCGTTGGTGACGCGCGGGAAGATCGAGGAATCGGCGACCCGTAGCCCTTCGATGCCGATGACGCGGCATTCGGGATCGACGACGCTCATCGCATCATCGGCACGGCCCATCTTGCAGGTGCCGCAAGGATGGTAGGCGCTTTCGGCGTGATCGCGAATGAAGGCGTCGAGTTCGTCATCCGATTGTATATGCGAGCCCGGCGACAGTTCCTTGCCGCGGTACGGATCGAAGGCCGCTTGCCCGAAGATCTCGCGGGTCAGCCGGATGCAGTGGCGGAACTCCTTCCAGTCGTCCGGATGCGACATGTAGTTGAAGCGGATCACCGGCTTCGATTTGGGATCGGGCGACCGCAGCGTGACCGAACCGCGCGACTTCGACCGCATCGGCCCGACATGCGCCTGGAAACCATGCGCCTTGGCCGCCGCCTTGCCGTCATAGCGGACCGCGGCCGGGATGAAGTGATACTGGATATCGGGATAATCGACGCCAGCGCGCGAGCGCACGAAGGCGGCTGCCTCGAAATGGTTGGTGGCGCCGAGGCCGGATTTGAAGAACAGCCATTGTGCCCCGATCATCGCCTTCGAAAACGGATTCAGCACCGAGTTCAGCGTGATCGGCTTTGTCGATTCCTGCTGGATGTAGAGCTCCATATGATCTTGCAGATTGCGGCCGACACCCGGCCGGTCGGCGATCACCGGAATGCCGTTCTCCCTAAGGTGCTGGCCGGGGCCGATGCCGGACAGCATCAGGATCTTGGGCGAGTTGATCGAGGATGCGGCAACGATCACCTCGCGCCGCGCTCTGACTACCTGAATCCGTTTGCGCGCTTCGATCTCGACGCCGGTGGCGCGTTGATTCTCGATGATCACCCGCCGGGCGAAACCCTTGACCAGGATGACGTTTTTCCGCCTCAGCGCCGGCCTCAGATAGGCGCTCGCCGCCGACCAGCGACGGCCGCCGCGGATGGTCTGCTCCATCGGCCCAAAGCCCTCCTGCTTCGCGCCATTGTAGTCGTCCGTCAGCTCGAAGCCGGCCTGACGGCCTGCCTCGACGAAGGCGCCATAGAGTGGGTTCGTCCTCGAGCCGCGCTGCACAGTCAGCGGGCCGCCATGGCCGCGCCAGCCATCCTCGCCGCCTGCGCTGTCCTCCATGCGCTTGAAATAGGGGAGCACGTCGGCAAACCCCCAGCCGGCCGCGCCCTGTTCGGCCCAGTGGTCGAAGTCGCGGGCATGGCCGCGCACATAGACCATGCCGTTGATCGACGACGAGCCGCCGATCACCTTGCCGCGCGGCGTCGCCAGCACGCGGCCACCGAGGTGCGGCTCGGGCTCGCTGGCAAAGCCCCAGTCGTAGAGGCTCATATTGAGCGGGATCGACAGCGCCGACGGCATCTGGATCAGCGGCCCAATATCGCTGCCGCCATATTCGATGACGATGACCGAATGCTTGCCGTCCTCCGACAGCCGGTAGGCCATGGCCGAGCCGGCCGAGCCGGAGCCGATAATGACGAAATCCGCTTCAAGCATGGTTCATGCGCGCCCGTGGTTCATATGCGCAATGAAATCGGCCAGCGAGACGTTGCCGCCGGTTGCCACTACGAGAACGGTCTTGCCGGTCGCGTCGACCTTACCGCCGAGCAACGCCGCCAGCGAAGCAGCGCCGGATGGTTCGAGCACCAGCTTCAGCCGCTCGAAGGCGATGCGCATGGCGCGCCGCACCGAGGCATCGTCGACGGTGACGCCGCGAACGCCGGCCGCCTTCACCGCTGCGAACGGCGCGTCGCCCGGCCGCCGCGACATCAGCCCGTCGCAGATCGATTTCGGCCCGATCGGCATGGTTTCGATGGCACCATGCGCCAACGACGAGCCCATGCCGTCAAAACCTTCCGGCTCGACGCCGATGATCTCCGTGGCGGGCGACAGGTAATGGAAGGCCAGCGAAACGCCGCCGATCAGGCCGCCGCCGCCGACTGAGCAGAACAAGAGATCGACCTCCGCTTGCCTGGCGGCGAGCTGGTCGAGTGCCTCCAGCCCGGCACCGGCCTGGCCGGCGACGATCTCCGGATCGTCGAACGGGTGCAGCAGCGCCAGGCCTTCGCTAGCAGCGATCTCGCGCGCCTTGGCGGCGGCGACTTCCTCACGCGCGCGCTCGCCATGGTCAGTCAGCACCACGCGCGCGCCGTAGCCCGATGTGGCGTCGCGCTTGGCGGCCGGCGCGTCGATCGGCATGACGATGGTGACGGGAATGCCAAGCGCCTGGCCTGCCGCCGCCAGCCCTTGCGCGAAATTGCCGGAGGAGTAGGCGACGACGCCCTTTTGGGTTTCGTCAGGCGAGAGCTTCTTCAGCCGCCAGTAGGCGCCGCGCACCTTGAACGATCCGGCCCATTGCAGCGATTCGGCCTTAACGAAGACGCGGGCAGCGCCGGTCTCGCGGGCGAGTGCCGCCGATTCCAGCAGCGGCGTGACCTGCGTTGCCTTGGAGGTGACGGCATAGGCCTGCCTGAGATGGTCGAGCGAGGGGACGAGACGGTCTGCCATCATTTGCCTCGCGGAAAGCGCTTCTGCTCTTCGAGCAGGTCGAGATTCATGTGGTTGCGCATGTAGCGCTCCGATGCCTTCTGCAGCGGCTGGAATTCCCAGGGATAATGGGTGCCGTTGCGCAGCGCCGGGTAGACCACCCAGCGGCGTGCCTGGCTGGCACGCACCGCGGCATCGAACGCCGCCATGTCCCAACGCGCCCGCACCTTGTCGGTGAAAGCGGCCACCAAAGCCGCATTGGCCGGATCGGCGGCGAGGTTGGTCAATTCCCGCGGATCCGATTCAAGATCAAACAGTTGCGGCGGGTCGATCTCGCAATGGATGAATTTGTAGCGGCCCTCGCGCATTGCCACCATCGGCGCGTTGGAGCCTTCGGCGGCATATTCCATCAGCACCGGCGCGGAGCGTTTCTTTCCGTTCAGCAACGGCAGCAGCGACTGGCCGTCGGTCCACGGCGCAATCGCGCTGATGTCGATGCCGGCGAGATCGCAAAGCGTCGGCGTCACGTCGAGGTTGGAAACCGGCGTCTCGATCAGCCCGGCGTGTACGCCCTTGCCGGCGATCATCAGCGGCACCCGCGCCGAACCTTCGAAAAAGCACATCTTGAACCACAGGCCGCGCTCGCCGAGCATGTCGCCGTGATCCGAGCAGAACAGGATGATCGTATCGTCGAGCATTCGCGTGCGCTCGAGTACCGACAGCAATTCGCCGAGCTTGTCATCGAGATAGGAGATGTTGGCGAAATAGCCGCGCCGTGCGCGGCGTATCTGCTCAGCGGTGATGTCGAACCTGTCATAGTCGCTGGCGCGGTAGAGCCGCTGCGAATGCGGGTCCTGCCTGTCGTAAGGAATGAAGCCGACCTCGGGCTCGAGCGCCGGGCAATCCTGGTAGAGGTCCCAGTAGCGCCGCCGTGCGACGTAAGGATCGTGCGGATGGGTGAAGGAAACCGTCAAGCACCAGGGCCGATGTGCGGCATCGTCGGAGACGCGGGCAAAATCGTAGAGCTTCTGCACCGCATGGAAGGCGACCTCGTCGTCATATTCCAGCTGGTTGGTGATCTCGGCAGTACCGGCGCCGCTGACGGAGCCGAGATTGTGATACCACCAGTCGATGCGCTCGCCGGGTTTGCGATAGTCGGGTGTCCAGCCGAAATCGGCCGGATAGATGTCGGTGGTCAGCCGCTCCTCGAAACCATGCAACTGGTCCGGCCCGACGAAATGCATCTTGCCGGAGAGGCAGGTGTGATAACCTGCGGCGCGCAGATGATGGGCAAAGGTCGGGATCGAAGACGCGAATTCGGCGGCGTTGTCGTAGACACCGGTGCGTGACGGCAACTGGCCGCTCATGAATGCGGCGCGGCCCGGGGCGCAGAGCGGCGAGGCGGCGTAATTGTTGCAAAACCGCGCCGAACGCGCGGCGAGCGCCTTCAGATGCGGCGCGTGCAGGAAGTCCGCCGGCCCATCCGGGAACAGCGTTCCGTTGAGCTGATCGACCATGACGATCAGGATGTTGGGTTTGGATGTCACTGCTTCTGCCGTCCGCTGAGCTTCGTTTCGAGATAGTCCTCGACCAGTGCAATCGCGGTCGCGGCATCGGGAACACCTTCTTTCAGCGCGCGCCTGATATAGAGCCCGTCGATCAGCGCCGCCGTCGCTTCGGCGACCCGGTCGGCCTCGCTCCTCGGCAGGATGCCGGTCAGCCCGCTGAGCAGATTGGAATGCAGCCGCCGTGCATAGACCTTGAGCAGCCGGCGAAGTGCTGACGACTTCTGCGCCTCGACATAGAAAGCGAGCCAGGCGGCGATCGTTTCGGCCTGGAACTGGATGTCGGAGAAGTTGACCGCGACCACCGCCGAGACGCGCTGGCGCGCCGTGCCGGCCGCGCGAAGTGCACGGCGCGTATCGGCGGTGAGTTCGCTGAGGATGTGCCGCATGGTCGCCAGCAGCAATTCGTCCTTGGCGCCGAAATAATGGTGGGCAAGCGCCGAGGACACGCCGGCGCGCCCGGCGATTTCCGACATCGTCACATCGAGCGAACCGCGCTCGCCGATCGCCGAGATCGTTGCGTCGATGAGCGCCCTGCGGCGCAACGGTTCCATTCCGAGTTTCGGCATTTTTGCTCCGGCCTGTTGGCACCAAGATTATTTTTTATTGACGCATCAATCAACAAAAATCCGGTCTGATTTGCTGGCAAAAGCCAGGCACTATGACCAGATGTTCAAGATCAAGCGATTGTGCGGTTCTGGCCCCTTCACGAAGCCGGCGGAACGGTTCATGCTTGAACAATGCTGAGGGCGCGCCGCAAGTATCGCGTAGCCCGGGTCCACAGGATGGAGATCGCCATGACAGCATGCATCGTCGGTTGGGCGCATTCGCGCTTCGGCAAGCTCGAAGGCGAGACGCTGGAGGGCCTGATCACCAAGGTGGCAGTCGAAGCGCTTGATCATGCCGGCATCGGTCCGGATGACGTCGATGAAATCGTGCTCGGCCACTTCAACGCCGGGTTTTCCGCCCAGGATTTCACCGCGAGCCTGGTACTCCAGGCCGACGACCGGCTGCGCTTCAAGCCGGCGACCCGCGTCGAGAACGCCTGCGCCACCGGCTCGGCGGCAGTCAGGCAAGGCATCCGCGCCATCGACGCCAATGCCGCCCGTATCGTGCTGGTGGTCGGCGCCGAGCAGATGACGACGACGCCCGGTCCCGAGATCGGCAAGAACCTGCTCAAGGCCTCGTATCTGCCGGAGGACGGTGACACGCCGGCAGGCTTCGCCGGCGTCTTCGGCAAGATCGCCCAAGCCTATTTCCAGCGCTACGGCGATCAGTCGGATGCGCTGGCGATGATCGCCGCCAAGAACCACAAGAACGGCGTCGACAATCCCTATGCGCAGATGCGCAAGGATTTCGGTTACGAGTTCTGCCGGCAGGAAAGCGAAAAAAACCCCTTCGTCGCCGGTCCGCTGAAGCGCACGGACTGCTCGCTGGTCTCAGACGGCGCCGCCGCGCTTGTCCTTGCTGATACGGCCACGGCGCTGAAGATGCGCCGCGCCGTCGCCTTTCGCGCCAATGAGCATGTGCAGGATTTCCTACCGATGTCGAAGCGCGACATTCTCGCCTTCGAAGGCTGCGAGCAGGCCTGGAACCAGGCGCTGAAGCAGGCGGGCGTGACGCTCGGCGACCTTTCCTTCGTCGAGACGCATGACTGCTTCACCATCGCCGAACTGATCGAGTATGAGGCGATGGGCCTGGCCAGGCCGGGCGAGGGCGCCAAGCTGGCCCTGGATGGCGAGACGGCGAAGAATGGAAGGTTGCCGGTCAATCCGTCGGGCGGGCTGAAGGCCAAGGGCCACCCGATCGGTGCCACCGGCGTATCCATGCATGTGCTGAGCGCCATGCAGCTTGTCGGCGAGGCGGGCGGCATCCAGGTGCCGGGAGCAAAACTCGGCGGCATCTTCAACATGGGTGGTGCCGCGGTCGCCAACTACGTTTCCATTCTCGACAGGATCAGATAAACCCGCCCGCATTTGCGGGAGGTGACATGGCAAATCCGGTTCTGGTCGAAGTCTTGCGCGGCGCAATCGTCGAGAGTGCCCATCGCGGCGCTGTTGCCGTCTTCGACGCCGATGGCAAGCCTGTCTGGGAGATCGGCGACACGGCACAGCCGGTGTTCCCGCGTTCGGCGGTCAAGGCGATCCAGGCGCTGCCGCTGGTCGAGAGCGGCGCTGCCGATGCCTACGGCTTCGGTGATCGGGAGCTGGCGCTGGCCTGCGCCTCGCATTCCGGCGAGCCGCCACATGTCGAGCTGGCGCGCGCCATGCTGGCGAAGGCCGGCCTGGACGAGGCGGCACTCGAATGCGGCGCGCATTGGCCGTCGAGCCATGGAGCGACGCTGGCACTTGCGCGCGCCGGCAGCGTGCCGAACGCGCTGCACAACAATTGTTCCGGCAAGCACTCAGGCTTCCTATGCACCTGCGTTCACAGCGGCATCGCCCATCGTGGTTACGTCAAGGCTGGCCATGCCTCGCAGGAGATGGTGCGCGAAGCGATGCAGGCGGTGACCGGTGCTGCCCATGACGCCGATCACCGCGGCACCGACGGCTGCTCGATTCCGACCTATGCCGTGCCGCTGCGCAGCTTTGCCCTTGGCTTTGCCCGCATGGCGACAGGTGCCGGCTTCGAGCCGGTGCGCGCCCGGGCGGCGAAGCGGCTGCTCTCCGCCTGCATGGCCGAGCCGTTTTTCGTCGCCGGCACGGGCAGGTCCGATGTCGCGATGATGGAGGCCGCGCCCGGGCGGATTTTCGTCAAGGGAGGCGCCGAAGGTGTTTTTTGCGCCGCCCTTCCGGAGCTCGGCCTTGGCATCGCGCTGAAATGCGATGATGGCGCCGGCCGCGCCGCTGAAGCGATGGTCGCGGCCGTGCTGGCTAAGCTGCTGCACGCCGACAAGATGGTAGCGGCGAAACTGGTCGAACAGGCAAATCCGCCCATCGAAAGCCGGATCGGCGCCAAGGTTGGCGCGCTCCGGCCGACAGCCACCCTCAACTGACGTGGTTGCGCTCGACGGTCAAATGCGCGTAGCCGGCATTGCCTGATGCGGCGAGGTCGCCGGTCACCGGCTCGGCCCAGCGTTGGCCGACGATCGCGCCATTCTGGACCCCGTCGATGACATTGTCGGAGATGATTGCCGTCCCGGCACCTTCGACCACGGTGACGACGATGCCGGTCCTCGCCTTGCGGATGACGTTTCCCGTGGCGACCACGTTGCGCATGAACGGTCCCCAGCCGATCTGCATGCCGTAGAGCGGCGCATTCTCGACGACATTGCCGGAAACTACGGTGTCTGCCTCGACGCTGATGCCGACGCCGAAGCCGGGCGCGTCGGCAGGGTAGGGGCCGCTGGTCGACAGATTGCGGACGATGTTGCCGGAGCAGACGCCCATGCGGCCGCCTTCGTTGAAATTGACGATCGAAATGCCGTTCGCGGCGCCATCGACGATATTGTTGCCGATGATCGCACCTTCGAATGAGAATTCGGAATACACGGCCGTTTCGCCCGAGCGCGAGCAGGTATTGCCGGTGATCTGCACATTACTGGCACTGTTGGCGCGGATCGCCGAAAACGCGCAGTCCGAAACAATATTGCCGGAGATGATGACGTTGCCGGCGCGGAAGGCATTGATGCCATTGCCGTTCTGGCCGGTTCCGCCGCTGCGCGCCTGGATTCGTTCGATGCGGTTGCCGCTGACGATGGTGCCGTCTTCCGCTGCCTGCCAGCGGTGCACGAGGATGCCGCCATTGGCGCAATCGGAGACGCTATTGCCTGATATTTCCAGGCCATCGGCCTCGACCGAATAGATGCCGGCGTCGGCTGCGCCGGATATCTCCGAGCGCTCGATGCGGCCCGAGGCGTGTTCGAGCGCCAGACCGTTCTTGCCGCTGCCGGTCATCTGGCAGTTGTCGACGACCAGATGGACGATGCGGCGCAGATCGAGCAGGCCTTGCGTGTAGTCGCCCATCCAGCGCTTGCTGCCGTCGAACACGAGCCCGCTGAGTTCGATATGCTCGGCCTGTTCTGCCATGATGAGATGGCCATTGCCGCCATAGACGATCCGCGATGCGCCCGGCACCCCGGACAGGCGCACGCGGCCGGGCAGCGACAGGCTGGAAACGATATAGGTCCCCGGCGGCAGGAACACCGCCATGTCGCGGTCGTGCGCATCGCGCAGCAGCTTGGTGAAAGCCTTGCTCTGGTCGTCAAGCGCGCCGGGCCGGACGCCGAGATCGGTCGCGTTGATCGCGCCGCGCATCGCGGCTTTCTCGATGCCGGGCAGGTTTTTCGCCGCTGCCTTGCCGAGCGAAAGCCCCATGACGGCAAATCCGGCGGTCTGCGCAAGCAGCGTTCGTCTGTTCAACATCGGCACAGATTCCTTGCGTTCAACGGTCGCGCCGCAGGATTCGTGCCAGACAGGATCGGCCCCGACGTCGGTTCGCCGGCTACGGCTTGTGGAGTCGTCGCGTCAGGCATAAGTTCGTCGGATGAGCAGGGCCTTCACCCGCGAGGAAGACAGCGAAAACGCCATCGCCGGCATCGGCGAGCGGCCGATCAGCCATCACCGCAATCTGGTGACGGAACGCGGCCTGGCGCTGATCGATGCGGAGGTGGCCGCTCTGCGCGACGAGCTCGGCCGAGCCGAAAAGCGGGCCGACCGCGAGCGCATCGCGCTGGTGTCGCGTGATCTTCGCTATTGGACGGCGCGGCGCGAAAGCGCCGAACTTTCGGTGCCGGAGCCGGGCAGCGACATGGTCCGCTTCGGCATGGGTGTCACGTTGGAAAGCGACGACGGCAAGAAGGTGCACTGGAAGATCGTCGGCGAGGATGAGGCAAATCCCGCCAAGGGGACAATTTCCCATGTGTCGCCGATGGCGATGGCGCTGTTCGGCAAGAAGGTCGGCGAAGTTGCCGTGGTCAATGGCAAGGAGTGGGAGATCGTCAAGCTCTCCGACAGTTAGTCTTCGAGCTTGACGACATGATCGCGGAAGAACGCCGCGGCACCAGCCTTGTCGATTTCGCCGGCGGCGACCATCATGACCAGTTGAATAATGTCCGCCTGCTCGGCTTCGATGCTCAAGCCATTGAAATAAAGGAACAGATCGGCCGCCGCGAAAGCAGTACGCTTGTTTCCGTCGACGAATGGATGGTTTTTGGCGATACCGAAAAAAAGATAAGCGGACGCCAGCTCACAGAGATCGGGCTCGCCATAGATTTCCCTCTGCTGCGGCCTGTAGAGCGCCGACTCCAGCATTCCCTCGTCGCGGATGCCCGCTGCGCCGCCGTGGAGGCGCAGCTGCTCGGCGTGAAGCGCCTCCATGAATTCCCGCGAATGATGCTCGGTCATTTTGCGAGCGCGCGGTAGGCAACCTCATACTTCTTCATCCGCTCACGCGCGATCTTCATCTTGCGCTCGAATTCTTCAGCAGTGTCCTCGGTGCGGCGCAGACGAAGCTCATCGCCTTCCTGAACGATGACGATGCTGTCGCCCGCCTTCAGGTTCATGCGGACGAGAATTTCCCTCGGCAGGATCACGCCTTCGGAATTGCCGATTTTGCGAATGGTGGTGTTCATGGTGAGACATCCTGTTGCAACGCTGATTATAACTCTGCGTGTTTCTCGTTACAACAGACGTTAGAACAAGGCATCAGCCAACCTGCAGCAGGCGGTCCATCAGCCGGTCCGCCGCTTCCGGGATGACTGTGCCGGGCGGGAAAATTTCAGTGGCGCCTGCCTGCCGGACTGCGTCGTAATCCTGTGATGGAATGACGCCGCCGGCGACGATCAGCATGTCGTCGCGGCCGAGCTTCTTCAGCGCAAGTTTGAGTTCGGGAATAAGCGTCAAATGGCCCGCAGCCAGCGACGAGGCGCCGACGATGTGCACGTCATGCTCGACGGCCAGCCTGGCGATCTCTTCCGGCGTCTGGAACATCGGCCCGACGGTGACGTCGAAGCCTAGGTCGGCAAAGGCGGTGGCGATCACTTTCTGGCCGCGATCATGGCCGTCTTGGCCCATCTTGGCGACCAGAATGCGCGGCCTGCCGCCCGACTTCTCCTCGAACGCCACGATCTTGTCCTGCAGCCGGTCGACCACTGGACTGTGACCAAGCGCGTTGCGATAGACGCCGGAGATCGTCTGCACCGAGGCGACATGACGGCCGAAGACTTTTTCCAGCGCCAGCGAAATCTCGCCGACCGTGGCATTGGCGCGGGCGGCCCGGATGGCGAATTCCAGCAGGTTTCCGTTACTCCCGGCAGCGCGGGTAAGCGCATCGAGCGCGCTCTCGACGGCTGCGACGTCACGCGTGCCTTTCAGCCGCTGCAGCTTCGACAATTGCCGCGCCCTGACTTCGGCATTGTCGATCCTCAGCACGTCGACATCGATGTCCGTCCCGGGCTGGTGGGCATTGACGCCGACCACGATCTGTTCGCCGGAATCAATGCGCGCCTGGGTGCGCGCGGCAGCCTCTTCGATGCGCAGCTTCGGTAGGCCCTTTTCGATCGCCGCGGCCATGCCGCCGAGGCTCTCGACCTCCTCGATATGCGCAAGCGCACGCGCCGCCAGGTCATGCGTCAACCGTTCGACATAGGCGGAGCCGCCCCACGGGTCGATAATGCGCGTCGTGCCGGACTCCTTCTGCAGGATGAGCTGTGTGTTGCGGGCGATGCGGGCCGAATGGTCGGTCGGCAGCGCCATTGCCTCGTCGAAGGAATTGGTGTGCAGCGACTGCGTATGCCCTTGAGTCGCGGCCATCGCCTCGATCATGGTGCGGATGATGTTGTTGTAGGGGTCCTGCGCCGTCAGCGACCAGCCCGAAGTCTGGCAATGGGTGCGCAGCGACAGCGAACGCTCGTCCTTCGGCGAAAAATTCTTCAGCATCAGGCTGGCCCACAAAAGGCGCGCTGCTCTCAGCTTCGCGACTTCCATGAAGAAATTCATGCCGATGGCCCAGAAGAAGGAAAGGCGCGGAGCGAAACGGTCGATATCGAGGCCGGCCGCGACGCCAGCGCGGGCATATTCGATACCGTCGGCAATCGTGTAGGCGAGCTCGAGGTCCGCCGTCGCTCCCGCCTCCTGCATGTGGTAGCCGGAGATGGAGATCGAATTGAACTTCGGCATGTGCTTCGACGTGTAGGAAAAAATGTCCGCCACGATCCGCATCGAAGGTTTTGGCGGATAGATATAGGTGTTGCGCACCATGAACTCTTTCAGGATGTCGTTCTGAATGGTCCCGGCGAGGTCCTTCTGCGCGACGCCCTGTTCCTCCGCCGCCACGATATAGAGCGCCATGATCGGCAGCACCGCGCCGTTCATCGTCATCGATACCGTCATCTCGTTAAGCGGGATGCCGTCGAACAACTGGCGCATGTCGAGAATGGAATCGATGGCGACGCCGGCCATGCCGACATCGCCGGCGACGCGCGGATGGTCGCTGTCGTAGCCGCGATGCGTGGCGAGATCGAAGGCGACTGAGAGGCCTTTCTGGCCGGCGGCAAGGTTGCGCCGGTAGAAGGTGTTGGACTCCTCTGCCGTCGAGAAGCCGGCATATTGCCGGATCGTCCAGGGTTGCTGGACATACATCGTCGGATAGGGGCCGCGCACGAAGGGCGGCAGGCCCGGATAGGTATCGAGATGAGGTAAGCCCTTGAGATCGCCCTGGTTGTAGAGATGCTTGATGGCGATGCCTTCCGGCGTCATCCGCTGACCTTTGACCTCGACAGGCGCCCGCCGTGGCGGCGACCAGGCGATCTGGCTGAAATCCGGGATCATGGTACCGCTCCGATCGACTGATCGATGCGGATCGGAAACAGCGGCTCGCACACCGCAACGCCTTCGTCGAAGGCAGGCCGCCGCGCCGCCGCCAGCGTCTCGACCGGACGCTCGGTCTTCGACGGGTGCAGCGTCGTGCCGACGATCGCCCGTTCGCCCGCCTCGTAGGCTGTGTTGCGGCGCGCGGAAGCTGCCTGGACGCGCCTCTGGATGTGGCCTTGCTCAAGGCTGGTCAGCACGCCGCCTTCCGCCTCGATCTGCTGGAAATCCTGCCAGGCCGCCGCGCAGAGCTCCGCAGTCAGCGCTTCGACGGCGCCCGAACCGCAAGCCGGATCGGCGACGTGGTCGAGGTGGCTTTCATTGGCCATGATCAGTTGCGCGTTGCGGGCAACGCGGCGGGCAAAACCCGCGGGTAGGCCGTGCGCGATCGTGTGCGGCAGGATGGCGATCGAATCCGCGCCGCCGGCGGCAGCCGCAAAGGCGGCGATGGTGGTGCGCAGGATGTTGGTTTCCGGGTCGGCCGCCGTCATCATCCGGAAGGAGGTTTCGGCATGGATGCTGGCAGTGGAGGGCGGTATCGAGCAGGCCTCCTGGACACGCGCCCACAGCCTGCGCAACGCCCTGACCTTGGCCGTCGATACGAACTGGTCCTGGTCGACGCTCAGCGCAAAACCGATATGCGGCGCCGCGTAGACGAGCGGCTGGCGCGCCTTCTCGAACAGCCTCAGATAGGAGACGGCCGAGGCGAGCATGGTGCCAAGCTCCTGCGCCTCGGTGGCGCCGGCATTGTGGAATACCCGCCCGTCGGCCTCCAGCAGCACGCCGGGCACACCCATCGAAAAGAAATGCGCCAGCGATTGCGGCATCGAAGCCTGTAAAGCGTCGATCGACATGCGCAGCCTGCCGGTCCCGGCAAAAATCGCCGCCGGATCGATGCCGAAGGAGAGGTTGAGCTTTGCCGGGTCGGAGCGGCGCTTGGTCAAAAACGCCACCAGCCAGTCTGCCACGGCACGGCTCCAGGGATGGGCGTCGATGCGGATCTGGATGCGGTTGAGCGGCACGCCGTCGAGCACGCCCTCCAGCGCCTCCGCCGTCCTCGGCAAGCCATAGCCGAAGGCGTTCGGCGCACCCTCGAAGACAAGCGACAGTCCGGTGGCACCCTGCGCGACGTCTTCCAGCGCCTGCGCACTGGCCCGGCCTATGTCCGGATCGTCGATACGCTGGCTGACGATCCACGATGATCCCGGGTTGGCGCGCACGACAGGCTCGGCGGTTACCGAACGCTCGTAGAGCGGTTCGATGCGGATGGCGTCGTCCGTATGCGAGACGAGCTTTTCCTCGAAGGACCCGCCGGCCAGCGCCTTCTCCGCCAGCGCCAGCCATCGTTGCCGGTCGGCGTTCGGAAGTTCGGCATCCTGGGTCAAGGCACCGGCGCCCATCCGTTCTCCTCATTCTAGCGGCCGCAGCGGCCAGCTACGTCAGTCTACGTTCCCCGGTCGCATATCACAATGCAGCGTACACGCCGTGCAACACGTCTTGCGTGACTGCGACCGTCAATCGATTGCCAAACATGGGCAGGTTCCGCAAGCTCCAAAAGCCATTTTCGACGACGCCCATTGTCGCTGCGCAATGGCCTCACTATACCTGCGGCGGGGCTCCCTTTTCTTCAAGGGATCAGGGCATTCAACCCTATAGGTTTGCGGAGACCGGGCACATGGCCGATGACACCAGTATCTTCATAGGAGCCAGCCGTAAGCCGGACGACAGCTATCAGCGGCCCGAACAGCTTTTGCTGCAATATGGCAATCGTCACGGCCTGGTCACCGGCGCGACCGGCACCGGCAAGACGGTGACCCTGCAGATATTGGCCGAGGGTTTCTCCAGTGCCGGCGTGCCGGTGTTCTGCGCCGACATCAAGGGCGACCTGTCGGGTATCGCCATGATGGGCACAGCGCAGGATTTCCTGGTGAAGCGGGCCGAGCAGGTCAAGCTCGATCCCTATGAATTCCAGGAATTCCCGGTCATCTTCTGGGATCTGTTCGGCGAGCAGGGCCACCCGATCCGCGCCACCATCTCGGAGATGGGGCCGCTGCTTCTGTCGCGGCTGATGAACCTTTCAGAGGCACAGGAAGGCATCATGAACATCGCCTTCCGCATCGCCGACGAGGAAGGCCTTCTGCTGCTCGACTTGAAGGACCTGCGGTCACTGCTTGCGAACATAGCCGACCGCGCCGAAGAGATCGGCGCCCGCTACGGCAATGTGACGAAACCTTCGGTCGGCGCCATCCAGCGCACGCTGCTGGTCCTGGAGCAGCAGGGCGCGGCCAATTTCTTCGGCGAGCCGGCATTGCGGATCGCCGACATCATGCGCACCACGCGCGATGGACGCGGCGCCATCAGCGTGCTCGCCGCCGACAAGCTGATGATGAATCCGCGGCTCTATGCGACGTTCCTTCTGTGGCTGATGTCGGAACTGTTCGAGGAACTGCCCGAGGTCGGCGACCCGGACAAGCCGAAGCTGGTCTTCTTCTTCGACGAGGCGCACCTTCTGTTCGACGACGCCCCGAAGGTGCTGGTCGACCGCGTCGAGCAGGTGGTCCGGCTGATCCGTTCGAAGGGCGTCGGCGTTTATTTTGTCACGCAAAATCCGCTGGATATCCCTGAAACGGTGCTGGCCCAGTTGGGCAACCGTGTGCAGCACGCACTTCGTGCCTATACGCCGCGCGAACAGAAGGCCGTCAAGACGGCGGCCGAGACGTTCAGGCCCAATCCCGAGTTCGACTGCGCAACCGTGATCACGCAGCTCGGCACCGGCGAGGCGCTTGTCTCGACGCTGGAAGCCAAGGGCGTGCCGTCCATGGTGCAGCGGACGCTGATCCGCCCGCCATCGTCGCGCCTTGGCCCAATCACGCCCGAAGAGCGCCGCAAGCTGATCACTGAAAGCCCGGTTGCGGGACAATACGACCAGACCGTCGATCGCGAATCGGCCTTCGAGATCCTGCAGAAAAAGGCTAAGGACGCCCAGGAGGCACAGGCGCAGCAACAGGACGCAGGCCGTTCGCGCTGGACCATTCCCGGCTTCGGCAACGACGATCCCCAGCCGACCGGCGGCCGCCGCGCGCCGCGGCCCTCCAACCGCCAGACGGTGGCGGAGGCTGCGATCAAATCCGTGGTGCGCTCGGTCGGCTCGTCGGTCGGACGAGCGATCGTCCGCGGCATTCTGGGCAGCCTGTCCAGGGGGCGATGAAGAGCATCGGACCCGAAGGCGGGCATCGGTGTTGGCAAATTCTGCCTTGGCATGAAGCGCCAGTAGCCAGATCTGGAGGACAGCGGACGGCGGCTATGCGCCATTTCGAGACCTTTCTGACAATCGCCGACAATGTCGCGCTTCGGACCCGAAGCCGCTTTCCGGCCAGTGGCACTCCGGGCGCCATCCGTCGTCGCGAGTTCACGCCGTTCCAAATGGAGCGGTCTTGCGCTTGAGTCTGTGCTATGTTGGGTAGTGAAGGAAGGGGCAAGGTGAGCGAGATCCGCAAACTTGCGGCGATCCTGGCCGCCGATGTTGTCGGATACAGCCGGCTGGCTGGGTCGGACGAAGATCGGACGCTCGCGCGACTCCGGGCGCTCCGCAGCGATGTCATCGACCCCACCATCGCGGTTCACGCCGGTCGGGTAGTGAAGCGAACAGGTGACGGAGCCCTCGTGGAATTCCGCAGCGTTGTCGATGCCGTGCGCTGCGCCATCGAAGTGCAAAATGGCATGGTCGAGCGCAACGTCGGCCTCCCACCGGAGCGCCGCATTGAATTCCGGATCGGTATTCATCTTGGCGATGTGGTCGAGGAGAGTGACGGCGACCTGATGGGCGACGGCGTCAACATCGCCGCCCGTCTGGAAGGAATCGCCGAACCAAATGGGATCTGCCTCTCAGGTGCGGCCTATGAACAGGTGCGCGACAAGTTGAAAGAAGAATTCGTCGATCTCGGCGACAAGGAGCTCAAAAACATTGTACGGCCGGTGCGAGCCTATCGTCTGAGCCTGAGCCAAAACGTGGCGAAGTTGGAGCTCGTCGCGTCGGCCGTGTCCGGCGGAAACCTGCCGCTTCCCGACAAGCCTTCCATTGCCGTACTACCATTCCAGAACATGAGCGGAGACAGGGACCAGGAGTTCTTGAGCGACGGCATCAGCGAGGATATCATCACCGCGCTGTCCAAGCTGCACTGGCTGTTCGTCATCGCCCGCAACTCGACATTCGCCTACAAGGGCAAATCGGCCGACATCCGCCAGGTGGCCCGTGAGCTCGGCGTCCACTACGTGCTCGAGGGCAGCGTTCGCAAAGCCGGCGACCGTATTCGCGTTACTGCCCAGCTGATCGAAGCCGCATCCGGGACGCATGTGTGGGCCGAGCGCTATGACCGCGCGGTGAGCGACATATTTGCCGTGCAGGACGAGATCACGGGAAGCGTCGTCGGATCGCTGGAGCCGCAGCTCTATGCTGCAGAGAACGTGCGCCTCAGGAAGCGGCCGACCGAGAGCCTGGACGCCTGGGGCTGCGTCGTGCGCGCCATGCCCTACGTGTGGACCTGGGTTGCCCGGGACAACGAGGTCGGTGTCGGTCTGCTCAAGCGGGCCATCGAGATCGATCCGGAATATGCCCGCGCCATTGGCCTGCTCGGCTGGCTTTATGCCGCGAGGGCGCATCTAGGGGTGGCGGAGCCTTCCGAGGTGCTCGACGGGGCACTCGCGCTCGGCCAGCGCGCGCTCGACCAGGACAATGACGATCCATGGGCTCATCTCGTGCTCGGTTATGTCCACATGGTCGCGCGGCGTCCCAAGCCTGCCAGGGAGGCGCTTACCGAAGCGATCGAGCGAAACCCGAGCTTTGCCATGGCGCATATGGTTCTGGGCTCGAGCTACGGCTACGCCGGGATGGGCGCGGAGGGCGCCCGCCACGCAGAACTAGCGATGCGGCTCTCCCCACGCGACACGATCCAAGCAGCGGTGCTCTCGACGATCGGCACCTGTCATTTTGCAGCCGGGCGCATCGCCGAGGCGGTCGAGTTCCAGCACCGCGCGGTACAGCTCAGGCGCGACTTCGGCACCGCATGGCGCAGTCTCGCGGCAGTGGCCGGGCTGTCCGGCGACCTTGCGCTCGCCGCTTCCGCGCTTGCGGAGGCCCTGCGGATCCAGCCGAACCTCACGCTGGACTGGATCGAGCGCTATCATCCGATCGCCCCCGCGGAGCTTCGTGCGCTCTATGCCGAAGGGCTGCGCCGGGCGGGCCTAAGCTAATTAATCAACCTGGCCGTACAAAGCGACACCCAACAACCTGGCAACCGCCGGCTCGAGGCAGATCGACCGCTTGAGCCGCGAGGAAGATCCCGCCCGCGCTTTCGACCAGCTCAGAAGATCGAATTTGTGATCGATTTTATCGGGCCGAGCAGGATCGATCCTTCCGGCACGCCGGCGTCGATCGGAATGGCTCTGCGGTTTGCTGTTGCCACCACCGGCTGGCCGACATCGGCTGTCACCACGACCGGGGTCTTGTTCGGCACACGATCGTAGAGATCGATAATGTCCTGGTTCATCAGGCGCACGCAGCCCGACGACACCGATTTGCCGATCGACCGCCATTCCGGCGAGCCGTGCAACCGGTACAGCGTGTCCTGGTTACCCTGGAACAGGTAAAGCGCACGCGCGCCAAGCGGGTTGTCCAGCCCGCCGGGCATGCCGCCATTATCGGCGCTGTATTTTGCGAGCTCGGGCTGGCGGGCTATCATGTCGTCCGGTGGCGTCCATTTCGGCCATTTCTGCTTCCATTGGACCACCGCATCGCCCGACCATTCGAAGCCGGCGCGGCCGAGGCCGACGCCGTAGCGGATCGCCTGGCCGCCCGGGCGCACCAGGTAGAGGAAGTGGTTGGTCGTGTCGACGACGATGGTGCCGGGCTGCTGCCCGGTCGGATCGTCAACGATCTGGCGCAGGAACTTCGGGTCGATCTTGTCGACAGGTATGGCCGGCAGCTCGAAGCCGCCATCGGACATCGGCCCATACATCGTCACGTAATCGCCGAGCGCCGGCTCGACATAGGTCGGCGGCGGTGGCTCGACCGGCTGCTGCGACAGGGCGGTGCAACTGGAGACCGCGACCGAGGCGGCGCCAAGGGCTGCTGCGTTGAGGAAACCGCGACGGCTAAGGCGCAGAGAGGACGATTGGGGTGTGAACATGATTGCCTTTTTTAAGTCTCAAATCGCAACAAAGCGTGAATGCGTCCGATACGGCGGAGGTGCTTGAGCAATGTCAGTGCGATAGGCGGTTCCAATTCTGGCCGCAGGGTGGACAAACAAAGGCAAAGCTGTGACTGGATCGTCACTGTTGCGTCGAGGCAACATGTCCGGCCGTCAAACCCCGGAGATCAGACCATCGAGGGACGGCAGGATCAGGGCCGGTGGGAAATCCCGGTATTCCTCTGGCTGATTGGCGCGGTTGATCCACACCGTCCTGAAGCCGAATTTGGTGGCGCCGGCGACGTCCCAGCGGTTGGATGACTGGAAAGAGACGGCGCCCGGATAGAGGCGCCAGCCCGTGGTGACCATGTCGTAGACCGACGGATCGGTCTTGAAGCGCCTGACGCTGTCGACGGAAAAGACGTCGTCCAGGACCTGGTCGAGCGCGGCGGATTTGACCGCCGCTTCCAGCATCTCAGGCGAACCGTTTGACAGGATCGCCAGCCTTGCCCCCGATGCCTTGAGCGCCTTGAGCACGGCCGGTACCTCCGGATAGCAGTCCAGCCGCCAATAGGCCTCGAGCAGCTTCGCCCTCAGCCCGGCATCCGCGGATGGAACCTTGCGCAGGGCGAAGTCGAGGGCCTGCTCGGTGAGCTGCCAGAAATCGGCATAGGCCCCCATCAGCGTCCTGACCCAGGAATATTCCAGCTGCTTGGCGCGCCAGATATCGGACAGCAACTGGCCGTCCGGCCCAATCTGGTCGGCGTGACGGCGCACGGCCGCATGCACGTCGAACAGCGTGCCATAGGCGTCGAAAACGTAAGCCGCGAACTGCATTCGACAGTTTTGAGACCGCGTAAGGCAAGGCGCAAGCGCTGATTGCAGTCCGCCAGCCCGCTGGCCTCAACAAATCTCAGCCAAGCCGGTTGACGGCGGCCGCCAAAGCATCTTCCAATGCGCCGCAACAAGCATCGAACGGAACCTGGCAATGACACTGGCGACTGCGGCGCAATCCGCGACATGGACCTTCGTCGACGGCGACTGGTACGAGGGCAATGTTGCCATTCTAGGGCCGCGCAGCCACGCCATGTGGCTCGGCACCAGCGTGTTCGACGGCGCCCGCTGGTTCGAGGGCGTCGCTCCCGATCTCGATCGCCATGCAGCGCGGGTAAATGCCTCGGCGATCGCGCTCGGCCTGAAGCCGACGATGAGCACCGACAAGATCGTCGGCCTGACCTGGGACGGACTGAAGAAGTTCGACGGCAAGACGGCAGTCTACATCAGGCCGATGTATTGGGCCGAGCATGGCGGCTATATGGGCGTGCCGGCCGACCCGGCCTCGACGCGTTTCTGCCTTTGCCTCTACGAATCGCCGATGATCTCGCCGGCTGGGTTTTCGGTGACGGTGTCGCCGTTCCGGCGCCCGACCATCGAAACCATGCCGACCAACGCCAAGGCTGGCTGCCTTTATCCCAACAACGGCCGGGCCATCCTCGAAGCCAAGATGCGCGGGTTCGACAATGCGCTGGTGCTCGACATGCTGGGCAATGTCGCCGAGACCGGCACCTCGAATATTTTTCTGGTCAAGGACGGCCATGTCATGACGCCGGCGCCGAACGGCACCTTCCTGTCCGGCATTACCCGCGCGCGCACCATGGCCCTGCTGGGCGAATACGGCTTCACGACGACGGAAAAGACGCTGTCGATCCGCGATTTTCTCGAGGCTGACGAAATCTTCTCGACCGGAAACCACTCGAAAGTCGTGCCGGTCACCCGTATCGAGGAGCGCAATCTGCAGCCCGGACCAGTGGCCAAGAAGGCGCGCGAACTCTATTGGGAATGGGCGCATTCGACTTCGCCCGGCTGACCCGCTAAAAAGCGGCCGGCGCTTCGTTTCCGGAGTTGTTCCAGACCAATCCAGTCCTATGTTAGTCCGGTATCGACACCGGATTTTTCCACGAGGGAGTACGACCGATGGCTTTTGAATTGCCCGCCTTGCCCTATGATTACGAGGCCTTGCAGCCTTACATGTCAAAGGAAACGCTGGAATATCACCACGACAAGCACCACAAGGCCTATGTCGACAACGGCAACAAGCTGGCCGCCGAGGCGGGCATGGGCGATTTGTCGGTCGAAGAGGCCGTCAAACAGTCCTTCGGCAAGAATGCGGGCCTCTTCAACAATGCCGCCCAGCACTACAATCACATCCATTTCTGGAAATGGATGAAGAAGGGCGGCGGTGGCAACAAGCTGCCGGGCGCATTGCAAAAGGCGGTCGACAGCGATCTTGGTGGCTACGACAAGTTCAAGGCCGACTTCATCGCCGCCGGCACCACCCAGTTCGGTTCGGGCTGGGCCTGGGTTTCGGTCAAGGACGGCAAGCTGGCGATCTCGAAGACGCCGAATGGCGAGAACCCGCTCGTCCATGGCGTGACGCCGATCCTCGGCGTCGATGTTTGGGAACATTCCTATTACATCGATTATCGCAACGCCCGGCCGAAATACCTCGAAGCCTTCGTCGACAGTCTCATCAACTGGGACTATGTGCTCGAACTCTACGAAAAGGCCTGATCCGTTCCAGAAAAGCCCCGGCAGAACCGGGGCTTTTCTTTTTCACCATCAGAACGACAGTTGCAAAATTTCACGCAAGCGTGAGGCGCAGCGTCGGAATTTTTAAGCCATCCTTGCCGTTTGTCATCGGGTGGGACCGCATCCTGAATTGCCTTCAACATGGAGCCAAGTGAATGAGAAAGCTTATCCTCGCCATCTCGATGCTCGCCTTAGCCGGTTCGGCGGCATTTGCCGACCCGGTTACTGACCGGCAGGCCCTGATGAAGGAACGTGGCAAGATTGCCGCCGGCTTGTCGAAAGTGGTCAAGGGCGAGACGCCCTACGACGCAGCTTCGGTGCTGACCGCGTTGCAGGCACTGCAGGCCAATGCCGAGAAATTCCATGCCGGCGTCGACACGCTTTTCCCGGCGGGCAGCGACACCGGCGACACCACAGCGTCTCCCAAGATCTGGCAGGACATGGCCGGCTTCAAGACGGCTGAAGGCAAGTACCTCGCAGACGTCAAGGCAGCGGTCGCCGCAGCACCTGCGGACGCCGAGGCGTTGAAGGCACAGTTCAACACCATCGGCGGCGGCTGCGGCAACTGTCATCAAAACTACAGGGTGAAAAAAGGCTGATGGCGGGCAATGCGCTTGCTGAAGAAACTTGTCGGCGCCGCCCTCGTTCTGGGCGGCGCGGCCGCGATTGCCGGCTGGTTCCTGTCGGCTCCGGTCAGGCTCGATGCCGCAACGCTGGCTGAGCTTGGTCCCGGCGACGCCGCCAGGGGCAAGCGCATCTTCTACGCCGGCGGCTGCACGTCCTGTCATGCCAAGCCCGGCTCGCAAGGCGACGCCCGCCTTCAGCTGGTCGGCGGCCTCGAGCTCAAGACGCCGTTCGGCACCTTCGTGCCGCCGAACATATCGCAGGATGCCAGGGACGGCATCGGCGCCTGGTCCGTCGAGGACTTTGCCAACGCCATGCTGAAGGGCGTATCACCGTCGGGCGAGCATCTTTATCCGGCATTTCCCTATACTTCGTACGCGCGCATGAAGCCGGCCGACATTGCCGATCTCTATGCATTTCTGAAGACCTTGCCCGCGGTCGCCGGCAAGGCGCCCGCCAATTCGCTGGCATTTCCCTTCAATGTCCGACGCGGTATTGGCTTGTGGAAGCTGCTCTATTTGAGTGACCAGCCGGTCGTTTCCTTTCCCGACGGCACGCCCGACCCGGTGCTGGCCGGCCGCTATCTGGTGGAAGGCCCCGGTCATTGCGGCGAATGCCACACGCCGCGGGACCTCGCCGGCGGCACCAGGAAGGGCCAGTGGCTGGCAGGTGCGGCCGCCGCCGAAGGCAGCGGTATCGTGCCGAACATCACGTCGGGCGAGGGCGGCATCGCCGACTGGTCCGAAGCTGACATCGCCAACTATCTCGAAACCGGCTTCACGCCGGACTTCGATACGGTCGGCGGCGCGATGGTCGACGTGCAACGGAACATGGCCGTGCTGACCCCGGAGGACCGTGCGGCGATCGCCGCCTATCTGAAAGCCGTGCCGCCGCATCCCAACGGCTATCCGGCTCGCAAGAAGCCGGCGAGCTGACGGTCGCTGCGTCAGCGGTCGCCGAGAAAGTCGAAGCCGGTTTTGAAGAAGTGATTGTAGTCGCAGGTCATTTCCTCGCCAGGCGCAATGTCGCGCAAGGCATAGGTCTCCTCCGGCTGCGAGACGTCGCAATTCGGGTCGTCGGCATGGTTCATGTAGCGCGCATCGTCGGCTTCGAAGACGATGTAGTTCGGGTCGCACCGGTCCGGGTAGGCGTAGCGGTCAAGGTAGGTTTTCACCGGCCCGGTTTCCCGCTCGTAGGTCGTCACCTCGATGCGGCGGTCGTATTTCGGGTCGAGCTTCCAGACCAGCGTGCCGCGGGGAATGTGGTTCTTGGCAAAGACGCCGATGCCCTGGATGGGCGATTTGTCGAGATAGACATCGACGAGCAACATGGCAGATCCCTGGGTGAATGAGTGTTGGCGGCGACCGTGAAAAGGCCGCGCATTGGGTAGCGCGCGACCTTTGCAATTGCGAGCGGAAAATCAACTGTGCTTGCCCAGTATCCGAAGCCTCATACGGCGTCGCATGTCGAGAACCCTAGCGCTGCTGCAGCGCCAGCCGGATGCCCAAGGCGCAATAGATGCCGCCGACAGCCTTGCCCTGCCATCTCAGCACCGTAGGGTTTCGGCGCAGGAAAGCGCCAAGGCCGCCCGCACCCACGGCGAAAACCACCGTGCTGACGAGGCCCAACAGAACAAAGATCACGCCCAATGTCGCCAGTTGAAGCATCACCGATCCGTTTTCAGGCCGCACAAACTGCGGAAGAAATGCAAGGAAGAAAAGCGCGGTCTTGGGGTTGAGAATCTCGGTCAAAACAGCCTGCCGAAATGCTTTGGCAGCGGGGATCGCAAGTGCGCCGGCGGCCGGATAGGCAGGCGTTTGCTCGATGATCGCGCGAATGCCGAGATAAATGAGGTAGGCTGCGCCGATGTACTTCACTATGCTGAAAAGCGCCGCCGACGTGGCAATGATCGCCGAAATGCCGACGATCGCCATGAAGGTGTGAACCACGTCGCCGGCCGCGATCCCCGCGCCGGTCGCGATGCCCACCCTGGTTCCAGAGCTGGTTCCTCGCGCCACGGTCAAAAGGGTGGCAGGACCCGGGATGAAGACAAAGCCAAGCACAACCGCGACATACGCAATCAATGTGGCAAGATCGATCATTGGTGGGCTTCTCCGCAACTTTCATCCTCAATGAAGGCATGTAGCGGAACAGCAAGCAATACCTGCCTATCCGCGGTGTTCACGCGGCCAGCTCGGCCTTGCCTGTGACCTTGAGCGCAAAGGCATAGGTGAAGGCGATTTCCTCCAGCCTCGAAAACCGGCCGGAGGCGCCGGCATGGCCTGAATCCATGTTGATCTTGAACAGCACCGCATTCTCACCTGTCTTGCGGTCGCGCAACCGCGCTACCCATTTGGCCGGCTCCCAATAAGTGACGCGCGGGTCGGTCAGGCCGGCCAGCGCCAGAATCGGCGGATAATCGAGTGCGGCGACATTGTCGTAGGGTGAATAGGCGGCGATGGTCCGGTAATCCTCCGCCGAAGCGATCGGATTGCCCCATTCCGGCCATTCCGGCGGCGTCAGCGGCAGGCTGGCGTCGAGCATGGTGGAGAGCACGTCGACGAAGGGAACCTCGGCGACGACGGCGCCGAAGCATTGCGGCGCCATGTTGGCGACCGCCCCCATCAGCATGCCGCCGGCCGAACCGCCTTGCGCGACGATGCGGTCACGCTGCGTATAGCGTTCGGCGACGAGGTGCTGAGCGACCGCGATGAAATCGGTGAACGTGTTCATCTTGTTCGCCCGCTTGCCGTCGTCGTACCAGCCATAGCCCTTGTCCTTGCCGCCGCGAACATGGGCTATCGCGTAGACAAAGCCGCGGTCGACCAGCGAAAAAAGATTGGTATTGAACGCGGCCGGCACGGTGATGCCGTAGGAGCCGTAGCCGTAAAGCAGGCACGGCGCCGACCCGTCGAGCGGCGTGTCGCGGTGATGGAGGAGCGAGATCGGCACCAGTTCGCCGTCGGCGGCAGGCGCCATCAGCCGGCGCGTGACATAGTGCTCCGGGTCGTGGCCGGACGGCACTTGCTGGGTCTTGAGCAGCACCCGCTCGCGGGTGCGCATGTTGTAATCGAAGACCTGCGCCGGGGTCGTCATCGACGAATAGGAAAAGCGCATGATCTCGGTGTCGTATTCGTAGGAGCCGGACAGGCCGAGCGAGAAGGCCTCCTCGTCGAAGGAGATCAGGTGCTCCTCGCCGCTCTTGCGGTCGTGCACGACGATGCGCGGCAGGCCTTCCTTGCGCTCGAGCCGGACCATGTGGTCCTTGAAGCCGATCACCGAAAGGATCAGCCGTCCCGCTTCGTGCGGCACCAGTTCCTGCCAATTGGCGCGCACCGGATCATGCGCTGGCGCCGTCATGATCTTGAAGTCCTTGGCGCCGTCGGCATTGGTGAGGATGAAGAAGATGTCGCCGCCTTCCTCGAGCTCGTACTGCAGGCCGGTCTGGCGCGCCGCAACCAGCTTCGGCTCTGCGAACGGATCGTTGGCGCTCATGATGCGGTATTCCGAGGTCTCATGGTCGTTGATGCCGATCATGATCCACTCGTCGGAGCGCGTGCCGCCGACATCCATGAAGAAGCCGGGATCGGTCTCCTCGTAGATCAGCCGGTCGTTTTCAGGACTGTCACCAAGCGCATGGAACAGCACTTTGGAAGGACGGTGGTTGGGGTCGAGGCGAGTGTAGAAAAAACCGTCATTGCCGGCATCCCAAACACCGCCACCGCCGGTGTCCGGAACCCTGTCCGCCAGGTCATTGCCGCCGGCCAGATCGCGGACGCGCAGCGTGTAGAATTCGGAACCCTTGTCGTCGAAGGCCCAGAGCAGCTTGCTGTGGTCGTCCGAATGATCGACGCCGCCCAGCCGGAAATAGGGTTTACCCTCGGCCTCGGCATCGCCGTCGAGCAATATCTGCTTGTCGCCGCCGTCGCGCGCCGTGCGGAAATAACGCGGCTGCTGGCCGCCAAGCTTGAAGGAGGAGCCGTAGGCATAGGGCCCATCCTTCATAGGCACAGAGGAATCGTCTTCCTTGATACGCCCCTTCATTTCCGCGAAAAGCTGCTTCTGCAGCTGAGCCGTATCGGCCATCAGCGCCGCCTGGTAAGCATTCTCGGCTTCGAGGTGGGCGCGGATTTGGCCGTCGAGCAGAGACGGATCCCTGAACATCTCTTGCCAATTGGTGGCCCTCAGCCAAGCATAGTCGTCCGTCCGCGTCATGCCGTGATGCGTGTCGAAGATCGGCCGTTTCTCCGGCTTCGGTGGGGTGGCGGTCGGAAACACTGGGGTTCTGGTCATTGCGTCTCGCTGTGGAAGTTACTTGAATAGCGAATGAACACGCCGCTCAGCGCGGGTTCAACGGCTATGATCTATTGTCTGGTGGCTCGAGGGGACGGGCTGGAGGAGAGGACAATGAACATTTTTTCTCGGACTGTCGCGGCCCTCGCCGTCGCTGCGACGACCCTGGCCAATGCCGGTCATTCTCATGCAACTGCCTTTGCGGCTTGGCAAGTGGCCAATGTGCCGTTCGGCGACACACTCAATGTGCGCAAATATCCTTCCGGAACTTCGCAGAAGCAGGCCGCCTATCCCAACGGGACGGTTCTGCAGATGACCGGCAAATGCACCGGTGGGATAAATCTGCTCAATCTCGCCAACCATTCGTACTGGCAGCAGAAACAGAAGATCCGCAATCACTGGTGCCAAGTCTGGCATGATCCGGCACAGAACGGCCAGTTCGTCACCGGCTGGGTCTACGGAAAATACATCACTCCGTTTCAGTGACGCGGCACGCCGCTCCCGGCCGACGGCTCACGAGCAACAGTAATCCTTCGCAACCTATGATTTTACTGAATCCGCCGATTGGCCAGGCTGTAATGCTGCCGGCTGGAACAAGCATTGAGCTCTATTTACCTGCTGCAGTCTGTGTAATGGCTGCTTGCCGCCGCGTCAGTCGATGCTGGTCTGACCAGAAAAAACGGCAAGTTTACACTCTGCACGAAAGAGTGAAGCTGAATATGAAAGATTTGACTTGCATCGCTGAATAGAGCGCAAGAAGCGAATTGACTTACTTGACGCCAAGGCCCATTAAGGTGCCGCGACGCGAATCGCGGAGGCTTTTTCCTGCACAAGTTCGCGCGATGCCCAACTATCGAAACGGGCGCAAACAGAAACAATTCTCGTTGGGGCCTGAACGCCATGGATATTACCGAAACACCTTCCAGAAACAGTGACGCGCTGATCGAGCTTACCGCCGACGTGGTGGCCGCCTATGTCAGCAACAATCCCGTGCCGGTCGGCGAATTGCCGAACCTCATTGCCGATGTCCATGCCGCTTTGGGGCGCGTCGGCGGGGCCGCCGAGCAGCCGCCTGCCGACAAGCAGAAGCCGGCGGTAAATCCGAAGCGTTCGGTGCATGACGACTACATCATCTGTCTCGAAGACGGCAAGAAGTTCAAGTCGCTCAAGCGTCACTTGATGACCCACTATGATCTCACGCCCGACCAGTATCGCGAAAAGTGGAACCTGGACCCGAGCTATCCGATGGTTGCGCCCAATTATGCGGCCGCCCGTTCGCAGCTCGCCAAGAAGATGGGTCTCGGCCGCAAGCGCAAGGGACGCTGATAACCGGCTCTTCGGGTTTGACACTCAAACGGCGCCTGCGGGCGCCGTTTTGTATTATCCGGTCAAAGGTCGAACCCGCCATGCTGCCGGCAACTGCCGTCCGGTCAGGCGGTCTGCTTCAGCGCTGCTTCGGCGTCACGCTTGATGCGCTTGACCATCGAGCGAAGACCATTGGCGCGCTGCGGCGACAGGTGCTCGTCAAGTCCGAGCGCCTTCAATGTGGCCTCCGCGTCGGTCCTCTGGATTTCGCTGGCCGGCCGTCCCGAAAACAGCGCCAGCATGATGGCGACCAGACCGCGCACGATATGGGCGTCGGAATCGCCCTTGAAGGTGATAACGGGGTCGGGACCACCGCCCTGTTCGGTGGTCAACCAGACCTGGCTGACGCAGCCGGGCACCTTGTTGGCCGGTATGCGTTGCTCGTCGGGAAACGGCGGCAGCGCTTCACCCAGTTCAATCACATAGCGATAGCGGTCTTCCCACTCGTCGAGCAGGGAAAAGTCGTCGCGGATGGTCTGGATCGTCGTAGTCATCACCCCGGATATAGTCATCCGGCGCTGCCACGTCACGGAAAAAGAGGAGAAACGCCGCAGGCGCCGAGAGCGGGGAGCCTTGCGGTCTGGCGACGAATTCGGCCGAAACCGTCTCAGTTCTTCGCCGGCAAGTGCAGTTTCGCCGGCAGATCGACTTTCGCGGGCAAGACGATTTCCTCGGGCACGCTGCCGGTGGTCGTCACCGCATCTGGTTCAGGGGTCTTGTCGTCCAGCATGGCGGCCGCGATCTTGGCGGTTTCCCTGGCCCGGGCGGTGATGGTGTGCATTGCCGATTTACCGGTCTCGCACACGTCCGGCTTGCGCTCGCAGATGCCGGCGATGTCGCCGACGGCTTCGCGTGCCGCAAACAGCGCCTGGAGCGGCCCGACGCTTTCGCGGCCCGCATCATCGGCGCCGACACCCAGCGGCAGCGCCAGAAGCACCAGGGAAAACCAGAAAGCAGCTCTTATCAGAAAGCCCATCTGTCTGTCCTTTATGACGGTCATGCCTCCGAACCACACGACCCTTGTACCGCGATACTGGCACGGAGGCGCAAAGGACGGCTTGTCCCGAAAGCAACAGTTTTCCTCAAATTTTAGGCAGATTCGAAACGAAGCGCTTTGAAGTTCACTTGCCTCGAATGGGTCATATTTCATTCAGCAAATGGTAACCATCCAACCTGTTGTTTCTCCTCGTTATTTTTTGCATTGGTGACAGTTTGGTGCGATTGGCCGCAAGCTTAGGCGCGGGTGGTCCGGATAACGCTCCGTTTACTATGGCGGCAAGTGCCCCCGTTTTTCCCCACCGGGATCCCGATATTTGCTGCCTGCCGGGGGACGATCGGCCCAGCCTTATCCATTCCTTAAACGCTGGATGCGAGTTTCGGATCGACAAAAGCCGCCTGCCAAGCAGGGCCGTTCACGACCGGGTGCGTTGAGTTGAGTGCGATCAAGGCCAGATACGCCGAGTTGCCGGGCGCGATAGCCGCCGGTTGCGAACGGATGGTTCATCCGTCCGTCCTCGGCCAGGACGACCGCCGCCGTGAGAGCCGGTTCATTGGCGTCATGCTGGCGGCTCCCTTCTTCAGCGCGGGTGCAGCGGTGACGCTGGTCACGTCGGGCATGGGCGCGGCCGTGACTGTGGCTGCGATCTTTGCGGCGTTCGGCCTTTGCTGGTTCGCCGCCCTGCTGGTGGCTGCATCGGGCAAGATGACCCTGGCCGGCCAACTCGCCTTGGTCGTCGGCAGTGTTGCCCTGGGTGCCCTTATCGCTGCCGCCGGCGGTGTGGCCTCGCCGGTTGCCTTGCTCGCGGTGGCGCTGCCGTTTGAAGCCTGGTGGATCGGCCAGTCGCGGCGTGCCGTGATCTGGGGCGCCATCTCGGCCCTTGTCGCAGTCTTGCTGCAGCCTTTAGCCGGTTCCGTCTTGCCGCTCGGCCAGACCGAAATCGCCGCATGGCACTGGCTGGTGCCGTTGGCCTGGGCGCTCACGCTCATTCCGCGTGTCGCTTCACTTCGTGCCACCGCCAGCGCTCAGCTCGATCCGGCCGGCAGCCACCGGCTCGAAGACCTGATCGACGCCGTCGTGCTGCGAATCGCTGCCCATGGCGAGGTTCTGGACGCCTCGGCTAAGGCACGCACGATACTGAGGCTGCCACCGGAGCTGCTTTTCGGCACCGGACTTTTCGATCGCATCCATCTGTCCGACCGCGTCCCGTATCTCAGTGCGCTGGCCGATATGCGCGATGGCGCCCTGTCGCGCCGGCTCGACCTTCGCGTCCGGCTGCCGCAGAGCAGCGGCGTGACAGCCGACAATTACCGGCCGTTCTCGCTCGAGATGATGCGCGCGCCTGGGCAGGGGACTGTCTTCACGCTTCTTCTGCGCGAAAACGATGAAGTGGCCGGACTGCGCCAGGAGCTTGCCGCTGCCAACGAGGCGGCTGCTTCGGCCGAGGTGGCGAAAGGACGCTTCCTTGCCGTCGTCAGCCATGAGTTGCGCACCCCGCTCAATGCCATCATTGGCTTTTCCGACATGCTGCTGCACGAGATGTTCGGCAGCTTCAAGGATCCGCGCCAGAAGGAATATGTCGGCTTGGTCAGGGATTCGGGCCAGCACTTGCTTGCCGTCGTCACCTCGATACTCGACGTATCGCGGATCGAATCGGGCGCCTACGCGACCGAACCGGAACCGTTCCGCTTCCGCGAAGCGGTCGAGATGTGCCAGTCGATGATGCGCCTGCAAGCCGAGGCAAAGGCCATCGATCTGCAGGCCCAGATCGCGCCGGACGCAGGCGAAATAAATGCCGACCGTCGCGCCGTGCAGCAGATCCTGATCAATCTCGTCTCTAACGCGATCAAGTTCACGCCCGAAGGCGGCAATGTCGTCATCGGCGCCAAGCGCATCGGCTCGCGGCTGCATTTCTGGGTCCGGGACACCGGCATCGGCATCGCCGAGGAAGACTTTGTCAATCTCGGCAAGCCGTTCATGCAGATCCAGAACGACTATACCCGCCGTTTCGAAGGCACAGGGCTCGGGCTTTCGCTGGTGAAGGGGCTGGTGGCGCTGCACGAGGGCACAATGTCGATCGAAAGCATGCCGGGCGAGGGCACCACGGTGACGATCAGCCTTCCCGTGAGCGGCCCGACGGGCCGCTCGGCGGAGAAGACCGGCGTGGTGCCGATGTCCGCGGTCAAAGCCAAGGCGGACGGTGGCAAAGGGGAGAGCAATGGGTCGCTCCGCAAAACAGCCTAAGGCGGTCAAACGCCGCGGCAATGCCTTCGAGCACGGAGCGATGGCGCTGGGCAGCCTGATCTCGCGCAATCCTGTTGTGGTCGGCGGCTCCACCGCGTTCCTGGTGACGCTGTTCTACGTCTCGGCGAACGCGCTTTGGTACCAGCCCTTTCCGCATGCCGGAGCGTTTTTCGCTACCAGAAGCATCGAACGCTTTCCGCGGGCGGATAGCGATGAGCCCGAAACCACCATCAATATCGTGCGTCCGGCCGCTACGCCGATCAAGAGCGACCCGGTCGTCGAGCAGGTCCAGGGCATCTTGAAGGATCTCGATTTCTATTCCGGCACCATCGACGGTATTCCCGGACCGAATACGCGCAAGGCCATCCAGGCCTATCAGCAGAAAGTCGGATTGAATGCCTCCGGCGAGATCGACGGCGTCCTGCTGGATCAACTGGGCGCCACGCCAAAGACCGCGGCCGTGGTTCCGCATCCCGTGCCGCGGCCGGTCGAAACGGCCGCTGCTCCGGCCGCCATTCCGGTATCCGCACCAGCAAATGCAGCGGCGCAAACGCCGGATCCCCGCATCGTCAAGATCCAGGCCGGACTGAAAGCGTTCGGCAATGAGGACATGCAATTGGATGGCGTCGTAGGCGCGCGCACCAAGGCCGCGATCAAGGAATTCCAGGCGCTGTTCGGCTTGCCGGAGACCGGCGAGCCAGACGAGATCGTCTACGTCAAGATGCGCGAGATCGGCCTGACCAACTGAGGGCCGAAACCTAGTCTCCCGGCCTATTTAAGCCATTGCTCCGGGTCACGCATTCCATGGACTATCGCCACGGCTAACACGCCGTAGGGCATGGGCTCGTAAATCACGATGTAGCGCCCCTCGACCAGAATGCGGGCGGTGGCGCTCAATTCCGGTCGAGCTGCGCCCATTTTGGCGTGCTCGCAAGCCAATTCCAGCCTGTCGAAAATGCGTCCGATCAGCTTGTCAGCCGCCTTCTCGTTATCGACGGCAATGTGATGCCAAATATCTCGCAAATCCTGAGAAGCTCGCGGGGTGAGCCGGTATTCAGCCACGGACTGCGCGTTCGGCCTTCAGAGCGCGTAAGAAAGCCGTACGATTTACGTGTTGACCTTCGCCACTTGCCATTCCTTCGTCATAGGCCCTTTTGAGGCGTTCCAGTTCAAGAGTGCGGAATTCCTCGCGCTGCTCCCATAGACGTAGTGCTTCCCTGACGATTTCACTGTTGGAAGCATAGTCTCCGCTGTTCACGGCGTCTTGTAGACGGGCGGCCTGCTTGGGGGTAAGCGACACAGTAAGAGTGCGCATGGGCTGGGCTTTCATACCGGGCACTATAGCATTTTTCACAGAGGCCAACAAGTTTTGTTAGACTTTGTTGGTAAATCGTCGCATTCCGGGACTTGCTTTGATGGCCAACCGTTGCTCGCGAATAAGTGAGAATCTCGACACCACAAACCCGAAATCGTACAGGGTCCCGCCATGCGGGTAACCACCGATCTGTGGGTGTCGGCCCTGTTGCGCCGGGTTTTTAGCGCCGGCGGCTTTGCCGCCGTGGTCAAGCGCGGCGCCACGGAAGCCGGCGCAGTTTTCGTGTTGGCGCGTGGCCGGCTAGGAGAGATGGCGCTGTTCGGGCCGGCGCCGCAGACGAGCTACGATTCGGCCAAGCCGGACGACCGTTTTTTCAGTCTGCTTGGCGAAGGCGACGATGTCGCCATTTTCGACGCGCGGCTGGAGCGCGAGAAGAAATTCGATCCGGATATCTGGGTGATCGAGATCGAGGCGGGCGCCGTTCCCGTCGAGGAGCTTATCTCGGTCAAGGCGTCGTAACGGCAAGCCTTCAGATGCGAAGCGCCTTTGGGGTGGCGGTTACATCGGCGCTGTTCGGCTTGCGCAGGTCGGCATTTGCCGCGACGCGCCCGGGCTTGCGAACGATTTTCGACACGGTGTCGGCCTTCCAGCCGCGGAGCCTGTCCAACGCAGCGTCGCGGTGCAGCAGGCGGTAGCGGTCGAGGAAGATGCGGATCGCCTGCGGGTGCGGAAACTCGGTCGGATAGATGGCAGCCGTGATCAGGAACGCCTTGTCTTCGCTGAGGTCGAGCGCGCGCAAGGCGAAAAGTAGCGGTGTGTAATTTTGGGTCGCGGTGAGCGTCCGCGCCGTTGAAAAATCGACTTCGAGCGCATCGGCGAGCGCTGTCTGAAAGAATGCCGCATTGCCGGTCAGCGCGGTTTCGCGCAGCTTGACGTAGGTTTGTGGCTCGACGAACGGTCTGATGGCGGTGCCGCGCTCGGCGCGCATCATGGATCGCAACCGGCGGCGTACAGTTTCGGCGGCGTCGGCCGCCTCTTGTCTGTTTGCGTCGCTCGCGACCATTTCCGCGTTTTCGGACGCGGCTTTGGCGGTTGCTTCCGGCTGCTGCTGCGACCGCACCAGCGTCGGCCTTTCAAGCACTTTGATGAGATCGGCGATGGTTTGGTTGAGATCCTTGCGGCGGGCAATGGCACGGGCATGCGGCAGGCCGTGACGCCCAATCAGCGCGATCAGGTCGACGTCGCTGAGGGCACGCGAGCGGATGAGTAGCGGAGCGGCGATGTCGACCCGCTCCTGGCAAAGCCGCCGCACCAGCGCGGCGGGTGCATATTCGCATTCGGAAAGGGCTGCCGCGACGTAGCGGCGCGATTCGACCGAGACATTCTCGAAAAGCGGCAGCGTCAGGTCTTCGAGCTGCGCGATCTCCCGGCGCGACGGGCGGGTGAGCGAGCAGAATGCCGATACCGCGGCGCGAAACAGCCTTTCGGCCTTTCCCGATTCAGCTCCTGCTGCGATTTGCCTGAAATCCGAAGCTGACACGGAGGATACGCCCGACACTCGACACGATCTGGAGGGCGCTCTGCCGGGCTGTACCGGTTTCGCGTTTCCCAAGAACAAAGATCAATTTAGCGGCGATCCGTTAGCGCTCCGTTAACCTACTGCCTTCTTAATCGACTATGGAGGCGTTGCGTTGTGCTCCGGGGCAACCGAGAGGAATACGCGAACCATGGGCATGGTACTGTCTTTCGTGCCGCGAACGGCGGCAACCAATCGAGCACAACAAGCCGCGCCGGCGGCAGTGATCATATTTCCCGGGGTGCGCTACGAGCAGCGGCCGCTGACGGGCGAAACGCGGCCGACCGGCCCCGACAAGCCGGGACCGTCGGGAACATTGCCGGTACCGCACCACTGAGCATCGGAACCGGCCTAAAAATCCTGCAGTTCGCAGGAACTCTGTTCGAGAAACCGCGAGACGATCGGCTTCCAACTGTCGTCGGGCACGAACGAACGGATGACGAACACGCCTTCCTCTATCGGCGCCTCGACGAAGATGGCTCCTTGCAGTTCCTCGGGAAGGTCCTTGCGGACTTCGATCATCTGGGCCGGCGTCAGCACAACGGTGTCGAGCACGCCTGCGGTCGCACTGTGGTCGTTGAACGAGTAGATGTTGTGGCCGCCGCGGTCGTAGACCGATATCGACCAGAACGGCACCTTGCCCGGCGCCTTGACCCGCACCATCCCCTCGGCAAGGTCGAAGCGGCAAGCCGCCGCATAAAACAGCGGATCGACCGATTTCACCACCGGCGCGCCGCCGGCTTCCGCGTCGAGCCTGGTCATCTTGTAGAGATCCGAAGCCATGGCCAATCGCGACCAGGCGTCGCGTTCGGAGAACTCGGGGACGAGCAGCAGCACGACGATGTGCACGATGCCGGCGCCGAGCAGGCCGAGCAGCACGGCATGCAGCAGGCTACGCATTGCAGCCGACCTTCTGGATCTGCGGCAGCGTGACGTCCGACAGACCGGTGCTGCTGGCGATCGGTGTGTCGTAGAACGTGAGCACCAAGTACATCTTGCCGGCGCCGCTGGTCAGTAGCCAGTTGCCGGGCGCAGGGCGGCTGCCAACGGAAATGACCACCGAATTGTCGGCCTGGCGCAGCACTTGATAGGACTGCAGCGCAGCCGGCCTCGGCGTGCCGGTCTCGACCACCCCAAGCGACTGGTCGGCGGCATAAAGCGTCCAGAACCGGGCGGTGGGAAAACCGCCCGCAATCTTGTAGGCGCATTGCCGGTTGAGCTGTTCGCCGCCGGAATCGCGTTCGGCTATGAAGGACAGTCCTTCCGCCTGTCCGAGCGCCAGCACGCCTTCGCGAGCCACGCGGGCCTTGGAATAGGGATCCGCCGTCGGCGTGCCGATATCCGGGAAGGCGGTCCATTGGCCGATCCTGATGGCGCCGACGCCATCCTGCAGCTTCAGCGCGTACCAGACGCTGGCGCCACCGCCACCGATGGCGATGGCAAGCGAAAGCAGCGTCAGGAAGGCGTTCTTGAGCATGACGAGCCGGGAGAACCGAAGGCCGAGGACAGAAAGATTGCCGCCGGGGATATCTCGGCGCAGGGGCTTATGGCAAGCGGCCCCACAGAATTGGCCGTCACAGCGCCGACAGGGTCTCCGGTGCAGCGGGCGCGTCGAGCACGGGTGCCGCCTGGAAAAGCCTGGTCAGTTCTTTCAGGGTCCGGGTGGTCCGGCTGGACAGCACCGGCGGACGCTCGGCGGCGGCATCGGCTGCTGCCTGTTCGGCGTTCTTCTTTTCCGCTTCCTCGGCCTTGGCGGCGATTTCGGCATCGACGAAGGGGTGATCGATACCGGGGATCGGTTTCAGGTCGATATTCTGGTGCGCATAGAGCATCAGCCGCTGCCACACCATTGCCGGCAGCGTGCCGCCGGTCATCTTGTTGGTCGCGGTGAAGTCATCGTTGCCGAGCCAGACGGCGGCTGTGTAGTTGCCGGTAAAGCCGACGAACCAGGCATCGCGGTAGGACTGCGTCGTGCCGGTCTTGCCGGCGACAACGATGTTTGGAAGGGCCGCGCGCCGGGCCGTGCCGATCACCGGCACCGCCGCCAGCATGGTGTTCATGTATTTGAGCGCCTGCTCCGACAGCACCCGGTGCGGCGGCGGCGCGTCCTTGGCGAAGTCGTAGACCACTTCGCCGGTACGGTTGAAGAGTTGGCTTATGCCGTGCCGGGTTCCGGCAAAGCCGTTCTGGGCGAACACGCTGTAGCCCGTCGCCTGGTCCATCACAGTCATGCCCGATGTACCGAGCACCATGGTCTTGTGCGATTCCAGCGGCGACTCGACGCCCATGGCTTCCGCCATCGCCTTGATCGGCTTGATGCCGAGATAATCCTTGGCCAGCCGCACCGGCACGGTGTTGATCGATTTGGCCATCGCCGTGATCAGCGTCACCTTGCCGGCCGACCCGCCATTGTAATTGTGGGGCGACCAGCTGCCCCAGGAGATGGGTCCGCCGGACACCACCGAATCCGGCGTGAAGCCATGCTCCATCGCCGTCGCATAGACATAGGGCTTGAACGAGGAGCCGGTCTGGCGAAGTGCCTTGGTGGCGCGGTTGAACTGGCTGGCGCCGTAGTCGCGGCCGCCGACGATCGCCCGGACGGCGCCGTTGGTCTCGATGACGACGATGGCGCCCTCGGTGACGTTGTATTCCTTGCCGAACTGGCGGAGGTGGAACTCCATCGATTCTTCGGCCGCCTTCTGGATATTGGCGTCGAAGGTGGTGTGGGCGACAAGCGAGTGCGGGCCGCCTTTGGCGGCGATCTTCTTGACCTCGTCGAAGGCCCAGTCGAGGTAATAATCGGGGCTCTTCTGCTCGCCGCGGTCGACGATTTCGGCCGGGTGTAATCTTGCCTGCAGCACCTGGCCTTCGGTCATGAAGCCGGAATCGACCAGATTGGACAGTACCACATTGGCCCGCGCCCGGGCGGCGGGCAGGTTTATGTGCGGCGCGTATTTGGTCGGCGCCTTGAACAGGCCGGCCAGCATCGCCGCCTCGGCAAGGTTCAGGTCCTTGACGCTCTTGCCGAAATAGAAATCGGCTGCCGCCTCGATGCCGAAAGTGCCGCCGCCCATGTAGGCGCGGTCGAGGTAAAGCTGCAGGATTTCCTTCTTCGACAGATTGGCTTCGAGCCACAGCGACAGGAAGGCTTCCTTGATCTTGCGCTCGAAGGTCCGTTCGTTGGTCAGGAAGAGGTTCTTGGCCAGCTGCTGGGTGATGCTCGAGCCGCCCTGGACGACGGAATTGGCCCGCACATTCTCGAATATCGCCCGCGACAGGCCGAGCACATCGATGCCGTAATGGTCGAAGAAACGGCGGTCCTCGGTGGCCAGCACCGCCTTGATGACATGGTCGGGCATCTCGTCGACCGGCACCGAATCGCGCTGGATAATGCCGCGCTGGCCGATCTCGTTGCCGTAGCGGTCTAGGAAGGTGACGGCGAAGTCGCCTTGCGTGCGCCAGTCGCCGGCGGTTATCTGGAAGGCCGGCAAGGCCAGCGCCAAAAGGACGACGATGCCGCCGGCACCGAGCGTAAAGCCTTCACTCAACAGTTCGATCAGGCCGCGGCGCCAGCCGCCGACGCGGAAACGCCGCGAGAAGATGGTGGCCGCTTCCCAGAACTGGCGCGCCCTGAAGCCGATTTCGTAGACAGAGGAATCGATCCACGCATCCACCGCCAGCAGCCTTGCGGCGATCGGACCTCTTCTCTTGCGTGGTTCCAAAGGACTGGCCATTCCAGGATCCGGCTGCGGCGACGCCGCCAACTGAGAAACCGCATGCCGGCAATTTCACGGCGGCGCGCCTTTCAAGACTATTCGTCCATTTTGGTGCTGCCTACAAGGGCGATGAAGGTTCCGCGCTTGCGTGGGTGCTGAGGATTGGCAGCGTCACATGGGACGCTTGTCCGCGATCTTTTTCGGGTCGCGGCCTATCATACCGGCGTTGGCTTTCCTGTGCTTGTCGGCAAGCCTGCGAATGCGATCGAAGCGGCTTTCCTCGGCCACTTCGATTTTCGCCGCTGCATTTGGCTTCGGGACGAATGCGATCATTGATCGATCTCCTTGCCGATGGTGCGCGCCTGGAAGATACCCCGGAGACTGTCTTTCAGGCTTGTTTCCGGCAGTGACTGGTCAAAAGCCCATGCCGCCGGGCGAAGCAGCGGCTTCCTTCGCCGGAACGTCGGTGATCATGGCTTCCGCCGTGATCAGAAGCGCCGCAATGGAGCCCGCGTCCTGCAGCGCCGTCCGTACCACCTTCGCAGGGTCGACGATGCCGGCCTTGATCATGTCGACATAGACCTCGTTCTGGGCATCGAAGCCCTGATTGTGATCCTTGCCGTCGGCGAGCTTGCCGACGACGATCGAACCTTCGACGCCGGAATTTTCGGCGATCTGCCGGATCGGCGCTTCGAGCGCTCTCGACACGATCGAAATACCCGCCGTCACATCGGCATTGGCTCCGGTCATCCCGTTCAGCACAGCCTTGGCGCGCAGCAACGCGACACCGCCGCCCGGAACGATGCCTTCTTCAACGGCCGCGCGCGTGGCGTTCAGCGCATCGTCGATGCGGTCCTTCTTTTCCTTGACCTCGGATTCGGTGGCGCCGCCGACACGGATGACGGCAACGCCGCCCGCCAGCTTGGCGAGACGTTCCTGTAGCTTCTCCTTGTCATAGTCGGACGTGGTTTCCTCGATCTGCCCCTTGATCTGCTGGACGCGCGCCTGGATGGTGGTCTTCTCGCCGGCGCCGTCGATGATCGTGGTGGTGTCCTTGTCGATCAGCACGCGCTTGGCGCGGCCGAGCATCTCTATGGTGATGTTCTCCAGCTTGATGCCGAGATCCTCGGAAATCATCTGTCCGGCGGTGAGCACGGCGATGTCTTCCAGCATCGCCTTGCGGCGGTCACCGAAGCCAGGCGCCTTGACGGCCGCGACCTTGAGGCCGCCGCGCAGCTTGTTGACGACCAGCGTTGCCAGCGCTTCGCCCTCGACGTCCTCGGAGATGATCAACAGCGGCCTGCCGCTTTGCACCACGGCTTCGAGGATGGGCAGCAGTGCCTGCAGATTTCCGAGCTTCTTTTCGTGGATGAGGACGTAAGGGTCTTCCAGCTCGGCGCGCATCTTCTCGGCATTGGTGACGAAATAGGGCGAGAGATAGCCGCGGTCGAACTGCATGCCTTCGACGACGTCTAGTTCGGTTTCGGCGGTCTTGGCCTCCTCGACGGTGATGACGCCGTCATTGCCGACCTTGTCCATGGCCTTGGCGATCATGGCGCCGACGCTGGTGTCGCCATTGGCGGCAATGGTGCCGACCTGCGCGATCTCGCCTGAGGACTTGACCTTCTTGGCGCGCGCCTGGATTTCCTGGACGACGGCGCTGACGGCAAAGTCGATGCCGCGCTTGAGGTCCATCGGGTTCATGCCGGCGGCAACGAATTTGGCGCCCTCGCGCAGGATGGAAGCGGCAAGCACCGTGGCGGTGGTGGTGCCGTCGCCGGCGAGGTCGTTGGTTTTCGAGGCCACTTCGCGCACCATCTGTGCGCCCATGTTTTCGAACTTGTCGGAAAGCTCGATTTCCTTTGCCACGGCCACCCCGTCCTTGGTGATGCGCGGCGCGCCGTAGGCCTTGTCGATGATGACGTTGCGGCCTTTGGGGCCGAGCGTCACCTTGACGGCGTTGTTGAGGATTTCGACGCCGCGCAGCATGCGGTCACGCGCGTCGGTGGAGAATTTGATTTCCTTGGCAGACATGATCTTTTCCAGTTCGGTTGTCGTGGCACGGCGCTTGCAGCGCCTGAATCAAAGCTCGGAGCGTCCTTGCGCGCCCGGGAGCGCGCGCGGCCTTCCAATCAGGCGGCCTTCTTGGCAGCCACGGTCTTATCGACGGTGCCCATCTCGCTTTTGTCGATGATGCCCATGATGTCGGCCTCCTTCATGATCAGAAGGTCCTCGCCGTCTATCTTGACCTCGGTGCCGGACCATTTGCCGAACAGGATGAGGTCGCCGGCCTTGACGTCGAGCGGGATCAACGCGCCGCTTTCGTCCCGCGCACCCGGCCCGACGGCGATCACTTCGCCTTCCTGCGGTTTTTCCTTGGCATTGTCGGGGATGATGATGCCGCCCTTGGATTTGGTGTCGCTTTCGGCGCGCCGAATGACGACGCGATCGTGGAGTGGCCGGAATTTCATGGGGACTCTTTCTGGGGCCGGCTTAGGCGGCCGCCCCTCTCTATAGGCGCCTTGGCACTCGATTGATAGGAGTGCCAAAAAATATTCATAGGGCACATCAAATATTGAATTTATTATCTTGCCTGGCCATCCCCCTGTGTTCGGGACTTGCCGAATATTATTGAAATTGAATTTCTGTCTTTGAACACCTATTTACGATGAAGTTCACAGCCATGACTTTCGCTGCAAGGGAGATTTTACCGATGGCCGAAGGCAATCAGAACATCATGGAAAAAGCTCAGGCTCGCTTCATGGAAAACCAGAAGAAGACGGCGGAACGGAACAAAGCAACTGCCGAATATCTCTCGGAGGCGAAGGCTAGGAGCATCAAAACGGCAAGGCTGAGGGAATTGCGACTGGCCAAGGAAGAGGCGGACCGCGCGGCGGAAGCTCTGAATCCGGTCGCCGCAAAGAAGAAGCGGGCACGGGCAGTCAAGAAGGCCGTATCCGCATCGATGGAGGCGAAATCATGAGCCTGACATTTCCCAATCCCAGCCGCAGCTACGACGAGGCAAGCAAACGCATCCGCTTCGTCGGCCATGACGGCATGTTCCAGATTTCCTTCTCTGTCGCTACCGATGCCATCTCCAAGATGCAGCCGGGAACGGCGGCCTCAGAAGCTACCTACCTGGCAGCCTTCGACACGGCTTCCAACTCGATCCACGATGTCGCCAGGAATGCCTATGCCCGCACCCGCAGGAGCATATATGTGCTGACTGCGGCGGATTTTCGCTAGTCGCGATCCGTCCACAAGACGCTTTCTCAGGGCGTCCGACTTCGCTCGCCGTTTGACGTCGCGACCGTTCAGCCGGTCACGGGTCCGTGACGCGGACGGCTGCGGCGTCGCGCATTCCAGGAGCAGGGCTTATTCCCGAGGTCATGAAGGTTCATAATCCGTATGAGACGCGCTGATTCGCGCTTTTGCCGGGATGCCGTCATGCAACGCAGCTACGCAGCCGGGAGGTCGACGCGACGGGCGAGGGCAAAGACAATGACCGCCCCGGCCGTCGAATTGCAGAAGGCCATATTCGAGGCAGTGAACGACGATCCCGATTTATCGGCGGCACTGGGCGACGCACGATTGTTCGACCGTGCGCCGGAAAATGTTGCATTTCCCCACATGACCGTCGGCCGCACCAGCGTCTACGACTGGGCAACAGGGACGGAGAACAACGCCGAGCAGTTGCTGACGCTGCATGTCTGGTCGAAGTCCGAGGCCAGCAAGGAAACCACCGACATCATGGACCTGGTCAGCGCCCGCCTGCGAGATGCGGCGCTCTCGCTTGGCGACCATCGTCGCGCCCACCTCAAGCTCGAATTCGCCGAAGCCCGCTACGACGAGGACCTTTCGGCCCATCATGGGCTGCTGCGCTTCCGCGCCGTAATCGAGGAAGGCGGCTGACCACCGGGCACTTTTCGCGAATCGGGCAACTTTGTTCTTGCTTTGTGCCGGCAGCTATGCTACTAATTTAGGCATGGTGCTAATTGGCTCCAACGACCCGCAGCTTGGCGGGTTTTTTTGTTTCAGGTTCGGTTCGCCTGAGCTGCTATCGGTTGCCTTGGGCCGGATGCTTCGTCCTCCCAAATGGTCCTGCCCGCCAGATGATGCCGGTTGTCGGCGAAGGATTGCAGGGCTAGGTTAAACTTTGGCGATTTCGCGAGACGGGCGGCGAAATGGCAATCCGATAATCTCGCGCTTCAGGGGTGTGGCGGGCATGCATTCGAGCGTTCACCGTTCATATCACGTTCAGCACCGGCGCGTTAGAACGCTGGCCATGAAAACCCTTCGCTCCCACTTCCGGACCGCGGCACTGGCGCTCTCAGCCGCCGGCCTGCTTGCGTCGCAAGCGATGGCGATCCCCGCTGTCACCCCCGAGCAGCCCCAGCCGGTCGTCCTCGCCGCGTCCGACTGCTACGCGATCGGCCAGCAGGTGGCCGAGCAGAATGGCGGCACCTTGGCCAAGGCCTCGCAGTCGACACGCGGCGGCCAGCCGGTCTGCGTCATCGTCGTGCTCGTTCCGGGCAAGGACGGGCAGCGTCCCCGCCGCTCGGAGATCGTCGTTCCGCTGAACTGAACCGTGCCGTTTCCCAGTCTGCCGGAATCGGCCTATATCTGAACAGCTTCAACAGGCCTTCCGCATGCGCGTACTCGTCGTCGAAGATGACAAGGATCTCAACCGGCAGATCGGCGACGCGCTGGTCGATGCCGGCTATGTCGTCGACCGCGCTTTCGATGGCGAGGAAGGGCACTTTCTCGGCGACACCGAGCCCTATGATGCCGTGGTGCTCGATATCGGCCTGCCGCAGATGGACGGCATCAGCGTGGTCGAGCGCTGGCGGCGCGGCGGCCGCAAGATGCCGGTGCTGATCCTGACGGCACGCGACCGCTGGAGCGACAAGGTTGCCGGCATCGACGCCGGCGCCGACGACTACGTCACCAAACCTTTTCACATCGAGGAAATCCTGGCCAGGGTGCGCGCATTGATCCGGCGCGCTGCCGGGCATGCCTCGTCCGAGCTGACCTGCGGGCCGCTGCGCCTCGACACCAAGGCCTCCAAGGCCGACGTCGACGGCGTGCCGCTGAAGCTGACCTCGCACGAATTCCGGTTGCTTGCCTACCTCATGCATCATATGGGCGAGGTGGTGTCCCGGACCGAGCTGGTCGAGCATCTCTATGATCAGGATTTCGACCGCGATTCCAACACGATCGAGGTCTTTGTCGGACGGCTTCGCAAGAAGATGGGCATCGACATGATCGAAACTGTTCGCGGCATGGGCTACCGCATGCGTAAGCCGGAGGCGTAACGCGGAACCGCTTCCTACAAGACCCGCCGTCTCGAACACGCCGTCGCTGCGGTCATGGCCGCGTTCGCTGGCGTTTCGCGTCATCGCTTTTTCCACGGTCTGGGCGATCCTCACTCTGGTCGTCATCTTCACCTTGATCACCACGCTTTATCGCCAGGCCAGCGAGCGCGGTTTCGACAGCCTGCTTTCGGCGCATCTGTTCAACCTGATCGGCTCGGTCGGCGTTTCCGAAAGCGGCCAATTGACCGGCGCCCCCGACCTTGGTGATTTGAGGTTCTCGGAGCCGAATTCCGGCTGGTACTGGTCGGTCGAGCCCGCCTCGGAAGGCGTGCACGGCGATCTCCATTCGTCGTCGATGACCAAGGCGATCCCGTCGCCAAGCGTTGCCGAGGTGCCCTTCAATGCCAGCTTCCAGCGCAGCTATTCAGCGGATGGCATCGAAGGCGAGCAGTTGGAGGTGTTCGAGAGCGAGTTCGTCCTCGATGCGAAAAACCGCGCCGCGCGCTTCCGTGTCATGGGCAACCAGACCGAGCTGGAGCAGGAAATCGCTACCTTCCAGCGGCGCCTGTTGACCTATCTGTCGCTGTTCGGCGTCGGCATGATCGCCATCAACGCGATTGCGATCCTGCTCGGCTTGCAGCCGCTGCGCCGGGTCAGGAATGCGCTTGCGATGGTGCGCGAAGGAACCGCGCAACGCCTCGACGGCCGTTTCCCGGCCGAGATCGAGCCGCTCGCCAACGAGACCAATGCGCTGATCGAGAACAACAGGCGTATCGTCGAGCGGTCGCGCACGCAGGTCGGCAACCTGGCGCACTCGCTGAAGACGCCGCTTGCCGTGCTGCTCAACGAGGCGCGGGCGCTGGGTGGCGCCAAGGGGCAGCTGATCGCCGAGCAGGCTGCTTCCATGCAGAAGCAAGTGGACCATTATCTGCAACGTGCCCGCGTCGCCGCGCAGCGGGACAGCGTCGTCTACCGGACGCCGGTGACACCGCTGGTCCAGCGCATGGTGCGCGTGCTGCAGAAGCTCAACCCGCAGACGGCGCTGTCGCTGTCATTGCCGGCCACCGACATCGTCTTTGCCGGCGAACGCGAGGACCTGGAGGAGTTGCTCGGCAATCTGCTCGACAATGCGATGAAATGGGCAAGGAGCGCGGTCGCCGTTTCGGTCAAGCTCGTCGCTGGCACGGAAGGCTCAGCCAACCTGTTCGAGATAGCCATCGAGGATGACGGCCCCGGCATTCCCGACGACAAGGCGCGCGAGGTATTGCAGCGCGGCCGGCGTCTCGACGAGACAAAACCGGGCAGCGGGCTCGGACTTGCCATTGTCGCCGACCTTGTCAACGAGTATGGAGGCTCTCTGGCGCTGGAACGATCCGTCATGGGTGGATTGAAGGCGATGGTTCGATTGCGGAGCCTTCAGTAATGCTTTTCCAGGTGGCCGGCTGCGGCCAAATTTCCGACAAACATCGACATTATGGCCGCGCCAGCCTGATGACAGCGCGGCGGTCCAGCTCAAGAAAGCCGGTATTGGCATGAAGATTCGCGTCGCGCTCGTTTCCGCCTTGCTCGCCATCTCCGGCTGCACGACGCTCAGCAAGGGCCCGGCCGTTACGGTAACGCCGGCCGCCACGCCCCCCAGCGGCGCCAAGGTGGCGACGACGATCATCTCCGCCATGGGCGGCGGCCTCGTCGGCGGCTCTATCGGCGCCGGCCTGAGCGAGACCGAGAAACGCAGCGCGCTCGAGGCGGAATACAAGGCGCTTGAATACACGGCGAGCGGCCAGAAAGTGGCTTGGAAGAGCGACAGTTCGGCCCATCGCGGCGAAGTGGTTGCCGCCCAGCCCTATCGCGTCGGATCGCAGGACTGCCGGCAATACACCCATACGGTGTTTACCGGCACCGCCGGCGCCACCGCGCGCGGAACCGCCTGCCGCAATGCCGACGGCAGCTGGACGCCGCTGACGTAGCTGGTCCGGCCGTTGGTGCGCCGATCCCGATCGGCACCAAAGCACGTCGCGTTCGGCCCCGCCAAAGCGTCGCAGCACGCTTGTGTTGGCAGGGCAGGGGTCTCGTTCTATTGGAAGAGCCATGCTGTTCTGGGTCATAGCCGCAATCCTGACGCTGGGCGCAAGCCTGGCGGTGCTGCTGCCGTTGGCCGGTGGATCGAAGAACGCGTCCGCTGCCGGCGATCACGACCTCGAAGTCTATCGCGACCAGCTGGCCGAGCTTGACCGCGATATGGCGCGTGGCCTGATCCAGCCGATGGAGGCCGAAGAGGCTCGCGCCGAAATCGCCCGCCGCATCCTTCGCCTGAGCAATGCCGGCCAAGCCGGCGAGACGGCGACGCAGCCGTCGCGGTCGACAAGACTGGTGGCGACGGCTGCCGTGCTGGTGGTTCCACTGGTCAGCTGGGGCCTCTATGGCCATCTCGGCTCACCCGACCTGCCATCGCAGCCACTCAGCGAACGCCTGGCCAAGAACCCCGCCGACAGCTCGGTCGACGAGCTGATAGCCCGCGCCGAGGCGCACCTGGCGGCCAACCCATCCGATGGCCGTGGCTGGGACGTTCTGGCGCCGGTCTATCTGCGCATGCAGCGATACGCCGATGCGGTGACCGCCTATCGCAACGCCGTCCGCCTCGACGGCGACAGCGCCGCCCGTCAGGCGGGTCTTGGCGAGGCGATCGCCAATGCGGCCGGCGGCATTGTCTCAGCCGAAGCGCAGGCGGCGTTCGAGGCGGCGTTGAAGCTCGATCCGGCCAATCCGAAGGCCGCGTTCTATCTCGCGATGGGCATGGCACAGGAGGGCCGCATAGCTGAAGCCACGGCGGCCTGGCAAAAGATGCTGGCCGCCTTGCCGCAGGGCTCGCCGTGGCGCGGCGCCGTCGAGCAGGCGCTGGCCGAATCCGCCGCCCGCAGCGTCGCTTCGGAGGGGCCTGCGAAAGGGCCGAGCGCCGAGGATATCGATGCTGCTTCCTCGATGTCGCCGCAGGACCGGCAAGCCATGATCAGCACTATGGTTGCCGGCCTCGACGAAAAGCTTCGGCAAAATCCGCGCGACGAGGAAGGGTGGATGCAACTCGTTCGTTCTTATGTCGTGCTGGGCAAGACAGATCAGGCACGTGACGCGCTCAATCGCGGTATTGCTGTCTTTGGCGCCGATAGCGACCAGGCCAGGAAATTCACCGCCTTTGCCGCCTCGCTCGGCGTGACGGCGACGGAGTAGACGATGACGCGCAAGCACAAACGACTGTCGGTGATCGCCGCAGGGCTGGCGTTTCTCGGTGTTGCAACCGGGCTGACCTTCTATGCGCTCGGCCAGAAGGCCTCCTATTTCTACATGCCGGCTGATCTGGCCACCGCCAGCCTTCAGCCGGGCCAGCGCATCAGGCTCGGCGGCCTCGTCGAAAAAGGCACAGTAGAGCGTAGCCAAGGCGCCACCGTCGCCTTTTCGGTGACCGACAACCAGAAGGACGTCAAGGTTACCTATACCGGCATTCTTCCCGACCTTTTCCGGGAAGGGCAGGGCGTGATCACCGAAGGCTCGTTTGGCCCTGACGGCATCTTTGTCGCCGACAGCGTGCTCGCCAAGCATGACGAGACCTATATGCCCAAGGAAGTGGCCGACGGCCTCAAGGCCAAGGGCGTGTGGCAGGAGAGCAAGAGTGACTGAGCAGGTTCCGCAAAAGTGTTCCACGGTTTTGCGGCAAGAACCTGCGGCAAGATCTAGCGGGTGCGGCGACAGTGGTTGAAACCGGACATTTCGCCCTGGTCCTGGCGTTTGCGCTGGCCCTGGTGCAGACGGTGGTGCCGGTGTTCGGCGCGCGCACCGGCAACCACAAGATGATGGCCGTCGGCGCACCCGCCGCGCTGACCGGCTTTGCCTTGACGGCGCTGTCCTTCGTAGCGCTGGCGACCGCCTATGCAGGGTCCGATTTTTCGGTTGAGAGCGTCTGGGAGAACTCGCATTCGCTGCAGCCGCTGATCTACAAGATCACCGGAACCTGGGGCAATCACGAAGGTTCGATGCTGCTCTGGGTGCTGATCCTGACCTTCTTCGGCGCGCTTGTCGCCGTTTTCGGCGGCAATCTTCCGGCGACGCTCCGGGCCAATGTGCTTGCCGTGCAGGGAGCGATCGGCGCCACGTTCTTCCTGTTCATCCTGACGACGTCGAACCCGTTCGTCAGGCTCAATCCGGCGCCCATCGAGGGCCGCGATCTCAACCCGATCCTGCAGGACCTCGGCCTCGCCATCCATCCGCCGCTGCTCTATCTCGGCTATGTCGGTTTCTCGATCTGCTTTTCCTTCTCTGTCGCTGCCCTCATCGAGGGCCGCATCGACGCTTCGTGGGCGCGCTGGGTAAGGCCGTGGACATTGGTTGCCTGGATGTTCCTCACCGGCGGCATCGCCATGGGCTCCTATTGGGCCTATTACGAGCTCGGCTGGGGCGGCTTCTGGTTCTGGGATCCGGTCGAGAACGCATCCTTCATGCCGTGGCTGGCGGGCACGGCGCTGCTGCATTCGGCCATCGTCATGGAAAAGCGCTCGGCGCTGAAGATCTGGACGCTGCTTCTGGCGATCCTGACCTTCTCACTGTCGCTGCTCGGCACCTTCCTGGTGCGTTCCGGCGTGCTGACCTCGGTGCACGCATTCGCCACCGATCCGACGCGTGGCGTTTTCATCCTCTGCATCCTGACGCTGTTCATCGGCGGCTCGCTGGCGCTGTTTGCCTTGCGCGCCTCCCGGCTGACGGCCGGCGGCCTGTTTCACCCGATCTCGCGCGAAGGCGCGCTGGTCCTGAACAATCTGTTCCTGACCACCGCCACCGCCACCGTGCTGGTCGGCACGCTCTACCCGCTCGCCGTCGAGGCGCTTTCGGCCGACAAGATTTCGGTCGGCGCGCCGTTCTTCAACCTGACATTCGGCCCGCTGATGGTGCCGCTCTTGGTCGTCGTGCCGTTCGGGCCGCTGCTCGCCTGGAAGCGCGGCGACATTTTCGCGGTCGCCCAGCGCCTGATGGCGGCTTTCGCGGCGGCGCTGCTCGCCGTACTAGTGACAGCCTTGTTCATCGATGGCGCATCGGTATTCGCAGCGCTCGGTGTCGGCCTTGCCTTCTGGCTAATCTGCGGTGCGCTCACCGATCTCGGCGTCAAATCCGGCTTCGGCACCGTCGCGCTCGCCACCATGCTCAGGCGCTTCGCCGGCCTGCCGCGCTCGGTCTTCGGCACAGCGCTTGCGCATCTCGGCCTCGGGCTGACGACGCTCGGCATTGTCGGCACGCTTTGCTTCGGCACCGAAAAAATCCTGTCGATGCATGCCGGCGAGACCGTCGAACTGTCCGGCCACAAGCTGCGCTTCGAGGGGCTCTACCCGGTCCAGGGGCCTAACTACAGTGAGGATCGCGGCCGCTTCGCCCTGCTTGGCGCCGACGGCAGCGTCGCAGGCGAGATCACCTCGGCCAAGCGCTCATATCCGGTTCGCCAGATGACCACAACCGAATCCGGCATCAGGACGATCGGCTTCAGCCAGCTCTATCTTTCGCTTGGCGACGAGGGCAGCGATGGCTCTGTGGTCGTTCGTCTGTGGTGGAAACCGCTGGTGACGCTGATCTGGGGCGGCGGACTGGTGATGATGGCGGGCGCGGCGATGTCGCTGCTCGACCGTCGCCTGCGCGTCGGCGCACCGTCGCGCCGCAAGCCTGCAGGCGCCATGCCATCGGCGAGCCCGCAATGAGAAGGAGCACGCTGGCCTCGCTGGTCCTGCTGCTGGCGCTGTTGTTCGCCGGCGCCGCGCAGGCGGTCAAGCCCGACGAGGTGCTCGCCGACCCGGCACTCGAGGCGAGGGCGCGCGCTTTGTCGGAAGGCCTGCGCTGCATGGTCTGCCAGAACCAGTCGATCGACGAGTCCGATGCCGATCTTGCCCGTGACCTGCGCATCCTTGTGCGCCAGCGTCTGGTCGCCGGCGATACCGATCAGCAGGTGATGGACTACGTCGTTTCGCGCTACGGCGAGTTCGTGCTGCTGAAGCCACGCTTCAATCTGCGCAATGTCTTGCTCTGGGGAACGCCAGTTCTTCTGCTGCTCGTTGGTGGGACGTGCATCCTGCTGGCCGCCCGCTCGCGCCGCTCGACGGCGACAAATGCCCTGACCGCGGACGAGCAGGCGGCGTTGGACGCGATACTCCGCCGCGATTGATCGATACATTACGAAAGTTTCATGTACCGGAAATGGCGCCGTAATGTGCGGCTCTCTATTTCCTTTGTCGAGGATGCCAAGCAAGGGGCGTCCCTTGAAAAGAGGATACGAGAACCATGAATGTTGCCCCCAATTCATCTCTTCGCACTCGCAAACGCCTGCTGGCCGCAGCCGCATCCCTGGCCATTGCCGGCGCGATCGGCTTCGGCGCCGTTGCCACCGGGACAGCCCCGGTGCTGGCCGACGCCGTACGTGTCGAGGCACCGCAGGTCCCAAGCTTCGCCGATGTGGTCGAGCGCGTTTCGCCGGCGGTTGTCAGCGTGCGCGTCAAGGCCAAGATCCAGCCGACGGCGGATGACGGTTCCGACCAGATGGACGACGAGGACGGCTTAGGCAATCTTCCCGATAACCCGCAGCTGCGGCGTTTCTTCCGCGAATTCCGCGGCTTTGGCGATCAGGGCCCGAACGGAATGCGCCGTTTTGGACATCGTGACCGCAACAACGACCAGCCGCGGCCGGTGGCGCAAGGGTCGGGTTTCTTCATCTCCGATGACGGCTATCTCGTCACCAACAACCATGTCGTCGAGGAGGGCACCGCCTTCACCGTGGTGACCAATGACGGCAAGGAACTCGACGCCAAGCTGATCGGCACCGATCCGCGCACCGATCTTGCCGTGCTCAAGGTCGATGACGGTAACAGGTTCACCTATGTCGACTTCGCCGATGATTCCAAGGTTCGCGTCGGCGACTGGGTGGTGGCTGTCGGCAATCCGTTCGGCCTCGGCGGCACGGTTACCGCCGGCATCGTTTCGGCCCGCGGCCGCGATATCGGCGCCGGTCCCTATGACGACTTCATCCAGATCGACGCCTCGGTGAACCGCGGCAATTCGGGCGGCCCGACCTTCAACCTCAACGGACAGGTTGTCGGCATCAACACCGCGATCTTCTCGCCGTCGGGCGGCAGCGTCGGCATTGCCTTCGATATTCCCGCTTCGACCGCCAAGCAGGTCGTGCAGGATCTGATGAGGAACGGTACCGTCCAGCGCGGCTGGCTCGGCGTCGAAATCCAGCCGGTCACGCCCGAAATCGCCGAGTCGCTTGGCCTTGGGTCCGGCAAGGGCGCGCTCGTTGCCAGCGCGCAGGACAGCGGTCCCGGCAAGAAGGCCGGCATCACCGCCGGTGACGTGATCACCCAGGTGGACGGCAAGGACGTTGCTTCACCGAAGGAACTCGCCCGACTGATTGGCGCTTACCCGCCCGGCAAATCGGTCGATGTCACGGTGTGGCGCAACGGCAAGAGCGAGGCGGTCAAGGTCGACCTTGGCAAGCTGCCGTCGAGCGACAAGCAGGCCTCGGTCGACCAGCAGCCTGCTCCGGCACCGAAGACCGACACGCTCGCCGATCTCGGCCTGACCGTTACCAAGTCCGAAAATGGCAAGGGACTTGTGGTGACCGACGTCGACCCCGACAGCGATGCCGCCGATCGCGGCATCCAGCCCGGCGACGTCATCACCTCCGTCAATTCGACGGAAGTGAGCGGCACCGCCGACGTCGACAAGGCGATGGCCGACGCGGTGAAGTCCGGCCGCAAGGCGGTGTTGATGCAGATCACCCGCGACGACAGCAACCGCTTCGTCGCACTGCCTGTCGCCAAGGGCTGACTTTTCCGGTGCGGCGGTTTTCAACACCCCCGAGCCGCCGCACGGGAAAGCACGGGGCCTGAATACGTTAGTCAGTCATCGTGTTCCGCCCCAGCGGCAGCGGGCTTCCCATCGCCCGCTGCCGCTCGAACATGTCGCTCAAAGCGTGAAGCGGTTTTAGGCTACGACATGCTAAAACAAAGACTTACCGCGTATCCCTGAATCACTTTGTTCGCGATACGCCATGGAGAAGGCCACGATGCGTATGCCGGCCACTCAATCTTCCAGTGAAATCGCGTATAACGGTTCTATGAAGATTCTCGTCATAGAAGACGATCGCGAGGCAGCCGACTACCTGCAGAAGGCGTTCGCCGAGGCCGGCCATACCGCCCATGTCGCCGGCGACGGCGAAACCGGCTTCGCGCTCGCTGATTCCGGCGACTATGACGTCATGGTCGTTGACCGCATGATGCCGCGCCGCGACGGCCTGTCCGTCATTGCCGGGCTCAGGTCCAGAGGCAACACGACGCCCGTGCTCATCCTGTCGGCGCTCGGCGAAGTCGACGACCGGGTCACCGGTCTGCGCGCCGGTGGCGACGACTATCTGACCAAACCCTACGCCTTTTCCGAACTGCTCGCCCGCGTGGAGGTGCTGAACCGCCGCGCCAGCGCCAGGGAAGCCGAAACCGTCTACCGGGTCGGTGATCTCGAACTCGACCGGCTGTCGCATTCGGTGCGCCGCGCCGGGCGCGAGATAACGCTGCAGCCGCGCGAGTTCCGCCTGCTCGAATATCTGATGCGCCATGCCGGCCAGGTGGTGACGCGCACCATGCTGCTCGAGAACGTCTGGGACTACCATTTCGATCCGCAGACCAACGTCATCGACGTTCATATCTCGCGGCTGCGGGGCAAGATCGAGAAGGGCTTCGACAAGCCGATCCTGCACACGGTTCGCGGCGCCGGCTACATGCTGAAAAGCGGCTAGAACCCCATGGCTCTTTCCGTGCCGGCCATCATGAAGACGACGGCAGCGCGGCTTTCGGCGCTTTATCTTCTGCTTTTTGCGCTGTGTGCGGTGTTGCTGGTCTTGTACATGACCTCGCTCTCGGTGCGCATGCTGACCGCCCAGACGCAGGAGACGATCAACGACGAGGTGCTCGGCCTTGCCCGCGCCTATCAGCGCGGCGGCCTCCCGCTGCTGGTCCGCGTCGTCGAGCAGCGCTCCCGCCAGCCCGGCGCCAATCTCTATCTGATCGCCGATGCCAACGGCCAGATCCTGACCGGCAACGTGCAGAGCCTGGAGCCGGGCGTGATCGAGGCCGAGGGCTGGACCACCGAACCGTTCTCCTACCGCCGCTTCGGTGAGGGCGAGCTCGAGCGGCAGCGCAACCCGGTCTCCGACCCGAACGAGCCCGCCCAGAGCGAAGTCCAGACCGAAGGCGAGAAAGGCCACAACGCCGTTGCCCTGGTGCTGCGCCTGCCCAACCAGATGATCATGCTGGTCGGCCGCGACCTCGGCGAGCCGGAGCGCTTCCGCGCCGTCATTCGCCGCGCCTTGATGCTGGCGCTCGGCATGATGGGCGTCGGCGGGCTGCTGATCTGGTTCTTCGTCGGGCGCGCGGCGCTGAAGCGCATCGACAGCGTGTCGGAGGCGAGCCGCCGCATCATGGGCGGCGATCTTTCCGGCCGGCTGCCGGTCACCGGCGCCGGTGACGAGTTCGACCGGCTGTCGGAAAACCTCAATTCCATGCTGGCCCGGATCGCCACGCTGAACGAGGGCCTGAAGCAGGTCTCCGACAACATCGCCCACGACCTGAAGACGCCGCTGACCAGGCTGCGCAATCGCGCCGAGGCGACGCTTTCCGGCAAGCACAACACCAGTGACTACCGGCAGGCGCTGGAAGGAACGATCGCCGAATCCGATCAGCTGATAAAGACCTTCAACGCTATCCTGATGATTTCGCGGCTGGAGGCAGGTTATTCCTCGGAAAGCACCACCAGGGTCGATCTGGCCGCTGCCGTGCACGACGTCGTCGAACTCTACGAGCCGGTAGCGGAGGAGGCGGGCGTGACGCTCGAAACTTCGGTGCAAGGTTCTTTCGTCGTCGACGGCAATCGCGAGCTGATCGGCCAAGCACTGTCCAACATCGTCGACAATGCGATCAAATATTCGACCGACTCGACCTCCAGGCCTACGGTTCGCGTGACGCTGGAGCGTATCGGTAGCGAGATCAGACTCGCCGTCTCCGACAACGGCCAGGGCATTCCCGACGATGTCGACCGCGCCAGGGTGACCGAGCGTTTCGTGCGGCTGGAAAAGAGCCGCTCGCAGCCGGGTTCCGGCCTTGGCTTGAGTCTCGCCAAGGCGATCATGACATTCCACAATGGACGGCTTGAGCTTCTGCCCGGCAATCCCGGATTGTTGGTCGTCATGAGTTTTCCCGGGCGGGAGGATCGCTGATGGTTGCGAGGATGGCAGTGCGACGCCTGGAAACGGACTGGCTGTTGAAGCCGGCGGTAGAGCTCGTTCCGCTGGATGCAAGCCGCGCCAGGCAGGAATTGTCGGAGATCGCCGACGCCGCGCGGCAAAAGGAACTGCCGCGACTGGCGAAATTTCTCGCCGGCAAGGGGGTCGTCCAGGATTTCCTCGCCGCCGTGTTCGACCTGTCGCCGTTCCTGCGCGATACCGCGCGCCGCCGGCCGCGGATACTCGATGCGCTTTTCGACGGGAGGGTCGAGGCGCGGCTGTCATCGATCGGCGCCGCGGTCGACAAGGCAGCACGCGCAGAGGCCGTCTCCGAAAGCAGCCTGATGATGGAGCTGCGCCAATGCAAGGCGGAGGCGCATTTCCTGATCGCCTTGGCCGATCTCGCCGGCGAGGCCGAGACCTCGTTGACAGTGCGGAGACTGAGCGACCTTGCCGATGCCTGCACGCGTGCGGCCGTCGATTTCCTGCTCCGCGATGCGCATGAGCAGGGTAAGCTCCGATTGCCGGATCCCAAAAATCCGGCGCGACGCTCGGGCTGGATTCTGCTCGGCATGGGCAAGCTCGGCGCGCATGAGCTGAACTTCTCCTCCGACATCGACCTCGTCGCCTTCTTCGACCCCGATGCGCCTGCCGTCGTCGACCCGCTCGATGCCACAGAGCTGTTTTCGCGCCTGACTCGTCGGCTGGTCCGTATCCTCCAGGACCGCACCGAGCACGGTTACGTCTTCCGCACCGATCTCAGGCTTCGTCCCGACCCCGGCTCGACGCCGCTGGCGATCCCGGTCGAGGCGGCGCTGCGCTACTATGAGGCGCGCGGCCAGAACTGGGAGCGCGCCGCCATGATCAAGGCTCGCCCGGTGGCCGGCGACGTTGCCGCCGGCGCCGCGTTCCTGAAGGAACTGCAGCCCTATATCTGGCGCAAATACATGGACTATGCGGCGATTGCCGACGTCCATTCGATCAAGCGCCAGATCCACGCCCACAAGGGCCATGGCGAGGTCGCGGTCAAAGGCCACAACGTCAAGCTCGGTCGCGGCGGCATCCGCGAGATCGAGTTCTTCGTCCAGACCCAGCAGCTTATCGCCGGCGGCCGCTTTCCCGAACTGCGCGGCCGCGAGACGGTGTCGATGCTCGGCGAACTCGCCGCGCGCGGCTGGATCACCGCCGACGCGCGCGATGCGCTCACCAGGCAATACTGGTTCCTGCGCCGCGTCGAACATGCCATCCAGATGGTTGCCGACCAGCAGACGCATATTCTGCCGGAGGACGAAGAGGGGCTGGAACGCGTCGCCCGCATGCTGGGCTTTGCTGATGCGGCAGGCTTTGCCGAAACGTTCCGCGCGGCGCTGCATCAGGTCGAGCGCCACTATGCAGCGCTGTTCGAGACCGCGCCGGAGCTTTCGGCCGGCATCGGCAATCTGGTCTTTACCGGCGACGTCGACGATCCCGATACCTTGCAGACCCTGCGGCGGCTCGGCTTCCAGCGGCCGAGCGACATCTGCCGGGTTATCCGCGGCTGGCACTTCGGCCGCTACCGCGTCACCCGGTCGGCGGAGGCACGCGAGCGGCTGACCGAACTGACGCCGGCGCTGCTGCAAGCCTTCGGCCAGACGCGGCGGGCGGACGAGGCGGTGATCCGCTTCGACGAATTCCTTGCCGGCCTGCCTGCCGGCATTCAGCTGTTTTCGCTGCTGCAGTCGAATCCGGCGTTGCTGAATCTGATGGCGACGATCATGGGCGCAGCACCGCGGTTGGCCGCCATCATCACGCGCCGGCCGCATGTCTTCGATGGCCTGCTCGATCCGGCGCTGCTGAGCGAACTGCCCAACCGCGCCTATCTGTCGGCGCGCCTTGCCGCCTTCCTCGAAGGCGACAGGGCTTATGAGGACGTGCTCGACCGGCTCCGCATCTTTGCTTCGGAGCAAAAATTCCTGATCGGCGTCAGGCTGCTTGCAGGGTCGATCGATCCGCCGCGCGCCGGCCGCGCCTTTTCCGATCTCGCCGATCTGACCATCGAGGCGGCGTTGCAGGCGGTGACGGCGGAATTCGCGTTGCGTCATGGCTATATTGCCGGCGGCAGGGTCGCACTGCTCGGCATGGGCAAGCTCGGCAGCCGCGAACTGACGGCGGGTTCCGACGTCGACCTCATCCTGCTCTACGATCACGACGCCGATGCCGAGGAGTCCGACGGCGACAAGCCGCTTGCCCCGTCGCATTACTACAGCCGGCTGACGCAGCGGCTGATCGCCGCCGTTTCCGCGCCGACCGCCGAGGGCGTGCTCTACGAGCTCGACCTTCGCCTGCGACCGTCCGGCAACAAGGGGCCGGTGGCCACGCACGTCGATGCCTTCAAGAAGTACCAGCGCCAGGACGCCTGGACGTGGGAGCATATGGCGCTGGCGCGGGCCCGCACGATCGGTGGCGATGCCGAGCTCTGCCGCGAGGTTGAGGAGGAAGTTGCCGCAGTGCTCGCTCTGCCGCGCGATCCAGCCAAGGTGATGGCCGAGGCATCCGAGATGCGCGCCATGGTCGATAAGGAGAAGCCGCCGCGCGATCCCTGGGACATCAAGCTGATCCCGGGCGGCCTCATAGATCTCGAATTCATTGCCCAGGTTGCGCTGATCACGGGAAAGATCGAAGCCGGCCGCAGGGCTACCGGCACGGCTGAGGTCCTGTCGCGCCTGGCGCCGGATTTCGCCGGCGCCCAGGTCAGGCAGGAACTGGTGGATGCCTTTTCGCTCTATCTGGCGCTGACTCAGATGATACGGCTTTGCCTCACCGGCGCGTTCGAACGCGACGACGTTCCGCCAGGGCTTTCCGATCTGCTTCTTGCGGTCACCGACCTGCCTGATTTCGGTGTGCTTGAAGCGCATCTTAAGGAGACGTCGCAGAAGGTCAGAAAGGATTTCGACCTTCTGCTTCGTGCGAAGCAACCGTGACGGCAACCAGCCGTACGGGCGAGAGCATCGGACCCAAAATTGCGACCTTTTTTTGGGAGGTTCCGATGTTCAATCAAAGAGATAGAGCGGGGGATTGAAGGTTCGCCGCTCTAGCATCGGGGGTGACGATGCAACAGGAGAAGACCATGAGAAAGACAACCAGACTTGCACTCGTTTTCGCAGCCCTGGCCGGCGCCGTCGGCACCGCGGCCTATGCAGACGAGCACTCCGGCGCCGGGCCGCGCGACGGCATGATGATGCGCCTGGGCAAAGTCATGAAGGACAATGACGGCACCATCACCTTCGACCAGTTCTCCGACGCCATGAACGCGCGGCTGAAGAAGATGGTCGCTGACAATGGCGGCAAGCTGACCGTGGCACAGCTCGCCGACGCGCTGGAGAAGGCACGCTTCGAGCAGATGGCCAGGCGCATCATCGCCCGCTACGACACCAAGGGCGACGGGACGCTGACCGCCGACGATATCACCAGCCGCCAGAAGAAGGTGTTCGCCATGCTCGACCGTGACAATGACGGCAAGATCGAGAAGAACGAACTGCCGAAGGGTCCCGGCCGTCACCGCCAATGGGACGGCGAAGGCAATGATGGCGCTGACGGCATGCAGTGAGAATTGACAACCGCTCCGGCGGCGCGAGCCGCCGGAGACTTATCTGGTCATTCACGCAGCCGCCCTGATCGCCTGCGCGACTTTCTTCATCGGGATGCGTACCGAGACGATCGTGCCGATGCTTTCGGTCGAACGGATCTTCAACGCGCCACCCTGAAGCTCGGCCAGCGAGCGCGAGATGGCGAGGCCGAGGCCGGAGCCGGTATGGCTCTTGGAGAACTGGTTTTGCACCTGTTCGAATGGCCGTCCGAGCTTGCTCAGCGCCGCTTTCGGGATGCCACAGCCATTGTCCTCGATCGTCAGGATCAGCGCGCTGGAAATGCTGCGGGCTCTGACCGATATGTGGCCGCCTTGCCCGGTGAACTTCACCGCATTGGACAGAAGGTTGATGAGGATCTGCTTGATCGCCCTGCGGTCGGCGAACAGCGTCAGCGAATCGGCGATGCGGGTTTCGACGGTGATCGACTTTTCCGCCGCCTGCAGCGAGACGACGCGAACCGTCTCCCTGATGAGCGGGCAGAGATCGATTTCTTCCTGATCCAGGGCGAACTGGCCGGCCTCGATCTTCGACATGTCGAGGATGTCGTTGATCACGCCGAGAAGATATTTGCCGCTGCCATTGATGTCGGTGGCATACTCTTCGTAGCGCGGCGACCCCAGCGGCCCGAACAGCCGCCGTTCCATCAGTTCCGAGAAGCCGATGATCGCGTTGAGCGGCGTCCGCAACTCGTGCGACATGTTGGCCAGGAATTCGGATTTGGCCCGGTTTGCCGCTTCGGCCCGCTCGGTTTCCTTCATGTATTTGCGATTGAGCTCGACGAGCTCACGAGCCCGTTCTTCTTCCGCGCGGCGGGCAAGGCTGAGGTCGTGGATTGTCGCCATCAGCCGGCGCTCGCTGTCGACCAGCTTCTCCTGGTGCAGCTTGATCTGGGTGATATCGGAGCCGACCGAGACGGTGCCGCCGTCCCTTGTCCGCAACTCGTTCACTTGCAGCCAGCGGCCGTCGGCAAGCTGGCGTTCGAAGGTCGCGCCCCCCTGCGGTCCGTTGGTATTGGCAAGCCGCCGCTCCGAGGCGAAGGCCAGCATGCGTTGTTCCAGCACGGCGCGCGGGGCGCCCGGCATCACGTCGCGATCCGACAGGCCGTTGTCCTGCTGGTATTTGGAATTGCACATGATCAGGCGCTCGGACGAATCCCACAGCACGAAGGATTCGTTGATGTTTTCGATGGCCGTCCTCAGGCGCAGGTCCGCCGCTTCGGAGCGCAGCGCCAGGTGCCGCTGCTCGGTGACGTCGACGGCGATGCCGATCAGCTGGATCTCCGGCGCTTCCGGGTCGATAACCTGTGCTCTTGCGCGCATCCAAACCCATTGCCCGTCGGCATGGCGCATCCGGAACACCTGGTCGATATGGTCGATCTCGCGTGCGACGATCCTGTTGGCGAGTTCGAACAAATCGCCGTCCTCGGGATGAATGATTTCGTCGACTTCGCCGAACGACAGCATCGTGTCGCAAGGCTCGTAGCCCAGCATGTCGTACATCGAGCGCGACCAGTACATCTTGCCGCGCACCATGTCCCAATCCCACAGGCCGCAGCGGCCGCGCACCAACGCCATGTCGATGCGCTGGTGGGCTTCGAAATAGATGCGGTCGGCGGCCTGGGCACGCGCCGCCTGGCCGAAATAGGCATAAAGGATGACGATCAGCACGCCGGCCGTCAGCACGAACAGCGTGACATTGAGTGAGACCGTCTTGCGCCAGGCGTCAAAAACTGCCTCCTGCGGCACGAACGCTGCCGCGGCACCCTTTCGGCCATTCGCCAGGCTCACTGCCGCGTACCAGTCCTGTCCGCCGATGCTGACCTCCATCACTCCGGCGCGGTCGCCGAACATGAACAGCGGCTGCCCGCCCTGCACGACGCCATCGAGCGATCGGCCCTCCCAGTGCATCGACTGCGGCGATACGGCAATGATCTTGAAGGCGCTGTCGGTGATCGCCAGTACGTGGCTTCGGCCCATCGCGCCCTGACGACCGGTGCTCTCCAGCAGGTTCTGGATCGCACCTGGCGCGGAAACCATGGTCGCGTCGGCGATCGAACTGGCCAGTTGGCCGGCGGCCAGCGCAAGGATCGCCTTGGCGTCGCGCTCGATCTCGTCGCGCTCGTTCATCAGTGACAGAAAGCGCAGTACCGCGATGATCAACAGAAACATGATAATGAGGGCCGGTATCGATCGCCGCAACAGCGGCTCGGCTGCCAGCAGCCGTCGGTAGGCAGGTTCGGCGATGAGCCGCGTATTGCCCGCGAGACCGTCGTTTCGCGCCTCGCGACGCTCAAACGCCGTCCCACCGGGCGCGCCCCACGCGTCCGCCTTCGCCATAAATGGCACTCCCCGATTTTCTGTCCCGCTTGACGATCCGGCAACGCCGCACTTCCGAATCGTCACTAAAGAATCAAAGGTGATTCGCCTTGTCCAGAGGTGCGGCGAAAAAAGATTAAAAATCGACTAAAATAATGGGTTTTCGCATGGTCTTCCCTTCTCCCACGACAAGGGGAGAAGGGGAGGTCGCTTACGCCAGGGTGCGCTCGACGATGTCTCGCAAATCGGCCGACAGCTTCTCGGTATTGGCGATTGAAAGCAACGCCTCCCTTGCCTTGGCCTGCCGCACGGGTTCGAGCGAGCGCCACGACCTGAGCGCCGTCGCCAGCCTGGCGGCCACCTGCGGGTTGCGTTTTTCGACCTGCAGCACCGTTTCGACGAAAAGCCGGTAGCCCTCGCCGTCGGCGCGATGAAAGCCGGTCTGGTTGGCGCTGGAAAACGTACCGATGAGCGAGCGTACCCGGTTCGGGTTGACCATCGAGAACGCTGGGTGGCTGGTCAAGGCGCGCACTGCGTCGACGGTTTGCGGGCCGGGCACGCTGGCCTGGATCTGGAACCATTTGTCCATGACCAGCGGATCGGTTGCATATCTCGCCTCGAAATCGGCCAGTGCCTTGGTTGCCTCAGGTGAGCCGTGGTGACGGTGCGCAAGCACGGTCAACGCCGCGGCACGATCCGTCATGTTGGTCGCCGATTGGAAGTGCCGGGCAGCGAGTTCCGCACCTCCCGGCAGCAAGGAGAGATAGTCCAGCAGGACATTGCGCAGCGCCCGCCGCCCGGCACTGGCCGCGTCCGGGCTGAACGGACCATTGTCGGCGAGCCGATCGTAGAAATTGGAGAATATCTCGCGGTTGGCCTCGGCGATCGCAACTGCCAGCGCCCCGCGCGCCGCGAAAATGGCGTCGGGGTCGATGTTCTTGCCGATGTCGCGGGCGATATCGGCCTCGCCGGGCAGCGCCAGCGCCAGTGCCCGATAGGCGGGTTCGAGCGCCTCGTCGCCGGCTATTTTGCCGGCAAGCCCGGTCAGCCGGGCGCTGAACTCGGGTTGCCTGTGGTCCAGGATCTGGCGGAAAGCTGCAATCAGCGCATCGGTCAAAAGCGTGTTGAACGCCTGCCAGCGCGAGAAGGCGTCGCTGTCGTGGCCCGCCAGAAAAAACTGGTCGTCGGGCCGCTGCTCGACCGAAAGCGTCACCGGCGCCGAAAAGCCGCGGTTGAGCGACATGGCCGGCCGCTCGGCAATCCCGGAAAACCTGACGACATGGCGGCGTTTGCGGATATGGATGACGCCGTCCTCGACATTCGCCCCCTCCACGCCGCTATAGGCTGTCGCCTCGCCGCCGGCGCCGACCAGGCCGAAGGCAAGCGGAATGTGCATCAGCCGTTTGCGGCTTTCCGACGGCGTTGGCGGCACCGACTGCTCGATTTCGAGCGTGAATTCCTGCGCCGCAGGATTATACGCCGAACTGACGGTCAGGTTCGGCGTACCGGCCTGATGATACCAGAGCGAAAACTGCGACAGGTCGCGACCGGAAACGTCTTCGAACACCTTGATGAAGTCTTCGATCGTCGCCGCCTGGCCGTCGTGACGTTCGAAGTAGAGGTCCATGCCGGCGCGGAACGTCTCTGCGCCGAGGATAGTGTGGATCATGCGCACGACTTCCGAGCCCTTTTCATAGACCGTCGCCGTATAGAAATTGTTGATCTCGCGATAGCGGCGCGGCCGCACTGGATGCGCCAGCGGCCCTTGGTCCTCGGGAAACTGATGGGCGCGCAGCGTACGTACCTCGGCGATGCGCTTGACGGCGCGCGAGCGCTGATCGGCGGAGAATTCGTGGTCGCGGAAAACGGTCAGGCCTTCCTTCAGGCAAAGCTGGAACCAGTCACGACAAGTGATTCTGTTACCTGTCCAATTGTGGAAATACTCATGCGCAATGATGGCTTCGATATTGGCGAAATCGGCGTCGGTCGCGGTTTCCTGGTCGGCCAGCACATATTTGTCGTTGAAGATGTTGAGACCCTTGTTCTCCATCGCGCCCATATTGAAGTCGGACACGGCGACGATGTTGAAGACATCGAGGTCGTATTCGCGGCCGAATGCCTCCTCGTCCCATTTCATCGACCGTTTCAAAGCGTCCATGGCGTAGCCGGCGAGCCTCTCTTTGCCCGGTTCGACATAGATTGCGAGCTCGACCTTGCGGCCAGACAGGGTAACGAAATTGTCCGAGATATTGCCGAGGTCGCCCGCCACCAGCGCAAACAAATAGGACGGCTTGGGGAAGGGGTCGTGCCAGACCGCATAGTGCCAGCCGCCGGCAAGCTCGCCGCTGCCGGCCGGGTTGCCGTTGGACAAAAGCAGCGGCGCCTCATTGCGCTCAGCTTCGATACGCACCGTATAGACCGACAGGATGTCGGGACGGTCGAGGAAATAAGTGATGCGGCGAAAGCCTTCGGCCTCGCATTGCGTGCAATAGACGTTGCTGGAGCGATAGAGGCCCATCAGCGCTTCGTTCTGCGCCGGCGCCAACACGGTTTCAATTCTCAGCTGGAAGCGCCTTGTGGCAGGGGGGCTGATTATTGTCAGTTGATCGGGCGTGACGAGAAAATCCTCAAGGCTCGGTTCCTGGCCGTCGATGGCGATACTGCGGAGCGTCAGCCCGTCGCCATCCAGCACCAGTGGCACCGACGCGGCAATCTCGTCGCGACGTTCGACCGTCAGCACGGCGGTGACATGCGTTGCTTCAGGCGAAAGGCGGAAAGTCAGGCTGGTTTCCGGAATCAGATAATCACTAGGGCGATAGTCTTCGAGTTTGAAGACCTGGCCGGTATCTGTGCGCATTCCTTTATTTTTCCTGTCGATCCGGGAGCGGCGGGCGGGTCCGCTGGTCCAAATAATTTGAAGTCTGCGCTCTTTACACGAAACACTCCCTCGACAAAACTGCAGCGACGTCTATTTCCGGCGATCATTTTCCAAGCATCATCGCGAGGCTTCCATGACCATCGTCACGCCGAAATTCGGGATGAGCGCCTCTGTGTTGCGTCGCGACGATCGGGCCTTCATCAAAGGCGCCGGGGCGGTTACGATCGGATCGACGCCTGCCGCGCTCGATGCGGTGGCCGACGCGTTCTACCGCGCCGACGGCATCAGGCCTATCGACATGCCGGCAACGCCGGCGCGCATCTGGGCGATCGAGGAAGCAAAAGGGGCGTGACAGCCAGACCGGATTTGCCAGTGCTTGCAGCCGGCGACCTTGCCGGCGAGCACAGCACGCTGACCGGGATATTGCTCAAGATCGTATCGGTGGCGGTCTTCGTCGGCATGTCGTCCTGCATCAAGGCGGCAGGCACCGTGCCGGCGGGCCAGATCGTCTTCTTCCGCTCCTTCTTTGCCATTTTTCCGATCATCGCCTTTCTCGCCTTCCAGGGAAAACTCGGAACCGCCTTTTCGACAAAGCGCCCTCTCAACCACATTGCGCGCGGCGTCGTCGGTGTCTGTGCCATGGGGCTCGGCTTCTTCGCGCTGACGCGGCTGCCGCTGCCGGAGGCGATCACGCTGAACTACGCGCAGCCGCTGCTGGTCGTGGTGTTCAGTTCGATCTTCCTCGGCGAAGCCATCCGCATATATCGCTGGAGTGCGGTTGCCGTCGGCCTGGTCGGGGTGCTGATCATCTCATGGCCGGAACTGACGCTGCTCAGTTCGGGCGCTGCCCTCGGCGATCAGGAGGTGCTCGGCGTCATCGCCGCCCTCATAGCCGCGGCGATCTCGGCCATCGCCATGCTCCTGGTTCGTAACCTCGTCCAGAGCGAGCGGACGGCGACCATCGTGCTGTGGTTTTCGGTAACCGCGAGCGTCATGGCGCTGCTTTCGCTGCCATTCGGCTGGCAGGCGCTGACGACGGCACAGGCGGGGCTTCTGATTGCCGCGGGTTTTTGCGGCGGGCTTGGCCAGATCCTGATGACCTCGGCCTATCGCCATGCCGAGGCTTCCGTCGTGGCACCCTTCGAATACACTTCGATGATCCTCGGCGTCGTCGTCGGGTATCTGGTCTTTGGCGACGTCGCCACGATTAACATGCTGGTCGGCGGCATGATCGTGGTTGCGGCGGGGATTTTCATCATCTGGCGCGAGCGCCAGCTGGGTCTCGAACGCACCCGCACCCGCAAGGCCGTCGCGCCGGAAGGGTGATCACGGCTCCGCTGCGTCAGTCCGCTCTTTCGCCAGCCGCACCAGCACCGCCCGCGTCTGCTCGTCAGCAGGGAAAAAAGATTCGATCGCCAGCTCCGACAGCGTCACGTCGAGCGGCGTGCCGAACACGGTGATGGTGCTGATGAACGACAGCACCGCGTCGCCATGGGCAAGCTTGAGCGGATGGACAATAGCGTTCGGTTCGACCGGCGCCGGCCGGCTGCCTCTAAGGCCGGACGGATAGGCCCGAAGCTCGCGCTCGAGCTCGACAAGAACCGGATCGGCGGTAGCGTCGTTCTGCCGCTTCAGCCGCTCCAGAAGATGCGTCCGCCATTCCGCTAGGTTGACGATACGCGGCGCGATGCCGCCGGGATGCAGGCTGAGGCGCAAAACGTTGACCGGCGGCTTCAGCAGGGAGGCATCGGCGACATTGGCGAGGAACGGGCCGATGGCGGCGTTCGCCGACACCAGGTTCCAATGCCGGTCGACGGCAAGCGCCGGGAACGGCTCGTGCGCCATGAGCACGGTCTCGACCGCCGCCATCGCCGGTGCCATCGAGGCATCGTCAAGTGGTCGTTCGCCGAAGCTCGGGGCAAAGCCGGCAGCCAGCAGCAGCTGGTTGCGCTGCCTGAGCGGGATCGAAAGCTGCTCCGCCAGATGCAGCACCATGTCACGCGAGGGTGCGGCGCGGCCGCTTTCAATGAAACTCAGATGCCGCTGCGAGATCTCGGCCTCCATAGCGAGGTCGAGCTGGCTCATGCGCCGGCGTGTACGCCATTCGCGAATGAGACTGCCGGCGGAAATCTGGGCTGCTGTCATAACGAGATGACTAGGCCGGCAGTGGGCCCATTTCAATTACCTGCGAAGTCATGATGCCGCCCTTCCTTCCTCGCAAGGGGAGAACTGAAGACGCGCTCTGCACCATTACCCAAGCGCCCGCAACTTCGCCTTCACTTCGAGGAAATCCCGCCACGCCAGCTTCTTGTGCGCCGGCGTTCTCAGCAAATAGGCCGGATGCAGGGTCGGCATGGCAGGAATGGCGACGCCGGACGGGGTCGTGTGGACGCGCCAGTTGCCGCGCAGCCGCAATATGCCTTCGGAGGTGTTGAGCAGGGTCTTTGCCGACGGGCCGCCGAGATTGACCAGCACCTTCGGATTGACCAACTCGATCTGCCGCTCGATGAACGGCCGGCAGATCTCGGTTTCGTGCGGGGTCGGCGTGCGGTTGCCGGGCGGCCGCCAGGGAATGACATTGGCGATGTAGACGGACGTCCGGTCAAGACCGATCGCGGCCAGCATGCGGTCGAGCAGCCGGCCGGAGCGGCCAACGAACGGCAAGCCCTCTATGTCTTCATCGCGACCCGGCGCTTCGCCGACCAGCATCACCTCGGCAGTCGGATTGCCGTCGGCGAACACAAGGTTCTTGGCGGTGAATTTGAGATTGCAGCCGTCGAATGCCGCCATGTGCTGGCGAAGCTCGTCGAGGCTTGCCGCCGATCTCGCCAGTTGCCGCGCCAATGCCGCTTGCGCCTCGTCGGGCACCGTTGACATGGCCGGGGACGTTCGCACTGCCGGTGCCGTATTGGGTCTCTCGCCCATTTCGGCGCGCGATACGCTCGTCGAGCGTTGTGGCGCCGCATTTTCACTGGGCGGCACAGCGGCCGCCGCAGGCACCCGCTCCGGTGGCCTGGCTTCTGCAAACCTGTTTACCGGCTGTTCTTCAAGTGCCTCGTCGACGCCGGCGGTGGCGTAGAAGGCCAGCAGCTCGGCGAGATCGGCTCGGCTATTGTGGGGGGCGGCAGTCATGGTTTCACATTCGGCCGCGAAGCTTGAATTTGCAAGTTCAGCTCGACGGTATGCGCGGATCCTGCACCAGATAGAACGTCCAGCGCGGCGTGTAGTCGGTGATCAGGAAATAGAAGCTGGCGGTCTTCAGCGGGTCGATCTTGCCGTTCTTGAACAGCAGGCGGTCATACGGTTCGAAATTGCGGTCGAAATCGGCGTAGCTGCTCGACCAGATATTTTCAGGCGTTTTGTTGCGCTGGTCAAACGACAGGCCGTCGCCGAACACGCTCGGCTGGTCGAGGATCTCCTGGAGTTCGAACTGGAACTCGACCCAGGCCTGGCCGCTATTGTTGAGCACGTCGATGCGCATATACATCAGACCATTGGCGAAGTCTCCCGCCTTGCCGAACGGCTGGATCGGCTTTGTCGTGCGAATGGCAAGCGTTACCGGCGTCGCTGAATTCAATTCTTCGGTGATGACCAGCGGATCCTCTTTCGTGCCGATGCCGGAAGCCCCGGTGATGCGGAAGCCGCCGCGCTCGTCGGAAAAGGAATAGGCGCCGGTCGCCCAGACCAGTTGCTGCTCGGCATGGGCATCGAGAGCCGTCAGCGGCAGAAGCGCCAACAGCGCCGCACGGCAAATCCGGCCGGGCGTGAAAAAAAAGCGCGTCGATGAAAAGCCAGCCGGCCTGAATATGCGCATGGCGGGAAGTATGGCCGATAAGCAAGCCGTCGAACAATTAAAAACATCAGTGCGACATATCTGTGCAAACGGAATAGGATTGAAGATTGATGCTCGCCACCGCGAATCTGTGTGGCAGGACGCGACTTTTTGACGAAATCGGTATTGTCACGTCCGCGCCGGTTTCCCGTCGCTATTTGATGCGCTATGCAGCGCGTGAGCCAGCAAGATGCCGGGAATAGCGAGCCAGTGAGGGGTCGATGAGCGATATCGAACGCGAAAGCATGGAATTCGACGTGGTCATCGTCGGCGCCGGCCCGGCCGGCCTCGCCGCCGCGATCCGTCTCAAGCAGGTCAATCCCGAGCTTTCCGTCGTCGTGCTGGAAAAGGGCGGCGAAGTCGGCGCGCACATCCTGTCCGGCGCCGTCGTCGATCCGATCGGCATCGACCGGCTGCTGCCCGGCTGGCGCGAAGAGGAGGGTCATCCCTTCAGGACACCGGTCACCGACGACCATTTCCTGGTTCTCGGCCCCGCCGGTTCGTTCCGTCTGCCCAACATACTGATGCCGCCGCTGATGAACAATCGCGGCAACTATATCGTCTCGCTCGGCAATGTCTGCCGCTGGCTGGCGACCAAGGCCGAGGCGCTGGGCGTCGAGATCTATCCGGGCTTTGCCGCGGTCGGTCTGCTCTACAACGAGGCCGGTGCGGTCACCGGCGTCGTCACCGGCGACATGGGCGTCGAGAAGGACGGCACGCACGGTCCGGGCTTTGCGCCGGGCATGGCGCTGATGGGCAAATATGTCTTGATCGGCGAGGGCGCGCGTGGCTCGCTCGCCAAGCAGCTGATCGCCAAATACCACCTTTCCGACGGCCGCGAGCCCGGAAAATACGGCATCGGCCTCAAGGAACTCTGGCAGGTCAAACCGGAAAACCACCGGCCGGGCCTTGTCCAGCATTCCTTCGGCTGGCCGCTCGATATGAAGACCGGCGGCGGCTCCTTCCTCTACCATCTCGAGGACAACCAGGTGGCAGTCGGCTTCGTCGTTCACCTGAACTACAAGAACCCCTATCTGTCGCCCTTTGACGAGTTCCAGCGCTTCAAGACCCATCCGGCGATCCGCGGCACCTTCGAGGGTGCCAAGCGGCTGGGCTATGGTGCCCGCGCCATCACCGAAGGCGGCTGGCAGTCGGTGCCGAAACTGTCCTTCCCCGGCGGTGCGCTGATCGGCTGCGCGGCCGGCTTCGTCAACGTGCCGCGCATCAAGGGCTCGCACAATGCCGTGCTCTCCGGAATGCTGGCGGCCGAGCATGTCTGTGATGCGATAGCCGCCGGCCGCGCCAATGACGAGCTGGCCTCCTATGAGGCCACCTGGCGCGCCACCGATATCGGCAAGGACCTGAAGAAAGTGCGCAACGTCAAGCCGCTATGGTCGCGCTTCGGCACCATTGTCGGTGTCGGCCTTGGCGGGCTCGACATGTGGCTGAACACGCTGTTCGGCTTCTCGCCCTTCGGCACGATGAAGCACGGCAAGGCCGACTACGCCACGCTGGAACCGGCCGCCGCGCACCAGAAGATCGCCTACCCGAAGCCGGACGGGGTGCTGACCTTCGACCGGCTGTCGTCGGTGTTCCTGTCCAACACCAACCACGAGGAGAACGAGCCGGTCCATCTGCTCGTCGCCGACATGGACCTGCAAAAGCGCTCCGAGCATGACGTCTATGCCGGGCCCTCGACGCGTTACTGCCCGGCCAGCGTCTACGAATGGGTCGACAAGGACGGCAATGCCGCCGCCGATCCTGCGGCAAAGGATGTGCGCTTCGTCATCAACGCGCAGAACTGCGTGCACTGCAAGACTTGCGATATCAAGGACCCGAACCAGAATATAAATTGGGTGCCGCCACAGGGCGGCGAGGGCCCGGTCTACCAGAACATGTAAGTCACAAGGTTTGTTCCGGACTAAACAAGATGAGGAGCAGCGCAACCGTAGGATTGTTGAATAAACCGCCTGCCTGTGTTTCCTTTCTGCGGCGACAGGGAGGAAGGAAAAATGCGCCTGGCAGTTCTGACGAGCGTTGTGGCGATCGGGGCATTGTGCGCCCCTGCAGCCTTGGCCGGCACTAAGGTGCTGGTCAAGACACGAACTTACAACATTGCCGGAACCACCGGCGCGGCCCTGATCGAGGCCATGGATCGCAGTGGGCCGAAGCACGGCTTCATGACCCACGCCATCGCGCAGACCGGCTACAGCGTCGATGATTGGACCTTCGACGCCTATCAGGAAAACGGCGTCTGCCGCCTGCGCCAGGCCAACGGAACGCTCAATCTCTTCTATACCTATCCCAAACTGGTCTCAGCCACGTCGCCTGCGCTGCAGAAGCGCTGGAAGCGGTTCTTCGCTGGCGTCCGCGCCCATGAAGAGACCCATGGCCGCATCGCCAGACAGATGATGCGGGCCACCGAAAAGTCGGTTCGAGGGCTGACAGTCGCTGATGACCCGCATTGTTTCGAGGCACGTCGCGAGGCAAAGCGCCGGATCAATGCCATCTATGCCGAATACGAGGCAAAGCAGATCGCCTTCGATGCGCACGAGCATCGCGACGGCGGCCCTGTCGAGCACCTCATCCGCGCTTTTGTGGGCCAGTAATAAGCCAGGTCGAGGCTGGACTGCGGATTTTCAGCTTTGCGTCCCGCCAGGCAGCGCCGCAAGCGCGGTCGCCGTCTGGTGCTCGCCGAGCGGCTTTTGTTCATCCGACCGTAGCGAAAACTCCACCAGCACCGGCAGATGGTCTGAGCCGGTGTCCTCAAGGGTCGACGCCGAACGGATAACGATGGCGCCCTTGCTGAAAACCTGGTCGATCGGCAGTCCGGCGAAGCGCAGGAAATCCGGCAGCTTTCTGTAGAGCCAGGTCGGCCCGACCGACGGCATTACAGTCAGCTTGCCAAGCGACGCGACGCGCCGGACGGCGGCGCTCCATGGCGCTGCGTTGCAGTCGCCCGCCAGGATCGACGTCTTGCCAAGCGAGGCGATTTCGTCAGACAACCCTCCAATCTGCCGTGATTGGTTGTGCGGCCATGGCCAGGTGAGGTGGATGGCGGCGACATCGACGTCGGTTCCGCCGAAATCGACCGTGGCGATCGCCATCGCGCCGCGGCTGTCGCAGTGCGGCGCTGTGCCTATGGCAAACGGTCGTCTGGACAGCAGCGCAACGCCGAACACGCCATTGGGATACGGGCAGAGGATCCGGTAGGGATAAGCGCCGGACAGCAGCCCAAGCTTTGCCTTCCACATCTCGGACACCTCGTCGAGGGTGATCACATCGGGCCGGGTCCGGCCGATCAGCGACAGCACCTTCTCAGGCGTTGGATTGTTGAACCTGAGGTTCATCTGCAGCAGGCGGTAGACCGGCTCGTCACCAGGTTTGGCTTCGTAGGCGGCCTGCACCTGCCATAGCCGCGAAAGCGGCAAGGCATTCGACGTGGTGGCAAAGGAGGCTACCGCAAACAGCAAGGCGGCCGCAGCCTGCAGGCGAAACGAGGTGGCGAGCAGGGGCAGCGCGCAAAGCGCCATCAGCACCGAAAAATGGACGCGGAAATGAGCAAAGGAATCGAGGGCCGGATGCAGCGATCCGAAAAACCCGGCCACCAGCGCGGCCGAGAGTGCAAGCATTGCGACGAATGCCAGCGCAACCGTCATGTCCCGAATACGTGCCATCGCTTTGTCTATCGGCAGAAGTGCGGCTCAATCAAGATGACGAAATGTCCTGACCCGGACCGACACATGCGATTCGGCATTTACTGGAAGGCCGTTTCCGAAAAGCTCCTGAGCTTACGCGAATGCAGTCGCTCCATCGGCATTTCAGCCAGCTTCTCCATCGCCCTGATGCCGATGGTCAGATGCTGCGCCACTTGCCGCTTGTAGAACTCGGTCGCCATGCCGGGCAGCTTCAATTCGCCATGCAGCGGCTTGTCGGATACGCAAAGCAGCGTGCCATAGGGAACCCGGAAGCGGAAGCCGTTGGCGGCGATCGTTGCCGATTCCATATCGAGCGCGATCGCCCGCGACTGCGACAGCCGCTGCACCGGCCCGCGCTGGTCGCGCAGCTCCCAGTTGCGGTTGTCGATGGTGGCGACGGTGCCGGTGCGCATGATGCGCTTGAGGTCGTAGCCGGAAAGCCCGGTGACCTCGGCGACCGCTTCCTGCAGCGCCACTTGGATTTCAGCCAGCGGCGGGATCGGCACCCAGACCGGAAGATCGTCGTCGAGGACATGGTCTTCCCGAACGTAGGCGTGTGCCAGCACATAATCGCCCAGCGCCTGCGTGTTGCGCAGGCCGGCGCAATGGCCGAGCATCACCCAGGCATGCGGCCGGAGCACCGCAATATGGTCGGTGATGGTCTTGGCGTTGGAAGGTCCAACGCCGATATTGACCATGGTGATGCCGCCATGATTCGGCTTCTTCAGATGATAGGCCGGCATCTGCGGCAGGCGAGGGGGCGCAGCACCCTCACCAGGCGCGCTGTCGCCCACTTTGGTCACGATATTGCCCGGCTCGACGAACTCTACATATCCGTCACCGCCATCGGCCATCAATTCGCGTGCACGGGCGACGAATTCGTCGATGTAGAACTGGTAGTTGGTGAACAGCACGAAGTTCTGGAAATGCTGGGGACTGGTCGCCGTATAGTGCGACATCCGATGCAGCGAATAGTCGATCCGTTGTGCCGTGAACGGCGCCAGCGGCCGTGCCTCGCCCAATCCCACTTCAAATGTACCGTTGGCGATCTGGTCGTCGGTGCCGTCGAGATCCGGCACGTCGAACAGGTCACGGATCGGCCGTTTGATGCGTTCCGCAGCGGAACCGTCGACATGCGTGCCTTCGAGAAAGGCGAAATGCAGGGGGATGGGAGTGGTCGATTCCGAAACCGTGACCGGAACACCGTGGTTGCGCATGATCAGCCGAAGCTGTTCGGTGAGATAGCTCTCGAAAAGAGCAGGCTGGGTGATGGTGGTTGAGAAATGCCCCGGCGTCGGCATGTGACCATAGGCCTGCCTCGAGTCGATTTGGGTGAACGAACTCGTGGTGACGCCGATCTCCGGATAGAAGGCCCGGTAGCGTTTGTTGTTGTCGCCACCCGCGGCGAGCGCGGCAAATGAATCGCGCAGGAACTTGGTGTTGCGGTCGTAAAGCACCTGCAGGGCCGCGACCGCCTTCTTGGCATCGTTGAAGCTCTGTCGGCCGAACGGCTCCGGCGTGACGACCGATTCAATGGCTTGAGGATAGATTCGCTTTTCCATGACCCAATATAGAGAGTTGGGCGCGCAGTTGGGAGGGGGTAAGGCGGTCTCAAAACGCGCTGTCGGCGGTTTTCTTTCCGGCGGCCTAGCCTCGCCGCAAGCTGACCAGCAGCACAAAGCCGACGCCGGACTTTCTCAGCGCGGGCGCCTCGATGGTCGAACCGGCATCGGCGCGCATCGTCGGCACGGCCAGGACCGGGGCCGCCAGAACCGTCAGGATGAGTGCCGTCCGCGGCAGAAGCCGAAGGATCTTGACGACATTGGCGGTGAGGTGGGTCATGGCGTGGGTTTCAATATCTCGCTGTCGAGTTCAGTGGCGAAGCTGGTTCGGGCAACCGAGCCGGCAGGAAATGGCCACATCCCAGGCGCGATCCGGCCGGCCGGCTTCGGCGACAAGGACGGCGAACAACATGCCGAACAGGCTCATCAGCAGGCAGACGATGGTGAAGCGGCGGGCAAGCATCGGGCGGTGTCTCCTTCAACACGCATCATAATGCCTTGCCTAGGGTGAACCGGCTCTGATCCCGGCGTTCATCTGGGGTTCAAAATGGTTGATGATCTCTGGGCGGGCCGCCTTGAAAGCAGTGACCTATGGCGAGCCGCGGCTGCGAGACCGATATATGAAAACAGGGCCGACTGGCCCCGCGCACCCCGGCAGGAATGGCACGATCAGAGCTTGTGCCAGGTCTGGCTCTTGCAGATCAGCCCGCCGAACACGCAGCCGCTCATCTTGAGCGAATTGCCGGAAAGCGAAGCCTTGCCCGAATAGGTCTTGTCGGTTTCGGGGTCGGTTATGGTGCCGGCATATTTGTTGTCGCCGGCCACCTTCAGTGAACCGATGTTCTTGCCGGCAAATTTGCCGGATTTGAGCGTAATCGAAAATGCCCCGCCGCCACCCGAAATGGCGGCAGTCGCTCCGGCTTGCGTTTTCCAATTGCCTTCGATCGGATCGGCCCATGCCGCGCCGGTCATCATTATTGCGGCCGCGAGGGCCAGACTCACGTATCGAAACATGTCTTTCCTCCCTCAGGCAAGTCCAATCGGGATCCGTCCCGGCTGTCTGCCCCTTACGCAAACGTAAGCTAGTCCAGCTCCCGGAAAAACAAAAGCGGTGCCGCGACGGAAGGGTTGCGGGTTTTTGCCCGCTCCCGAACGGCCGCGCCGGCGAAAAATGAAACGGGCCGCACACGTCTTTGTCTTCTGTGGTTAGCGGAGTCTTGATCCGCGCCTCGCAAGTTTTCTTCAAATTTTGTGCAAACTGGCGCAGTTGCTGGCTTTGTATCCTTAACGAATTTTCGCGTTTACCTCTTGTTTTAGCTTTGTTTTCCTCAAATTAAGCACGCCATTTAACGACGGATTCAAGCCTCCGCGGCATCCTCGAAAGCATCGAAAGAGCGGCCGCCCCCGAAGGTAATCAAGGACACCGAGGGACAGACGGAGACAGCTCTCGGGAGCCAGAACAGGGGATTTGAAATGGCACGTTTTGAAATGCTTGAAGCCGGCTTCGGCGCCATGGGGGCAACTGCCCAGGCCGATATTCTTTTCGAGTTGGGCATGATGTATGCGACCGGCCGTGATTGCGAGACCGATGTCGTCGCCGCCCACAAATGGTTCAACATCGCCGCGATCAAGGGTTCGGCCCGCGCCGCGGAACTGCGTTCTGAATTGTCGGCCGCCATGTCGAAAGTCGAGATCGCCAGGGCGCTGCGCGAAGCCCGCGAATGGATGACGATGCACTGAATTCGCCGACACTGAGTTCACTGACAGGGACGCTTCGGGTCAAGGCCGCGCAGACGGCTGGCCCCGAAAAAAAAGAGGCCGCGCAAGATGGCCGACCAATTCAAAACCAAGAACACGGCAGGCTGATCGGGCCGAGCCGTGCAACTGACAGGGAAAGCCAGCGGGTTCCGGCGCTGATGCGCCGGCAAGCTCAACGGCAAAAGCCGCGACCCGGCCGGAACAGGGCTGGCGCGGCTTTGTCTTTGGGACCGCATGTTACAGGCCCAATCGAGTGCCGACGATGCGTCTAGACAGCTCCGGCGAAGGATGAAATTCTCCCGCCACTCTGGAAGAGGCGCGGCCGGGCGGCTGCGCGAGAGTGGAGGAGTTATGTCACCATGAAGAAATTCAGTATTTTGAGCGCAGCCATATTTGGCCTGATGATGACCGCGCCGGTCGCCTTCGCCGACGACGTCACCTTTTCGGTGGTCGGACCGATGACCGGGCAGCTTGCCACCATCGGCGATCAGTTCAAGCAAGGCGCGCAAGCCGCCGCCGACGCGATCAACGCGGCTGGCGGCGTCGACGGTCGCCAGATCAAGCTCGACATCGAGGATGATCAGTGCGATCCGAAGCAGGCGGTTTCGGTCGCCAACCGCATCATCGCCAATGGTGTCAAGTTCATCGATGGCCACGCCTGCTCGGGCTCCAGCATCCCGGCCTCCGCTGTCTACGCAGAAGCCGGTGCGCTGATGATGAGTCCGGCTTCCTCAAACCCGGTGTTGACCGACGCAGCGGCGAAGGCCGGCTGGCCGACGATCATGCGCCTCTATACGCGCGACGATGCGCAGGGCGCTTTTATTGGTCCCTGGATCGCCAAGAAATATGCCGGCAAGAAAGTCGTCATCCTGCACGACAAGAGCGCCTATGGGCAGGGCGTGGCCGATGCCGTGAAGGCAACGATGAACCAGAACGGTCTCAATGAAATCCTCTACGAGGGCATCAACGCCGGCGAGAAGGACTATTCCGCGCTTGTTACCAAGCTCAAGGAGCTGAAGGCTGACGTCGTCTATTTCGGCGGCTATCACCCCGAAGCCGGCCTCATCCTGCGCCAGTCGGCGGAGCAGAACCTCAAGTTCCAGTTGATCATGCCGGACTCGATCGCTTCGCCGGAATTCTGGCAGGTTGCCGGTCCGGCCGGCGAAGGCACCATGTTCGTCTTCCCATCGGATCCGCAGTCGAAGCCCGAAGCCAAGGAAGCCATCGCCAAGATCAAGGCCGGCGGCTTTGTGCCGGAGGGCTTCACGCTGTTTTCCTATGCCGTGATCCAGGCATTCGCCGAGGGCATCAAGCGCGCCGGCAGCGACGACCCGGCCAAGGTCGCCGAGGCGTTGAAGAACGGCCAGCCGATCAGCACGGTTGTCGGGCCGGTCACCTTCGACGAGAAGGGCGACCTCAAGAACGCCAGCTACGACATCAACCAGTGGCATGACGGCAAATACGCGCCGATCCAGCCCTGATAGAACTATGTTGTAATTGAAAATGGCCGGCTCAAACCCGGCCATTTTCATCTCTGCGGTGCCTTTTGTGACGCGCTCGGGGTCACTTCGTGGATAAGGAAACTGCGGTCAGTTGTGGTTCCTCGGCAAAGCGAACCAGCACGGTTCCGTCGGTGACCTGCGCGCCTTCGGCGGCGATCTCGGCGATAAGCCCGTCATGGGGCGCGGCAATGGTGTGCTCCATCTTCATCGCCTCCAGGATCAGCAGCGGCTGGCCCTTGATCACGGCCTCGCCTTTTGCCGCACGCACCAATTTGACCAGGCCCGGCATCGGCGCGCGCAGGCTGCCGGAAGCGGCGGCTTCGTCGGCTCGCGCCAGCGGGTCCGGCACGGCAAAATCGTAGCCGATAGCGCCCTCGAAGACGGTGACGTGGCCCGGCCAGCGGGCGAGGCGAGGGGTGGTACGGAGATCATGCGAATTGACGCTGTCATAGGGCGCTTCCAGCGCCACCTCGAACCGTCTGTCCGGCCGCACCGACACGCGCGCGACGATCTCCTGCTCGCCAAACTTCAGCAGCATGCGCCGCACTACAGCGTGGAAATGCGCATAGCCGGCCAGCGACAACCAGGGATCGTCCGAGGACGGCATGTCGCGCGCACCGGACGCGGCAAGTGCCGCGGCGGCAATCGTCTCACCGCTCGGCGGCGCAACCGCCGTCAACGCCTGCTGATGCCTGGAGATCAGGCCGGTATCGAGATCGCCCGCCGCAAAAGCTGCATCAGCGGCCAGCGCGGCAAGAAAGCCAGTGTTGACGGTCGAGCCGGCGATTTCGGTCTGCGACAGCGCCTCGCCAAGTGCCGTGAGCGCCGCCCGTCTGTCCTTGCCATGGACGATCAGCTTGGCGATCATCGGGTCGTAAAACGGGGAAATCGCATCGCCGGCGCACACACCGGTTTCGACGCGCATGGTCGCACCCTCCGGTGCCGGCTGCGGAAATTTCAGATGGTGCAACGTGCCGGTCGCCGGCAAAAACCCTCTTGCCGCGTCCTCGGCATAGATGCGCGCCTCGAAGGCGTGGCCGGAGAGCGCGATCTCGCTCTGCGTCTTCGGCAGTTTTTCGCCGGAGGCTACCCGCAACTGCCACTCGACCAGGTCGATGCCGGTGACCATTTCGGTGACGGGGTGCTCGACCTGCAGGCGGGTGTTCATTTCCATGAACCAGAAACGGTCGGCCTTCAGACCTTGCGAGGCATCGACGATGAACTCGATGGTACCGGCGCCGGAATAGTGGATTGCCTTGGCGGCTTTCACCGCCGCTTCGGTCATTGCCTTGCGCAGTGCCGGCGTTATGCCCGGGGCAGGCGCCTCCTCGATCACCTTCTGGTGGCGGCGCTGTGCCGAGCAGTCACGTTCGTAGAGGTGCACGACATTGCCGAAACTGTCGCCGAATACCTGCACTTCGATGTGGCGCGGCTTGTCGACATATTTTTCCACCAAGACGCGGTCGTCACCGAACGCGGCTTTCGCCTCGCGCCGCGCGCCCGACAGTGCTTCCGAAAAATCATCGGGATGCTCGACGCGCCGCATGCCCTTGCCGCCGCCGCCGGCGCGCGCCTTGATCAATACGGGGTAGCCTATCTCGCGCGCCTTGGAGGCGAGCAACACGATCTCCTGCGCTTCGCCATGGTAGCCCGGAACGACAGGCACGCCGGCCTTTTCCATCAGCCGCTTGGCCGCGTCCTTCAGTCCCATGGCACGGATCGAGGCCGCCGACGGCCCAATGAAGATCAGCCCGGCCGCGACCACCTGGTCGACGAAATCGGGGTTTTCCGAAAGAAAGCCGTAGCCCGGATGGATGGCCTCGGCACCTGTGGCCAAGGCCGCCGCAATGATCTTGTCGCCGCGCAGATAGCTTTCGTTGGCGGGAGAGGCGCCGATATGCACCGCTTCGTCGGCCATTTCGACATGCAAGGCGTGAGCGTCGGCATCGGAATAGACGGCGACGCTGCGCACACCCATCCTGCGTGCCGTGCGGACCACCCGGCAGGCGATCTCGCCACGGTTGGCGATCAGGATCTTGGCGAACATCGGGCCTCCCGGATTTGGCGCGGGCAAGCCCGGATCGGCGTTTGCCCGTCTACTTCGAAGCCGCGATCTGACAGTTGCCGCTGGCCGCCACCTTGTAGTACGCCCGTGCGCTCTGGCAGGATTTCATCGCCATGGCCTCTGCCGCCTTTTGCGACGAGGCGTTGTAGTGGGCGCCACACAGGACGTAACCGTCCCTGACCCGCACGAAAGACGTCGTGGCGTATGCCGAATGGTCGCTTGCAGCGACATAGGCCTTGTAGGCCTTGGTGCACTCGTCCTTGGCGCTGCCAGGCAGAAGTGGTGAAAAGCGCTTGTCGCCTTCGCTTCCGGCCAGCGATCCCGCCGCGCCAGTGCCTGGCGCAACTAATATAAGTAACCCCGAAAGTATTGCGGCAGTAGTTTTCTGGAAAAGTTGCTGTTTCACCTTCGCCCAAGCCCCATTGACGTTGAAAAACAGCTATAGCCGCAATTTTTCTGTATGGCCAGTTGGATGACTGAAAATGGGTCTGCAGATTTCTCATGGCTGTGGATCACGCTTTGCCGAGTGCGGCAACGACCCGCTGATACAATTCGGCCGTCGGCTCGTCGAAGCAGCAGAAAATGACGGTTTCCGGAACGATGTTCTGGCCGATGAAGGCGCTCACGGTCCCGACAGCAATTTGCGTCGCCTGATCCTTTGGGTAGCGGTAGGCCCCGGTCGAGATCGCTGGAAACGCCACCGTCCGGCAGTCCTTTGCGGCGGCGATTTCGAGCGACCGGCGATAGCAGGAGGCGAGCAGTTCGGCTTCTCCTTTGCTGCCACCTTGCCAGACCGGCCCGACCGTATGAATGACGTAGCGCGCGGGCAGCCTGTAGCCCTTGGTGATTTTTGCGTCTCCGACCTTGCAGCCATGCAAGGTCCGGCATTCTGCCACAAGCTCGGGGCCGGCCGCGCGGTGGATAGCGCCGTCGACGCCGCCGCCTCCGAGAAGAGAGGTGTTGGCGGCGTTGACGATGGCATCGACCGCCAGCTTCGTGATGTCGCCGGTTTGAATGCGAATCCTCTGGCCGATTTCGCTCATCTCACATCCTGAACACGCCGAACCTTGTCTCTTCGATCTCGGCGTTGAGCGCGGCCGAAAGGCTGAGCGCCAGCACCTCGCGGGTCTTGGCCGGGTCGATGATGCCGTCGTCCCAGAGCCTTGCCGACGAATAGAGCGGGTGGCCTTCATGCTCGTATTTCATCAGGATCGGCTTCTTGAATTTCGCCTCCTCCTCGGCGCTCCATTCCCCGCCCTTGCGCTCGATGCCTTCGCGCTTGACCACGGCCAGCACCGTTGCAGCCTGCTCGCCGCCCATCACCGAAATGCGGGCATTCGGCCACATCCACAGGAAGCGTGGCGAATAGGCGCGTCCGCACATACCGTAATTGCCGGCGCCGAACGAGCCGCCGATGATCACGGTCATCTTCGGCACCTTGGCCGTTGCGACCGCCATGACCAGCTTGGCGCCGTCCTTGGCGATGCCGCCGGCCTCGTATTTCCGCCCGACCATGAAGCCGGTGATGTTCTGCAGGAAAATCAGCGGGATCCTGCGCTGGCAGCACAGCTCGATGAAATGCGCGCCCTTTAGCGCGCTTTCCGAAAACAGCACGCCATTGTTGGCGATGATGCCGACCGGCATGCCGCTGAGATGGGCAAAACCGGTGACCAGCGTGGTGCCATAATTCTGCTTGAACTCATCGAATTCGGAGCCGTCGACTGTGCGGGCGATTACCTCGCGTACGTCGTAGGGCTGGCGCAGATCCGTCGGCACGATGCCGTAGAGTTCATGTGGATCGTGAAGCGGCGGAACCGATTTCTGTAAGGCAAGGCTTACAGTCTTGTTCCGATTCAGGTTTTTGACGATACGCCGGCATATGGCCAGCGCATGCTCGTCGTCGAGCGTATAGTGGTCGGCAACGCCGGAAAGCCTTGTGTGCACGTCGGCGCCACCGAGGTCCTCGGCGGTGACGTCCTCGCCGGTGGCCGCCTTCACCAGCGGCGGGCCGCCGAGAAAGATGGTTGCCTGGTTGCGCACCATGATTGTCTCGTCCGACATCGCAGGCACATAGGCGCCGCCGGCAGTGCACGACCCCATGACGCAGGCGATCTGCGGAATGCCGGCGGCCGACATGTTGGCCTGGTTATAGAAGATGCGGCCGAAATGATCGCGGTCGGGAAACACCTCGTCCTGATTGGGCAGATTGGCGCCGCCGCTGTCGACCAGATAGACGCAAGGCAGATTGTTCTGCAGCGCGATTTCCTGTGCACGCAGATGCTTCTTCACTGTCAGCGGATAATAGGTGCCGCCCTTCACCGTGGCGTCGTTGACGACGACCATCACTTCGGTGCCTTCGACGCGCCCGATGCCGGCGATGAGACCGGCCGACGGGATGTCCTCGCCATACATCGACCATGCCGCGAACTGGCCGATTTCGAGGAAGGGCGAGCCGGTATCGAGCAATTGGGCGAGGCGTTGCCGCGGCAGGAGCTTGCCGCGGGAGACGTGCCGCTCGCGCGCCTCTTCCGAGCCGCCGCGTTCGACCGTGGCCGCTTTCTCAGCAATATCGGCGACCAGCGCCCGCATGCGCTCGGCATTGGCGCGGAAAATATCGGAGGCGGGCGAGATCTGCGAGGTGAGGGGGGCCATGGCGCTACCGGATCAGCTCGATCTTGCAGCCGACATCGAGGTCGCTCCAATCGCGATCAGCGGTGACGGCAATGGCGTTCTCGCGAATAGCCAGCGCGAGGCAGGCCCGATCGCCCAACGACAGGCCGCGATGCCGCGTCAGTTGGCGAAGCTGCCCGGCGGCGATGCCCATCGCTTCGTCGAAAACGGCGATCGGCATGCCGAGACTGGCGAGGTCGTCCGCGGCCTGTTCCATGCTGCGTCCCTTGTCGATCAGCTTGGCAATGATTTCGGCCGCATTGACCGAACTGCATTGTGCATCCGGCGCGAACCCCAAAGCACTATCGGTGCCTTGCTCGTTGAGCAGGATTGCGAGTGCCGCCGAACTGTCCATGACGTAGGGCTTCATTTCGCCCGCTTTCCTGTCGTCCCTTCGGCGTGAAGCCGGTCGAGACGCTTGTCGCTTCGACGCTGCTCTTCCCGCCGCTCCTTCAGAAATTCGTCGACGACGCTTTCACCGGGCTGTTTCAGCGCCGACAATTCGGCCTGGACGCGCCGCAGATTCTGCAGCCACGATCTTACCCGCAGCTCGCCGTTTTCGACATGCAGGATCATCTCCTCGCCAGGCTTCACGCCCATCTCCTCGCGCATCGCAGCAGGGATGACGAAGCGCCCGCCCTCGCCAAGCTTGACACGCTCGCGTTTCGCCGGAACCCTAAGCGGCGTTTTGCGAGCGCTGGCATCGAACTGTGCTTGCTGATCTTCGTCAAATCCGGACTTTCCCGTTCTGCCCGCCATGGTTCGTCTCGCTAGGATTGTGGCACATAGTCCGAAATATGCCACATCGCATGGCTTCTGGCAAAAGTTCAAAAGGATGCCATTAGGCGCTCTCCGCCATGATTTCCCGCCCGATCAGCCAACGGCGGATTTCGCTGGTGCCGGCGCCGATCTCGTAGAGCTTGGCGTCGCGCAGCAGCCGGCCGGTCGGGTAGTCGTTGATGTAGCCATTGCCGCCCAAAAGCTGGATGGCCTCGAGCGCCATCAGCGTCGCCTTTTCGGCGGCGAAGAGAATACAGGCGGCAGCATCCTTGCGGGCCGTCTCACCGCGATCGCAGGCGGCGGCCACGGCATAGACGTAGGCGCGCGCCGCGTTCATCGTCGCATACATGTCGGCGAGCTTGCCTTGCACGAGCTGGAATTCGCCGATTGGCTGGCCGAACTGCTTGCGCTCGTGCACGTAAGGTATCGCTACATCGAGGCACGCAGCCATCAGCCCGATCGGCCCGCCGGCCAGCACGGCGCGTTCGTAGTCGAGGCCCGACATCAGCACCTCGACACCGCGCCCTTCCTCGTGCAGCACATTGTCGAACGGCACTTCGACATTCTCAAACACCAGCTCGCCGGTGTTCGAGCCGCGCATGCCGAGCTTGTCGAGCTTTTGCGCCACGGAAAAACCGGCAAAGGCTTTTTCGACGATGAAGGCGGTGATGCCGCGCGAATTGAGTTCCGGATCGGTCTTGGCGTAGACGACCAGCGTCTCGGCATCCGGTCCGTTGGTGATCCACATTTTGGTGCCGTTGAGCACATAGCGGTCGTTGCGCTTTTCGGCGCGCAGGCGCAGCGACACCACATCGGAACCGGCACCCGATTCCGACATCGCCAGTGCGCCGACCTTTTCGCCGCTGCAGAGCGAAGGCAGATATTTTTCCTTCTGCGCCTGCGTCGCCCAGCGATTGATCTGGTTGACGCAGAGGTTGGAATGGGCGCCGTAGGAGAGGCCGACCGAGGCCGAGGCGCGCGAAATCTCCTCCATCGCCACAACATGGGCGAGATAGCCCATGCCGCTGCCGCCGAAATCAGGATCGGCGGTGATGCCGAGCAGGCCGAGCCCGCCGAGCTCCACCCACAAATGCGCCGGGAATTCGTTCGTGCGGTCGATCTCGGCGGCGATTGGCGCGATTTTCTCCTGGGCGAAGCGCCGCACCAGGTCGCGCAGCGCCTCGATGTCTTCGTCAAACCCGAAGTTGAGCGTATGCGTGTACATGCCGTTCCTCCCGGCGCACGACCCCGAAAATCGGGATCATGCGCGAAATCAAAGTGCTAGAGCGTCCTTTGCGCGCTCGAATGGACGCACAGTGCCGTGGCTCGTCCTCGCGCCATCGCTCTTTGCTCCGACAAGCCGCATTGTCATTGCTAGATATGTAGCGGTGACTTCGGCGATCGACAGCCGTTCGCCCGGCCGGAACCAGACGATGACGCCGGTCATCATCTGGATCAACGCCATGGCGGTGAGCCCGGTGTCTTCGATGCTGAACAGGCCCGCTTCGACGCCGTCGCGCAGGATGGTGCGCAGTTCCTTCTCGTAGGCCGTGCGCATGCGCAGGATCTGCGTGAGTTTTTCGTGTGACAGGCTGCGCAGCTCCATGTTCGAAACATGGGTGGAATGGCGGCGTTCGATATGGAAAGCGATGTGGTTTTCGACATAGGCGGCGAGCCGCGCTGCCGGATCGGCGCCGACAGGGCGTGTTGCGCGCCACGCCTCGATCAAGCCTTCCATATGCTCATGCATCAGCGTGAACAGAAGATCCTGCTTGGTCGGGAAGTAGCGGTAAAGCGCCGCTGCCTGGACGCCAACCTCGGCCGCCAGCTGGCGCATCGACATCGCCTCGTAGCCGAGACGCGCAATCAGGCTGACCGCCGCCTCGCGGACCGCAGCTTCGGTCTTTTCTCCGTGGGAGCCGGTCGTACGCGCCATGACGCAAAGCAATAAAACAAACGTTCAATTAATTCAAGGGCGGAGGCATGTGCGGCAGTAGCTTCAGGTTTGCTCTATCTGCACCCGGGAATTTTGTGCGATGGAAGCGAATGAGCAGGATCGTGCTTTGCTAGGCAACAATCCTGAATCCCGCGGACGTGTTGCGTGCCTCGAGGTCCTCGACATCGACCTTCGAAACTGCTGCCCCTGGCGGCCCTTGCCAAAGCCGTTCGATCATTGTCGAGACCGCCGCACCGGTCCCGGCAATCAAGGCTGTCACCGAGCCGTCAACTTCGTTGCGCACCCACCCGGCGAGGCCAAGCGCCGACGCCTCGCGCCGCGCCCAGACCCGGTAGCTGACGCCTTGCACCTTGCCATATATGCGTACCTGTACAGTGCGGTCGGTCATCGCGCTCTCCATCCTCTGAGTCGAGTCTGGTGCATCGCCGTGCAAATTCAACCACGCTGCCGCCAGTCAGCCACATAGGGCGAAGGCTCTTCAGTTCCCCCGTGCTGCCGCCAGTGCGCCGGGCAGTTCCTCGGCAAAAATGTCGAGCTCATGGTCGAGGCCGACGCTGACCCGGATGCAGCGATCGAGCACCGGCACCATCGGCTTGCGGATGAACACGTCGCGCGCCAACAGCGCCTGCAGCACCTTCAGCGCGAAAGCACCGTCGCGGCCGCAGTCGATGGTGACGAAATTGGTCGCCGAAGCCAGCGGCTTCAGCCCGTTCGCCTCGGCTATTCCGGCGATGCGCCGGCGGCCGGAGGCGACCCGCGCCACCACGCTTTCCAGCCAGGCCTGATCGGCAAGCGCCTCGACGCCGGCGATCTGCGCCATGCGGCTGACGCCGTAGTGGTTGCGGATCTTTTCGAAGTCGCGAATCACTTGGGCCTCGGCCACTGCATAGCCGCAGCGCATGCCGGCCAGCCCATAGGCCTTGGAGAAGGTGCGCATGCGGATGACGTTCGGCCGCGCGGTATCGATCGGCGGCAGCGCCGAGGCCGGTGCCAATTCGCCATAGGCCTCGTCGAGCACCAGCATTGTGGTTTCCGGCAACGCCTCGATGAAGCGGCCGAGTTCGGCGGCTTCCCACCAGCTGCCCATCGGATTGTCCGGATTGGACAGGTAGACAAGCGGCGCCTTTTCCCTGGCGACCGTCGCCAGCAGGCCGTCGAGGTTTTCCCGATCGTTCTCGTAGGGCACTGCGACCAATCGGCCGCCGACGCCGGCAACATGAAAGTTGAAGGTCGGATAGGCGCCGAGCGAGGTCACCACCGCGTCGCCGGGCGCCACATACATGCGCGCAACCAGGCTGAGCAGCCCGTCTATGCCTTCGCCGATGACGACGTTTTCGGCGCCGACGCCGAGATGCCTGGCTGCGGCTACCTTCAAATCGTGATTGTCGGGGTCGCAATACATCCACATGTCGCCGGCAATCCCGGCCATGCGGGCGACGACGCGCGGCGAGGGACCAAAGCTGCTCTCATTGGCGCCGATGCGGGCGCGGAAGGCGCGGCCGCGATCACGCTCCTGCGCCTCCGGGCCGACAAACGGCACCGTGGAGGGAAGCGCACTGATGATTGGCGTGAGGGGAGGGCGCTGGCGCATGGCAAAGGCTCGTTCGAAAAGGGCCTTCTTGCTAGCGCGGCGCAGTTGGCCGCGCAAGCTCCCGCCTTGGCTGCAACCAGCATGCTGGATTCCCCCCGCTCTTTTTGCTAGCGAGATATTATGAACAATCGACTCCCGCCTGCTTGGTCAAAGCACATCAAGCCGGGACCCGCGCCGAAAGCGAAGGTGCCGATAGCGAAGCCTTTAGCGAGCCCGCAGAAAGGAAACGCCCAATCGCGTGCGCAGGCCGACGACGCGCTGCTGAAACAGGCATATGCCCTTCAGCAGGCTAAGCGGCTCGACGAGGCTCAGGACCTGTGCCTTCGGGTTCTGGCGCGCACGCCGAACCATCCGCTCGCCTTGTACATTTTGGGGACCTTATATCTTGGTTATGATGATGAGAGGGCCTTGCGATGTTTCGCACGGGCGGTCGGCGAGGAGCCTAAAAACCCTTACTACCACCTCAGCCTGGGCGAGGCCTATGCCAAGGTCAGCGAGTATTCGCCCGCAATCAGGCATATGCAGTATGCGTTGGAACTGCAGCCCGGCCTTATCGAAGCACTTTGTGCATTGGGGCGCACTTACACGGCGTTTGACAAACCCGACATGGCTTTACCGCTTTACGAGAAGGCGCTGAAAATCAACCGCGATCATCCCAAGGTGCGAGCCGGGCTGGCCAGCGCGCTCAGCGGCCTGGGGCGTATGGATGAAGCCGCCGTCTATCTGAAAGAAGCGATCGATCGGCGTATTGGGGTGCCGGCTGCCTACAACGACCTTGTACAGACACGAAAGTTCACCGAGGAGCCCGAGGAGCTCCAATCCATCCTTCGTGAACTCGGTAATCCGAAGCTTGGTTCGGAAGGCGCGCAGCAACTCCATCACGCCGCCGGCAAGGTGCTAAACGACCTCAAGCGCTATGATGAAGCATTCGACCATTTCAACAGGGCGAAACAGGCCTCCGGCTACAAATTCGATATCGACTTTTATCGTCGGTGGATCGATTCGATGATTGAAATCTTCACGCCGGACTTTTTGGCTGCCAGGGCCGGCTATGGAAATCCTTCCGAAGTGCCCGTGTTTGTGGTTGGCATGCCCCGCTCGGGGACGACGCTCACCGAGCAGATTTGCGCCAGCCATCCCGATGTCCATGGTGCAGGGGAGCTTAGCAAACTGAGGCGGGTCGCGAATGCGATCGGCCTCAAGACATCATCGGCTGGAGATTTGAACCAGGCAGTGATGTCGATCACGGAAGTCCTGTCCAGAACGCTGGCCGAAGAGCATCTGTCCTATTTGCGGGAGCGGGCGCCTGCCGCGCTTCGCGTCGTGGATAAGACGCCACACAATTTCGAACTGATCGGCCTTATCGGCCTTCTCTTCCCCAACGCACGCATCATTCATTGCCGTCGTGACGCCATCGACAATTGCGTCTCCTGCTTTGTCCTCAACTTCAGCGAGGCACACAGCTATAATACCGACTTGCGAACACTAGGCCTGTACTATCGCGAATATGACCGCCTGATGCGGCATTGGAACGAGATTTTTCCGGGCCTTATCTTCGAAAACCGCTACGAAACGCTGGTTGAGGACCAGGAAGCGCAGTCACGCCGCCTCATAGATTACCTCGGGCTGCCGTGGGATGACGCCTGCTTGCGCTTTTTCGAGAGGAATGGTTCGGTCAACACGCCCAGTCGCTGGCAGGTTCGTCAACCGATTTATAAATCGTCGGTCAAGCGCTGGAAGAATTATGAAAACGAAATTCAGCCGCTGATACAGTCGTTGGGGGATCTTGCAGAGATTTGACTTGAGGATGGCGGTCCGCAGTGCGTGGGCGCGCAAGCGCATAGGCTTAGCCGATCTTCAGCCTGCCGGACATCTCCCCCACGAGGGGGAGATTGGTGTCATTGCGGCTTTCGCCAGTCTCCGACGTTGATGAACAGGCGCTGTCAGCGGAGCTGCCGATCTCTCTCCTTGTGGGGGAGATGCCACCATTTTGGCAAAGAGGGGCAGGACAGAGGGGGGCGCGAAGGATCGCTGCTGCTTTCATTCTGCGCAGCCGATCGGCTTCCAACCTGTCAAAAATCACAGACCGAGATCCAGCACAGAACGACCATGGCCAGCATTGGCGGCGCCATGCATCACTCAGCTTGGCACCCCACCCCCATACGAAAAAACCCGGCGGTTGCCCGCCGGGTTCAATATTGGTCAGGTCGAACTTGTTAGAACGAGCGCTGGAAGCGGAGGAGGCCGCCAATGCTGTCCTTCTTGTCCGCACTGGTCCAGTTGACGTTGGTGTAGCTGGCCGGATCGTTAAACCGCCCGTAGTGGTCCCAGTCAACTTCGGCGGTGATCGTCAGGCCCGGAACGATGTCGTAGGCGATGTTCGCCGCGACGGCATAGTTCTTGTCGTCATCAGCCGAAGCCTGCACGTTGAACGAGGTCTTCTCGTTGATCTTGTAGGTGCCGCCACCCCAAACCGCCCAGTTGCCGCCCCACTGCTTGTAGAAGCCGCGGCCGAAGGCGTCGATGGCGTTACCTGGGTCATTGAGATTGTCGTCGGTGCCGTAGCCGGCCATGATGAACAGCGAAAGCGCGTCGGTCGCGTTCACGTCGAGGCGAACCTTACCGGCAACTTCTTCGTAGTTGCTGTCGTAGGCGATGACGCCGGTGATCGCACCCCAGCCCTGCGTCCACTTCAGGCCGCCGACGACATGCGGAACGTAGCTGTCGATGGTCCCAACGCGGCCCGCGCCCTGCTCGAGCGAAGCCACGGCCGAGAAGCCGTTGCCGAAATCGAAGTAGTACTGGACGACGTTGGTGTCGAAATCACCGTAAGGAACCAGCGTATCCTGGATGACGCTGCCGGCGTAGCCGATGAACGTGTTGAAGGCCGATTCGTCCTTACCGACGCGCAGACCACCGAGCTGAATCCAGGCGAAGTTCAGCGAAACGCCCTTGTTTTCGGCGTCATTGTTGACAGTGACCGTCTCACCTGGCAGCGGGGGCAGCGGACCCGGGCCGTCCGGATCGGGACCGGGGACGTATGTGCTGCTGACGTGTCGGTTCCGGTTGCCGAAGTTGAACCGGGTCTCGGTGTAGGTCTTCAAGGTGCCGAGCTCGGTTTCCTGGCCGGTCCAGGTCTTCAGGTTGAAGCGGGCGTTCTTGGAGTAGGTGTCCTGGATATCGCCATCTTCGTGATCGAAATTCTCAGCACCGTCGAACGAGCCGACGTCGCCGATGCCGATGTCGTAGCGGACATAGCCGCCGATGCGCAGGCAGGTTTCGGTGCCGGGGATGTAGAAGTAGCCAGCGCCGTAGACGTCGCAGATCTTGACGTATTCTGCGGGTTCCGGCTCGGCGACGACGACGGCGTCGGCGGCGCGAGCACCGGATACTGCGATCAGCGCCGCAGCGGAGCCGAGAAGCAGGCTCTTGATGTTCATTTTCTGACCTCCAGTCAAAAGTTAAAAAACGGGTCTGGGTATTCTTTGCTGAAGGACAGCGTTCCCTGCCCCATCCCCACTACCGAAAAAGATGCGCACCGCGCCGCTCCTTCAAACCCGACATTACCCATGAGGCGGCGTCGTTCAACCACGATCGTACCGGCAAAAGGTTTGTGGTGGCGCTATCGCCGAGCGTTGTTGCACAAATGACACGATTTGGCCTCACTCCGAAAGCTCCCATTAACTATCAGGCCCCATGCAACCCCGCATTCCAGCCAATTCCGGCAATGGCCCGCCCAAACTGTGACCATGGACCGACTCAACAGCCAGGGAATTGCCGCAGAATCGCCTCAAGCCACAGGTGGCACTTTGGCGGAGGCCCGATTTTTCGACGATAGTGACACCAGCTTGTTGATTGTGGCGGCGCTTTTCTTTATCCACCGGCGCAACGGAGAGGTGGCCGAGTGGTCGAAGGCGCTCCCCTGCTAAGGGAGTAGAGGTCAAAAGCTTCTCGTGGGTTCGAATCCCATCCTCTCCGCCATCGCTCAACTCGGTGCAGCACTGCCCAATAAATTCCTCAGTTCTCGAGCGTTACTTCGCGCCAGTCCCGCCGCTCCGCCCGATCGAAAAAAACCAGCGATGCTGCCCGGCAGGCTGCCGGTCTCCAGAAACGGTGCATGCCCCTGGCCGTCGGCAGTGATCGTCTCGATATCGGTATGGCGCGTCTGCATCTGCTCGAGCGTTTCGGCGGACAGCAGCTTCGAGTTGGCGCCGCGTATCACGAGCATCGGGACCGCCGCCAGCGCGTCGAACTGCGGCCACAGATCGGGCAGCGGCCGGCTGGGATCGAGGCCCGTTAGCGTCTCGACCAGTTTCGGATCAAAATCGGGCAAAAACCCCTCCTTGGTCTCGCGGTAGAGGGCTGACGCCATCCGCTCCCAATCCGCATCGGTCAGCGCCGGAAAATCCGCGCCATGGGTGCCGCGCAGGCTGCGGACCACCTCTGCGTACGCCCTTGGCCTGGGCGTGGGGTCGAGATAGGAGCGGATATGGGCGAGACCTTGCGCCTCGATCACCGGGCCGATGTCGTTGAGGACGATGGCCTTCAGCACGGCCGGCCGCATCGCCGCGAGCACATGGATGATCAGTCCGCCGCGCGACGTGCCGATGAAGGCAGCCTCCTCGATGCTCAGCGCCGCCAGCCCGGCGAGAATATCACCCGCTTCGATGCCGACATTGTAGTGGCCGATATCGGCATCGTAGGCGGACTGCCCGCGCCCGCGATAGTCGAAAGCGACGACCTTGCGCTTCGCCTGCACTGATAGAAAAAGCGCCAGCTCATGAAAATCACGGCAATTGCGGGTCAGGCCGGGCAGGCAAACGACTGGCCAATGGCCGGAATTCGCTTCGCCGTAGATGCGGGCGTGCAGGGACAGCCCGTCCGGCGCGGCGTAGAAGAAATCGGAAAAACCCTGCTCGATTGCCATATGGACCGCTTCCTCGCAGTTGCCGGATCGTTCCCGACTGCTACAGGCGAGGGCAGAGACGGTCAAATCGAAGCGTCGGCGCTGAGAATCTTCGAGATGTCGGCGGGACAGCGCCCCCTCTGTCCTGCCGGACAGCGCCCCCTCTGTCCTGCCGGACATCTCCCCCTCAAAGGACCCTCAAAGGGGGGAGATCGGCCATCATCTCCGTTTTCGATAACATCCCAAGTTGCAGAAAAGTACCCCTCAGCGAAGCTGCCAATCTCCCTACTAGAGGGGGAGATGTCCGGCAGGACAGAGGGGGGCGCGAAGGATCGCAGCCTGACTTGGCTTGAAGCCCGGCCGTCACCCCCGGCCGTTCACCAGATCCCCGACAATGTCGTATTTGCCGGAAATGCGCATCTTGTAAACCTCGTAATTCTCCATCACGCGCTGGACGTAACTTCTTGTTTCCGTATAGGGAATTCGCTCGATCCAGTCGACGATGGCGTCGACGTCCTTGCCGCGCGGATCGCCGTATTTCGCCACCCACTGGGCGGCGCGGGTGGGGCCGGCATTGTAGCCTGCGAAGGTCAGCACGTAGGAGCCATCGAAACGGCCGAGCTGCTCGCCGAGAAAGGCAGCGCCCAGCGTTGCATTGTAGCCGGCATCGGTGGTCAGCCGGGCCTGAGAAAATGTCATCCCGGCCTTCTTCGCCAATTGCTTGGCGGTGCCCGGCATCAGCTGCAGCAGTCCGCGCGCGCCGGCGCTGGAGACGGCGCCGATGTTGAATTCGCTTTCCTGCCGGGCAATCGCATAGGCCAGCGCCTTGCCCGAGCCGGAGACGTTGGCGGTGTCGGGAATTACGCCGAGCGGATGTGACAGCGCGCCGACGTCGATGCCGCGGGCGCCGGCGATCTTGCCGACCTTCAGCGCCATGAAATGGTTGCCTTGTCTTTCCGCCAGCGCCGCAAGCAGCGCAAGTTCGCCGGGGCTGTTCAGCTGCCCGGCAAGGTCGCGGTAGAGCGTTTCGGCGTAGCGGTCATAGCCGGCCTCCTGCAGCCGCTTGATGGCGCTGACCGCCTCGCGGGTGGCAAAATTCCGGCGGTCGGCGGCACTTGGCTGGGGGTAGACGATGTTGAGGGTCTGCCGACCGACGCGCTCGCCGGCGAGCTGGCCGTAAAAGGTCGTGCCGTAGCTGGCGGCGCGGCTGAAATAATCCTTGGCATTGCCGGGCCCGCCGACTTCAGCGGCGCGGCCGAGCCAGTAATAGGCGCGCGACAGCGACATCGGCCCCTGGGCGAGCTCCGCGATTCGCGCAAAATGCTTGGCGGCGGTGCCGGGATCGTTGAGGCCGCGCAGCGCGTACCAGCCGGCGTGGAATTCCGCCTCGGCGGCATTGGCGGCACTTTCGGCGGCGTGCGCGGCGACTATTCTGTAGGCGGTCTTCATGTCGCCCTGGTCGACCAGCTCGCGCGACAGCACCCGGCGCTCGACCCACCAGGCGTCCGGATCGACCAGCGCGTCACGGTCGCCCGGCGCTTTCATCACCAGCGCGGCGGCGTCGGAAAATTTCTGCTGCTTGCGCAGATATTCGGCTTCGGCAAAGAGATAGCCGGCCGCCCGCTGCGCTGTCGGCACCGCCTTCAGCAGCTTGGCCGCGTTCTTGTCGCCTTTGGTGACTGCCGCCCAGGCGTCGGCCAATTGCTGGGCGCCGGCGAGACCGGCGACGCGCAGCGCCGAAGCGACCCGGTCGGCATAGAACATGCGCTCCATGCGGAAGCGATGGTCGGCGGCCGGGATCAGCGCGCCGAACTCGCGGATGACCGCCGCCTCGTCCCTGGCTTCGAGCTTTTCGGTGCGCCAGAATGGCGACAGCACCGAGCGCGCCGCCTTCGTATCGCCCAGCGCTACATAGGAGCGGGCCAGGATCACCACGCCCTCGAAGGTCAGCGGCTGGCTGCCATCGAACGCCCGCACCACGACATGTGGCGCGGGGTTCTCGCGATAGAGCGCGCGCTCGCTGTTCTTGCGCAAGGCGATCGTGCCTGGCCAGTTCGGCAGCATCTTCGCGGCATCGGCGATGTCGCCGCTCGGCACCTGGTCGCCACCATAGAGCGCTATCGCCCAGGCAAGGATGTGCCGATCGAGCGATTTGGCCGGCAGCGCCTCGCGCACCTGGCGCGCGCGCTGAATGTCGTTTGCCGCCAGCGCGTCGAGACCGCTCTTCAGCACCGCAACGCTGGCGGAGGGCGACGGGGACTGCGGCAGCGCATCGTTGTCCGGCGCCGTCATCGGGATCGCCGACGTGACCCGCATATCGACGCTGCCGCCGATCGCCGCGCCGGGTATCAGCGCGACGATCGCGCCGAAAAGCGCGAAAAGATGAGGCCGCCTGGCCGGCATGGATCTGGTCATTTCCTGTTCTTCGACGTTACAACAGGCACAGTTGAACCGAAGCCTATTCGTCGGTGGTGAAGGGCCCGTAAAGAAACTTTGTCGAGGTCGTTCGAATTGCGATTGCCGGCGCAATGCTTGCCGCGCAACAATGTCGAGACTATGGTGCGCCGCTTCGCTTTCGGCTAGAAGGCGCGCACGACAAAACCCGAAAGGCCCCAAGGAGTTGGACGACATGCTGAGAGGCTCGCTGACCGCGCTCGTTACACCGTTCGAAAAGAGCGGCCGTTTCGACGAGAAAGCCTTTCGCGCGTTCATCGCGTGGCAGATCGCCGAAGGCACGACGGGCGTGGTCCCGGTCGGCACCACCGGCGAGTCGCCGACGCTGTCGCATGACGAGCACCGCCAAGTCGTCAAGGTTTGCATCGAGGTCGCCAAGGGCCGGGTTCCGGTCGTCGCCGGCGCCGGCTCCAACAACACCGAAGAGGCGGTCGGCCTGGTTCAGTATGCCGAGAAGGCGGGCGCCGACGCGGCCCTTGTCGTCACGCCCTATTACAACAGGCCGACGCAGCGCGGCCTCTATGCGCATTTCGCCGCCGTCGCCAAGGCGACCAGCCTGCCGATCATCATCTACAACATTCCACCGCGCTCGGTGGTCGACATGAGCCCGGAGACGATGGGGCAATTGGTACACGACTTCAAGAACATCGTCGGCGTCAAGGATGCTACCGGCAAGGTCGAGCGGGTTTCAGAGCAGCGCGCCACTTGCGGTAAGGATTTCATCCAGCTCTCCGGCGAAGACGCCTCGGCACTCGGCTTCAACGCGCATGGCGGTGTCGGTTGCATCTCGGTGACAGCAAATGTCGCGCCCAGGCTCTGCGCCGAATTCCAGGAGGCAACGCTTTCCGGCGACAGCGCCAAGGCGCTCGACCTGCAGGACCGTCTGTTACCGCTGCATAAGGCGATTTTCATGGAGCCCGGCGTTTCCGGCGCGAAATATGCGCTGTCGAAGCTGGGCAAGGTCGAAAACGTGCTGCGCTCGCCGCTAATGACGGTCGAGCCGTCGACCGCCGAGAAGATCGACGCGGCGATGAAGCACGCCGGCTTGATAAACTAGGGATGAGGCGCCACCTCTCCGCATCATGAATCAAGTCAGAAAAGCCGATCCCAACAACAAGACCGTTGCGGAAAACCGCAAGGCGCGGTTTTCCTATGAGGTGCTCGACACGATCGAGGCCGGCCTGGTGCTGACCGGTACCGAAGTGAAATCGCTGCGCCAGGGCCAGGCCAACATCCAGGACAGCTACGCCTCGGTCGAGGGCGGCGAGATCTGGCTGATCAACTCCTATCTGCCGGAATACCTGCAGGCCAACCGCTTCAACCACGAGCCACGCCGCCGCCGCAAACTCCTGCTCAACAAGCGCGAGATGGCCAAGCTGTCGCAGAGCGTCGACCGCGAAGGCATGACGCTGGTGCCGCTGAAGATCTACTTCAACGACCAGGGCCGTGCCAAGCTGCTGCTCGCCGTTGGCCGTGGCAAGAAATTGCACGACAAGCGCGAGACCGAAAAGCAGCGCGACTGGTCGCGCGAGAAGGGCCGGCTGCTGAAAGAGCGAGGGTGAGGGGCGGTCCGAAGCGGAGGAAAGCCAATGATTTGGCTTTTCGAGCGACGAACGCCCGGAGCCATAGCGGCGGGCAGGGCGGACCAATGGGGATAGGTCTCTGTTGAAAAACCGGATCGTCTTGTGGGGTGCTGCCGGTCTGCTCATGGCGGGCCTCATCCTGGCCGGCGGCTATACCTACTTTCAGACGTTTTCTCCGGATCGCGGCAAATATCCGATCAGGGGCATCGACGTTTCCCACCATCAGCGGCAGATCGACTGGCGGCGTGTTGCCGCCGACGATGTCGCCTTCGCCGTTATCAAGGCAACTGAAGGCGGCGACCATGTCGATGATGCCTTCGCGGGCAATTTGCGTGCGGCCCGCGCCGCCGGCCTTGCCGTCGGCGCCTATCACTTTTTCACCTTCTGCAGGCCCGGTGCCGATCAGGCACGCAACTTCATCTCGGTGGTGCCGCGCGATCAGCCTTTGCTGCCGCCGGTGGTAGACATCGAGTTCGGCGGCAATTGCCCGCAGCGCCCAACTCCCGAACAGCTGAGCGCCGAACTCTCAGCCTTCCTCGGCCCGGTCGAAGCAGCGTTCGGCAAGACGGCGATCCTCTATGTGACCGACGAGGCCGCGCAAGCCTATGCCGGGCAGGTAGCCGGCCGCCCGCGCTGGCTGCGTTCGCTGGCGCTGCGGCCAGGCCATGACGACTGGATTTACTGGCAGTACCACAACCGGGGCCGCGTCGACGGGATCAGCGGCGACGTCGACCTGAATGTCCTCCAAGGCGGGCCGGCGACGCTGGCCGCGTTGTTTGCCGCAGAGCCTGAAGCGACGGCATCGGATTGACGCTATTCCTGTCCGCCCGAAAGCACCCTCAAAGGCGCGATGACGGGAACGACGAAGCCTTCGCCAATTCATATCGCAGGTGGCGCTGTGCTAAGTACATTTGATGCCGGAGCGCCCTTCATCAACCAATGACAGCAACGCCCCGCCTGCTGCGACGGACGGCGGCGATCCCCGCCTGGCATTTGTCTACGCGGAGGCAGTGCGTGGCCTCCAACACCAGCAGGGCGTGGCTGAAAGTCTCAATACGCGCGCCGGCAATCTGATTTTTGCAACTGCGTTCGCGAGTTCTCTCCTTGGAGGCAGGGCGCTCCTGGATGGCGTAGGGCCTTGGGACTGGCTGGCACTGACATTGCTTTTTCTTATCGGACTGCTGGTCGCGATTATGGTGTGGCCGTATTATAACTATACGTTCCGTTTCGATCCAGAGAAGCTGCTCCACGACTTCGTCGATCAGCACCCTCCCGCAACCCTGGACGGGATGCACCGAGCGCTTGCGCCGCGCATCAAATCCGACATGGCCAGCAATTGGCGGATCATCCAACGCCTGCGCGTCGCGCTGCAGCTCGCACTGTTTCTGTGGTTGCTGGATCTCCTGGCCTGGTTGTTCGCGATCGCCCGAATCTAGGGCTCGTGCTCTGGCAGGCGTCGTCCGACTCTATGTCTTCAGAAAAGCTTCTATCTCACTGAAGACGTCGACGAACATCGCTTCCGTCAACACGCCGGTATTGGTGTTGTAGCGCGAGCAATGATAGCTGGAAAACAGCGTGATGCCATTGGCCTGCTGCTGCCCACCATGCCGGAACGGATAGGCGGCAACGCGTTGGCCGAGCGCCCGCACGGTCGACTGGTGCGCGATCGAGCCCAGCGCCAGCACAGCGCGCAGATTTGGAAACCGCGCGATCGTCGGCACCAGGAACGTCCGGCAGGTCGCTATCTCGGCGCCAACCGGCTTGTTATCCGGCGGCACGCAGCGCACCGCATTGGTAATCGCCGTACCGACAAGCTCCAGCCCGTCATCTGGTCGCGCTTTGAATTCGCCGCGCGCAAAGCCGTGCGCGATCAGCGTGTTGTAGAGCAGGTCGCCGGCAAAATCGCCGGTGAAGGGGCGCCCCGTCCTGTTCGCCCCGCGCAAGCCAGGCGCCAGGCCGACGATCAGCAAGCGCACCGCGTCCTCGCCCTCCGGCGGCAAAAAGGTCGGCACCGGCGCGTTGAACCAGGACGGCTCGCGCCGCCGCCACTCGGCGATGAAGTCGTGCAGCCGCGGGCAGAGCGGGCAATCGCGATCGGGTTCGGGCGAGACGACCAGGGGCGCGGTCAAGGCAACGACCGTCAATAGTCTTCCTCGTCGACTTCGGCCGGTTCGGGCCGACGCACCGGCCGCTCCGACGGATCGCGGCCGACTTCGTTCTTGAGTGTCATCAGGTCAATGAAATGGTCGGCCTGGCGGCGCAGATCGTCGGAGATCATCGGCGGCTGCGAAGCCATCGTCGAGACGATCGACACCTTGCGCCCGCGCCGCTGCAGCGCCTCGACCAGCGTACGGAAATCGCCGTCGCCTGAGAAGATGACATAATGATCGACGACGTCGGCAAGCTCCAGCGCATCGACGGTCAGCTCGATATCCATATTGCCCTTGATCTTGCGCCGGCCGGTCGAGTCGGTGAATTCCTTGGCCGGCTTGGTCACCACCTTGAAGCCGTTATAATCGAGCCAGTCGATCAGCGGACGTATCGAGGAGTATTCCTGATCCTCGACCAGCGCGGTGTAGTAATAGGCGCGCAGCAGATAGCCGCGTTTCTGGAAGCTCGACAAAAGTTTGCGGTAGTCGATGTCAAAGCCCAGCGCGCGCGAGGTCGCGTAGAGATTTGCACCGTCGATAAAGAGAGCGATTTTTTCACGAGGATCGAACATGGAAAAATGTCCTTTTTCGAAATAAGCGATCGTCTAAATGCGTGGCGACTATCGGCCGGTCTGATAATAGACCTGTTGGCCTTCATCGTTCGAGATAACGCCAGTTTTACGGCAATCCAAGGCACCATGCCGCACTGCAAGCAATTGTGATCGGCGCTGTGTCGTCGCAGGCGGCCCGCGTCGGAGCTGCGCACCGCCATAAAAGCTTGTATTTTGGCGGCGTTCGGGTTATGGACCGCGCCTGTTTTCCATCAAATCCAGGCATGAAAGGGGCAACTCATGGCCCGCGTAACCGTTGAAGATTGCATCGACAAGGTCGACAACCGCTTCGAGCTGGTGCTCCTGGCCGGCCACCGCGCCCGTCAGATCAGCCAGGGCGCGCAGATCACCGTGCCGCGCGACAACGACAAGAACCCGGTCGTTGCGCTCCGCGAAATCGCCGAAGAGACGCTGTCGCCGGACGACCTCAAGGAAGATCTCATCCATTCGCTGCAGAAGCATGTCGAGGTCGATGAGCCGGAAGCCGATGGCGAGGCGATTGCCGACCAGACCGGCAGCGCCGTTGCGGCCACCGATGCCGACGACGCCGAGGACAACGTCACCTTCGATCGCATGACCGAAGAAGACCTGTTGGCCGGCATCGAAGGTCTGGTGCCGCCGGAAAAAAGCGACGATTATTGATCTTAGCGACAACTGCCGACACTTTCCCGTCGGCGGTTTCGTGGCTATCTATGACATGCGCCGTACGCCAGTGCGGCGCATGATTCATTTCAGCATTGCGAGATCCCGCCCATGATGCGTCAGTATGAGCTTGTCGAGCGCGTCCAGCGCTACAAGCCTGACGTCAACGAGGCGCTGCTCAACAAGGCCTATGTCTACGCCATGCAGAAGCATGGCCACCAGAAGCGCGCTTCCGGCGACCCCTATTTCTCGCATCCGCTCGAAGTCGCCGCCATCCTCACCGAAATGCATATGGACGAGGCGACGATCGCCGTTGCCTTGCTGCATGACACGATCGAGGACACCACGGCGACCAGGGCCGAGATCGACGAATTGTTCGGCCCGGAAATGGGCAAGCTGGTCGAAGGCTTGACCAAGCTGAAGAAGCTCGACCTCGTCTCCAAAAAGGCCGAGCAGGCGGAGAACCTACGTAAGCTGTTGCTGGCGATCTCGGAAGACGTTCGCGTGCTGCTCGTCAAGCTCGCCGACCGCCTGCACAACATGCGCACGCTCGACCATGTGCCGGAAGCCAAGCGCCTGCGCATCGCCGAGGAAACGATGGATATCTATGCGCCGCTGGCCGGGCGCATGGGCATGCAAGGCATGCGCGAGGAGCTCGAGGAGATCGCCTTCCGCTTCATCAATCCGGAAGCCTACCGCGCCGTCACCGCACGGCTGGCCGAAATTTTCGAGCGCAACAAGGGCGTGCTGTCCGAAATCGAGAAGGCGCTCTCCACGCTGTTCGACAAATATTCGATCAAGGCCGAGGTCAAGAGCCGGCAGAAGAAGCCGTGGTCGGTGTTCCGCAAGATGGAAGCCAAGGCGTTGTCGTTCGAGCAGCTGTCCGACATCTTCGGCTTTCGCGTCGTCGTCGATACGGTCGAGGACTGCTACCGGGCGCTCGGCGCCATCCACACCACCTGGTCGATGGTGCCCGGCCGCTTCAAGGACTACATCTCCACGCCGAAGCAGAACGACTACCGCTCGATCCACACCACCATCGTCGGCCCGTCGCGCCAGCGCGTCGAATTGCAGATCCGCACCTACCAGATGAACAAGATCGCCGAATACGGCGTCGCCGCTCATTCGATCTATAAGGATACCGGCGGCAAGATGAATGGTGCCGCCCATGCGATCTCGAAGGAAACCAATGCCTATGCCTGGCTGCGGCGCACCATCGAGCAGCTTGCCGAAGGCGACAACCCCGAGGACTTCCTCGAAAACACCAAGCTGGAACTGTTCCAGGACCAGGTGTTCTGCTTTACGCCGAAGGGCATGCTGATCGCGCTGCCGCGCGGCGCCACGCCGATCGACTTTGCCTATGCCGTCCACACCGATGTCGGCGACACTTGCGTCGGCGCCAAGGTCAATGGCCGCATCATGCCGCTGATGACGGAGCTGAAGAACGGCGACGAGGTCGAGATCATCCGCTCGAAGGCGCAGGTGCCGCCTGCGGCATGGGAATCGGTGGTGGTTACCGGCAAGGCGCGGTCGGCCATCCGCCGCGCCACCAAGAACGCTATTCGAAAGCAATATTCAGGTCTCGGTATCCGCATTCTGGAGCGCGCCTTCGAACGGTCCGGCAAGACCTTCACCAAGGAAAGCCTGAAGCCGGTGCTGCACCGGCTGGCGCGCAAGGACATCGAAGATGTGCTGGCCGCGGTCGGCCGAGGCGAAGTTGCCTCCACCGATGTCATGAAGGCGGTGTTTCCCGACTACAAGGACGAGCGCGTCACGCTGGTCGCGCCCAAGCAGCGCGAGGAGGGCTGGTCGAAGATCCGCAACGCCGCCGGCATGCTGTTCCAGATTCCGGGCCGCGCCGCGCGCAAGGACAAGAACCAGCCGCGCGACGATGCGGTGCCGATCCGCGGCGTGCGCGGCGATTTGCCGGTGCGCTTCGCGCCGGAAGGGGCAGTGCCAGGCGATCGCATCGTCGGCATCGTGCAGCCGGGAACCGGTATCACCATCTATCCGATCCAGTCGCCGGCATTGCAGGCCTTTGACGACCAGCCCGAGCGCTGGATCGACGTGCGCTGGGATATTGACGAGCGCACCAAGGAGCGGTTCCCGGCGCGCGTCTCGGTCACCGCCATCAACGCGCCGGGTTCGCTAGCCGACATTGCGCAAGTCGTCGCATCCAACGATGCCAACATCCACACTTTGTCGATGGTGCGCACCGCGCCCGATTTCACCGAAATGCTGATCGATCTCGAAGTATGGGACCTCAAGCACTTGAACCGGCTGCTGTCGCAGCTAAAGGACAATTCGAGCGTCAGCGACGCGCGACGCGTCAACGGCTAGACCACCAACTTTGTTGGAAGAGGCAGAAGATGAACACCGACGAAGTGCTGGGCATTTTCCGCGAGGCCGGCGCCGTTCTTGAAGGGCATTTCATCCTGACGTCCGGCCTGCGCAGCCCGGTCTTCCTGCAGAAGGCGCGCGTTTTCATGCATGCCGACAAGACCGAGCGCTTGTGCAAGGCGCTCGCCGAAAAGATCCGCACTGGCGTGCCCGGCAGGATCGACTACGTCGTCGGCCCGGCGATCGGCGGGCTGATCCCGGCCTATGAGACCTCGCGCCATCTTGGTGTGCCGGCGATCTGGGTCGAGCGGGAAGGGGGCGAATTCAGGCTGCGCCGCTTCGAGATCGCCAAGGGATCGCGCGTCGTCATTGTCGAGGACATCGTCACCACCGGCCTGTCGATCCGCGAGACCATCGACTGTCTGCGCGCACTTGGCACCAATGTCGTTGCCGCTGCGTGCATCATCGACCGCTCGGCCGGTAAGAGCGATGTCGGCGTGCCGTTGATCGCGCTCGCCGAATACGAGGTTCCGGCCTATCCGGCCGACAGGCTGCCGCCCGAGCTTGCCGCCATACCGGCGATCAAGCCGGGCAGCCGCAATATCTAATGCATGTCGCCCAAAGCTTGTCCTCGGGCTTGAACCGAGGATGTGCAGCGGTTTTGGGACAAAGAAATGCATAAAACAAGTCAAGAGGCGCTGCCGTGATTGCCGGTATCGACCATTTCGTGCTGACGGTTCGCTCCGTTGAAGACACCTGCGCCTTCTATCAGCGCGTGCTCGGCTTCAAGCGCCTCGACGAGCCGAACCGGCCGACGGCGCTGCTGTTTGGAACGCAAAAGATCAATGTGCATGAGGTCGGGCACACCTTCGAGCCGAAGGCCAAGGCGCCGACGCCGGGCTCCGGGGATTTCTGCTTGATTGCCGCCCGGCCGCTCGCCGAGATATGTGCCAACCTCGCCGCCAATGGCGTGGTGATAGAGGTCGGCCCGGTCGAGCGTGCCGGCGCTCGTGGCGCGATGATGTCGGTCTATTTTCGTGACCCGGACGGCAACCTCGTCGAGGTCAGCGAATATCGACCCTAAGTGGCGCTCCTTAAATTCGCCGCGATCATGCCCTGTTCAGAACGGCGATGCCCAAGGCTGGCGCGACCGGCCACCGAGCGGATGCCCTCGGCCTCGTTGTTCTTCGGCCAGCGCATCGCTATATCAAAGTCGTAGTTGCTTTTCGGCGACCGCAGAGCGCAGCATGGGGCTGTCGCGCCCGGCTGGAGGCGTGAAGCTATTGACGGAACTAGGAACAGGAACAGAGTGCTTTTTCGACGGCGCAAGCCTGATGGTTTCTTAGAGCGGGTGCGTACTTATTTGTGGCCGCGCCGCTCGTTCTCGCGCTCGCTGCGGTATTTTTCCAAGCGCATCCTGCGGCTTAGAGCCACGCCGCATGCCGTGGCCGCCGGTGTTGCGGCGGGCGTATTCGCGTCGTTTTTCCCGCTTGGCTTCCACTTCATCATTGCCGCCATCCTGTGCTGGCTGATCGCCGGCAATCTGGTTGCCGCAGCACTCGGCACGGTCTTCGGCAACCCCCTTACCTTTCCGCTGCTATGGGCCGCCTCCTGGGAGGTCGGCAAGCTGATCCTGCATGAACACCTGCCGGCACACGGACCGCCTGCCCATCTCGGCGACATGCTGCACAATCTTTCCTTCGCGCAATTGTGGGGACCGGTGCTGAAGCCGATGACGGTTGGCGCAATACCGCTCGGCCTGGTTTTCGGGCTGCTGTTTTACGGCATCACCCGCTGGGGCATGGTCACTTTCCAGGAGCAGCGCCGCAAGCGTCTGGCCGAAAGAGCGGCAAAGGCTGGAAAAACCGGGCCGGAAGTTCCTGCCGAATGATTATCGGTATCGGCAGCGATCTCATCGACATCAGACGCATCGAGAAGTCGTTGGAACGTCACGGTCAGCGCTTCATCCAACGCATCTACACCGAGATCGAACAGGCGCGCTCCGAAAACCGCGCGGCGCGTGCGGCCTCCTACGCCAAGCGTTTCGCCGCCAAGGAGGCCTGCGCCAAGGCGTTGGGCACCGGTCTTGCGCAGGGTGTGTTCTGGCGTGACATGGGGGTCGTCAACCTGGCCAGCGGCAAGCCGACCATGGCGCTCACCAACGGGGCGGCAGCGCGGCTGGACGAAATCCTGCCTGAAAGGCACCGAGCCGTGATCCACCTCACCATAACCGATGATTTTCCGCTCGCTCAAGCCTTTGTGATCATTGAAGCGTTGCCGGTCGAAGAAGCGCCACATTGATTGCATCTGACCACCGGCATGACGTTGCCCAGCGCGCGCCGAGACTCTATACCATCCAACCCACAATCGAGGACGACATGAGCGTGGCTGAAAAAACCCAGAAGAAATCCGGTGGACTTGGCGAAACCGTCAGCGTCATCGTCCAGGCGCTGCTGCTTGCGCTGGTCATCCGCACGCTCCTGTTCCAGCCGTTCTCGATCCCGTCCGGGTCGATGCGGCCGACTTTGCTCGAAGGCGACTATCTCTTCGTAACCAAATGGTCCTACGGCTTCTCCCGCTATTCACTGCCATTCGGGCCGAACATCTTTTCGGGCCGCATCTGGGGCTCAGAGCCGAAGCGCGGCGACGTGGTGGTGTTCAAGTTTCCGCCGGATCCTTCTGTCGATTATATCAAGCGCGTCGTCGGCCTGCCGGGCGACAAGATCCAGGTCAAGGATGGCCAGCTCTTCATCAACGACGTGGGCGTGCCGCGCGTCAAGGTCGGGCAGATCGACAACCGCGACATCACCGAGGAGAACGGGCCGGTCGATGTCTATCGCGAGACGCTGCCGAACGGCGTCAGCTACGACACGCTCGACCTGACGCAGGCTTCGATCGGCGACAATACCAAAGAGTTCAAGGTGCCGCCCGGTCACTATTTCATGATGGGCGACAATCGCGACAACTCGTCGGACAGCCGCTTCACCGTCGGCTTCGTGCCGGACGAGAATTTGGTCGGCCGCGCCAACCTCATTTTCTTCTCGATCGGCGGCAGCGCCAGCCCGCTCGAAATCTGGAAATGGCCGTCGCAGATGCGCGCCTCGCGCCTGTTCCATTTCGTCAATTAGGACCATGGCGGCGACGAAACGGCTGACCGCCGATGCGCTCGCCGAGGCGCTCAAGGAGCGCACCGGCCACAGTTTTGGCGACCACCAGCGCCTGCAGCGGGCGCTGACCCATGCCAGTGCTCGCGGCAGTCATGCCGGCGTCGACTACGAACGTTTCGAATTCCTGGGCGACCGTGTTCTCGGCCTTGTCGTTGCCGATATGCTGCTGGCGGCATTTCCCGACGCTGCCGAGGGTGAGCTGTCGCTCAGACTGAACGCCCTGGTCAACGCCGAGGCCCTGGCGGAAATCGCCGATGAGATCGGCCTGCCGGAACTCATTCGCGCCGGTTCGGACGTACGCGGCCTCGATGGGCGCAAGCGCGTCAATCTGCGCGCCGATGCATTGGAATCGCTGATCGCCGTGCTCTATCTCGACGGCGGGTTGGAAGCGGCCCGTGCCTTTATCCACAGATACTGGCAGCCGCGCTCGCAAGCCATTGACGCCGCCCGTCGCGATGCGAAAACCGAACTTCAGGAATGGGCGCATCAGGCGGCGGGCGCAGTGCCGGTTTACATAATCGACAGCCGCGAGGGACCGGACCACGATCCGCTGTTCACCGTCAGTGTGAAGGTCGGCGCCTATCCGCCGGCGACCGGTAGCGGGCGCTCCAAGCGCGAAGCGGAGCAGGCTGCAGCCGCGGCACTTCTGCAGCGGGAAGGCGTCTGGCTCGATCAAGGGAGTGCCGCATGACCGCCACCGAAGCTCCCGCAACAGAAGCGCCCGCTACCCGCTCCGGCTTCGTCGCGCTGATTGGCGCGCCCAATGCGGGGAAATCGACGCTGGTCAACCAATTGGTCGGCGCCAAGGTGTCGATCGTGACACACAAGGTGCAGACCACGCGCGCCATCGTGCGCGGCATTGCCACCCACAACAACGCGCAAATCGTCTTCGTCGACACGCCGGGCATATTCAAGCCGAAGCGCCGGCTGGACACCGCGATGGTGACCACAGCCTGGGGCGGTGCCAAGGACGCCGATATCGTGCTGCTCTTGATCGATGCCGAGCGCGGCATCCGGGGCGATGCAGATGCCATCCTCGAGCGGCTGAAGGATGTCCGGCAGCCGATGGTGTTGATCCTCAACAAGGTCGATCGGGTCAAGCACGAGACGTTGCTTGCATTGTCGGCGGCAGCCAACGAAAGGGTGCCGTTCAAGCGCACCTTCATGGTTTCGGCGCTGACGGGGTCCGGCTGCAAGGACCTGCTCGACTATCTCGCCGAGACCCTGCCGGCCGGACCCTGGTACTACCCTGAAGACCAGATCTCCGACCTTCCGATGCGCCAGCTCGCAGCCGAGATCACCCGCGAAAAGCTCTACCTCAGGCTGCATCAGGAACTGCCTTATTCCTCCCACATCGAGACAGAGAAATGGGAAGAGAAGAAGGACGGGTCGGTGCGCATCGACCAGACAATCTATGTCGAGCGCGACAGCCAGAAGAAGATCGTGCTCGGCCATAAGGGCGAGACGATCCGCGCCATCGGCCAGGCCGCGCGTATGGAGATCGCAGGCATCCTCGAGCAGAAGGTGCACCTCTTCCTGTTCGTCAAGGTGCGCGAGAACTGGGGCGACGATCCCGAGCGCTACCGCGAGATGGGGCTCGAATTTCCGCACTGAGCTATCCAAAGATTTGGCCGATCGGTCGAGCTGTCTGTTGGTCGTCTCAGGATTCTGAGCGGTCCCCAAGTGCCAACGACACACCGTTGGCAAGATGCTCGGCGTCGGACGCGTTTTCGAACGGGATGCCCGTTCTTGCATAGTCGAGCGGTGAGAAATCGGAGCCGTCGGCGTTGATCAGCGCAGCCTGGCGCCTTGCCGCCTGCATGTCGCCGAACTGAGCGTAACAGGCGGCAAGCCGGGTGCGGATCCACGGCGTCGGTAACGTCGCCAGCTCCAGCGCCTCGGCAGCCGTGCGGTATTCGCCCAGCATGTATAGCGCGAGCGCGCGATCGTACTGATACCAATGAGGGTGCAGCGGGTTGATGCGGATAGCGCGCGCCAGCCAGGCGAGCGCGTCGAGCGGCCGGCCGCGCATCGTCAACAGATGCCCCATCTGCTCGATACAGTCTGCGTCGCCCGGATTGAGCTCGAGCGCGATGCGCAAATGATGCTCGGCCGCCTCGTGGTCGCGCATATTGAGCCGCACCAGCGACTGGATGCGGTGTGCCGTTGCCTGGTCCGGCGACAATGCGATGCCCCGGTCGGCCAGGTCGCGGGCCTTCGTCAGCACGGCGTCGCTGCTCGGTCCGAATTCGCTGTTAAGCACATGCGACAGCGCCAGATAGGTGTAGGCGAGGCCATAGGCCGGGTCCCTGACGATAGCAGCCTCGAAAAACGCTGCTGCTTGTTTCAGTTCGCTTTGCGCCGGATCGCGCAGCAAGGCGACGCCGCGCAGCACCAGTTCATGGGCGGCGAGGCTGGCTACCGGCTGCCGCGAGGCACGTTGCAGGCCGGCATTGTTCACCCGAACCACCAGCCGGCCGACGATCTTTTCGACGATCTCCTGCTGGATGGCGGACAGCCCGGCGTAATCGGCCTGGTAGCGATCGCCCCAGAGCTGGGAAGCGCTGGCTGCGTCAACGAGATTGACCGCACAGACGATGCTGTCTGCCTGCCGCCGGACCGAGCCCTCGACGACATAGTCGGCGCCGATGCATGAACGCACGACAGGCCATTCGCCAGGCGAATAGGAGGCAAACGAGAAGCTCGAGTTGCGCGCCAGCACCGTCAACGTGCCGAAGCGGGCGAGGCCATTGATAATGTCTTCGGCAATACCATCGACGATCACTTCGTCGGCCGGATCGGCGCCGTCATTGCGGAATCTGAGCACCGCCACGATCGGCTGGGCGCCGAGTTCGGGCACCGGCTCGATTTCAGGGATCAGCATGTAGCCGCGCTTCGATACGGTCCGTATCGTTTCCTCGCCGAGCACCTTGCGGATCTCGCGAATCGACTGCGTCAGCGAATCCTCGGTGACGAAAACACCCGGCCAGACCGCATCCATCAATTCCGACTTCGGCACCACACGGCCGATGTGGCGGGCGAGATGCGTCAGCAATGCGTAGGCTTTCGGCCGCAGGAAGGCCGGCTGTCCGGCCCGGCCGAGCGTACCTTTGCCCAGATCGAGCGTGAAACCGCCAAACTGAAAAACCTGCTCAGTGGCCGAAACCGCCATCGAAACGGCCCGCTCCCTGCAGCCGTGCCTGTATTGGCCTACGGCTGGAGGGCTTGGTCAAGGTCTGTCGCCGCCGAAAGCGGCGCTTTGGATTTGGACGGCGCCAGCAAGGGCGGGCTGCGTTGCCGGCCTGCGGACGAAGCTCTCGGTGCCGTAGACGGCAACGATCGCGATCGCAGCCACCGCCCAGATCGCAACACCGGTCCATTGCTGCTGCACATGGTCGGCGTCGATGAACGCCTTGCCCAGGAAGCGCACGCTGTTCTGATGGGTGACATGCATCAGAATGGCGAGAAGCACACTGCCGGTGTTCTGATAGAGCCAGGTGAACACCACTGCCGCCAGCACGACGTTGATCGTGCTGTAGAGGCTGAGATCGCCGACCAGGCCGAGCGGAAAATGCCAGATCGCCCAGATCGCGCCGAGGATCAGGCTTCCGACCAGCGCCGAATGCCTTGGCCAACAGACGCGGTGTCGCAAAGCCGCGCCATCCCGGCTCTTCGCCAAGCGGGCCGCTGAAGACCGCATAGAGCGCGATGATCGGCAGTATCTCAGTGACGGCTGGAATGTTGCCCCAGGCCGGCGTCGCCGAGCCGAACAGCGGATTGACCAGGATCGAGGCAAGCTGCGTGCCCAATGGCAGGCCGAATGCCACCAGATACCAGAGCGGAGATACCCGCCACTTCACCATGGAAGCGAGAATGGCCTTGACCGAAGCCCAGCCTCCGGAAAGGGCTGCGATGACGAATCCGGACGCCATCGGGCCGAAGGTAAACCAGGGAATGCTATCGCCATTCGACAGGTAGAATGGGATGAAGGCAAACCAGGTCAGGGCAAGCGCCAACGAAAAGAAGGCAGCCAACTGATGCTGCCGCACCAGGCGCAGGAAAGAAGTCATGTCGGGCCTCTCACGGGCAGATGACAATGAGAGGTCGCCGGGCTGCCCAATCGGTCGACTTGCATTTTGAACAGCCGGCCGAATCATTCCGGGAGGCTATGCGCCGACCACCTCGGTCGACCCGTTTCTTATTGGCACCGGCGCTACGCGAAATCCTGAGCGGGTTCTGAGAAATTTCCGATATTTCATGCAGAACCGGCCAGTCAGACCGGTTGGAACGCCTGCCGACACTGCGGTCGTCCAGCGTTCCCGTTCGTCGTCTCTCCGTCATACACCCTGCCTATAGGCTGTGCGAAGACCCGCTTCCGAGCAAAACCGGGACGGGTAGGCAAACAGCCAGATCAGGACATGACCGGGACTTGGAATCGCATCGACCCCATCCGTCAGGCCGAGTTTGCAAATGCCGTCGCCGTTGAGATCGAGCGCGTGCTGGCGCGGCAAGGCAAGGTCGCGAACAGCGATGCGATCGTAGCGGCAGGTAAGGTCGCCGCCGCCGTTGCCGCCGCCGTCGCTTTGCTTGCGCCGACTGACATCAGGGCAATCGACACCATGCAGGAGACATTGCCCGGCATCGCGTCGCAGTTCGTGCGGATATTGGCTGCCGAAGCTGCGGAACGCAGTGCCCGGACGCGTCTGTCGAGCGCGCACGGAGGCCAAAGGACGGACGTCCAGCCGGCTGGAAGCGGCGACCTCGACGCGATGCGGGTCGAGGACTGGGCCGGTCGGGTCGCCGGGTCGACGTTCCTGCAGCAAAATCTCGGCATATCGCGTTCGACCCTGCATCGCTGGCAGCGGAGCGGCACGGTCGTTGCGTTGCGCACCGGTGGCCGCAAACATGTATTTCCTTTGGCGCAGTTCGTCGACGGCAGGCCCGCGCCGGGTATCAAGGAGGTGTCGTCCGCGATGCCCGATCCGCGGCGTGCCTGGGCGTGGCTGATCGGCCCCGCGCCCGGCCTCGCCGGACGTATTCCCATTGAACTGCTCAAACAGGATCTGGTGTCGGAAGTCGTTCTTGCCGCACAGAACGCAGCGATGGCGAAGTTGGCTTGATCTAGCTGCCAAACGTTAGAAGTCTATTCCAAAAAAGAACACGTAAAAGGAATGTCTGTCGGATTTTCGATCGGTTTGCCGGCTAACGGCATAAGTATATTTTCGTACAATTGTGACAATGTCTCGTTTGTGCCGAGGGAAAATGTGAAGAAAATATGAAGTGATGTTTGTGCAACATTGATTTATTCTGTTATGCAAACATCGATTATTTTTGGAAATGGTCATTGAGACTGGAATGCAGATGAGTATGTTCGCCGCCTGAAGAGGGGGTGCGGTGCGCGCCTTTTTCGACGTGGGTGAGGCGTTCAGCCGTTCAACCATGAATCCAAGCCATTTTAACTTTGACTGGAGAGGTCAGAAAATGAATATCAAGAGCCTTCTTCTCGGCTCAGCCGCGGCATTCGTCGCGGTCTCCGGCGCGCGCGCCGCCGACGCCGTTGTCGTCGCCGAGCCGGAACCCGCTGAATACGTCAAAATTTGCGACGTCTACGGCGCCGGCTACTTCTATATCCCGGGCACCGAGACCTGCCTGCGCATCGGCGGCTATGTCCGCTATGATATCGGCGTCGGCGATGCCGGCTCGCTCGATGGCGTCAACCATGTCCCTGACCATCAAGGCGACGACACTCATTCGACCTACTACAAGAACGCCCGCTTTACGCTGAAGACCTGGACCGGTCAGGAGACTGAGTTCGGTACGCTCAAGACCTACACCGAGACCCGCTTCAACTTCGGCAACAGCAGCGGCGACTACCTTAATCAAAAAGCCTCCAGTGCCAACGACTGGCAGGGCCGCAACAAGTCTCTTTCGCTGCGTTACGCCTGGATTCAGCTCGGCGGCCTGCGTGTCGGCAAGGACGATACGGCTTTCGATACGTTCATCGGTTATGCCGGCGCCGTCATCCAGGATACGCTGATTCCGTATGGCGGCCAGGAGAGCAACGTCGTTCAGTATTACTTCGACGCGGGCAACGGCTTCTCGGGGTTGGTCTCGCTCGAAGAAGGCGCCGGCAGCGTCGGCACCATCGACAGCTATATTCCGCATGTCGTCGGCGGCTTGAAGTACAAGGGCGACTGGGGTGCGATCACCGGCGTCGTCGCTTATGACAGCAATTACGAGGAAGTGGCCGGCAAAGTTCGTTTGGACGTAAAGGCCACCGACGAACTGTCGCTGTTCATCATGGGTGGTTACGGCACGGACGACAACCTCAACGACAATGCAGGCAACGCCATTGATGCGAGCGGTCGTGGCTTCTACAAGCAGTGGGGCGGCAATTGGGCAGTCTGGGGCGGCGGCACCTACAAGTTCAACGAAAAGACTTCGTTCAACGCCCAGGTCTCTTACGACGACTGGAAGAACCTCGGCATCGCCGCTAACGTTGCTTATACCGTTGTGCCCGGCTTTACGGTCACGGCTGAAGTCGATTACCTCAATGCTGGAAAGTTCGACGACGCAGACTTCAACAACTGGACCAAGGCCAACAAGAAGAGCAGCGTCGGCGGCATTCTCCGCTTCCAGCGCTCGTTCTGATCAGCTGAAGATTTGACAGGCGGCCCGCGGCGCAAATGCTGCGGGCCATTCTGTTTTCTGGCAGGACGATTCGGGCATCTGACGACCTAATCTTGATTTCGCCATCCAACCGGTGACAAGCTCTCGTCATGGAATGGCGCGACGAGGGAATCATTCTGGGCACCCGCAAGCATGGCGAAACCAGCGCCATTCTCGAGGTGATGACGCGCGTGCATGGCCGCCATCTCGGCCTCGTGCGCGGCGGCCGTTCGCGCAAACAGCAGCCGGTCTTGCAGCCCGGCAATCGCGTCGACCTGTTGTGGCGGGCGCGGCTCGACGAGCATCTCGGCACCTTCCAGGTCGAGGCGATCGAGATGAACGCCGCCCGGTTGATGGACAGCGCCGTTGCCGTCTACGGCCTGCAGACGATGGCCGCACATCTGCGTCTTCTGCCCGAGCGTGACGCCCATGGCGGCCTTTACGAGACGCTTGCGGTGATGATCGCTCATCTCGACGATGCCGATGCCGCCGGCGAGTTGGTGGCCCGCTTCGAGCTGCTGGTCCTCGACGAACTCGGTTTTGGCCTCGATCTCAGCCAGTGTGCGGCGACCGGCACCAGGCAGGACCTTGCCTATGTCTCGCCGAAATCCGGCCGCGCCGTGTCGCGCGCGGCGGGCGCGCCGTGGCGCGACAAGATGCTGGCGCTGCCTGCCTTCCTGCAGCGCGGCTCCGGGTTGCGCGCCGATCCGGCGGCGATCGAGGACGCCTTCCGGCTGACCGGCTTCTTTTTGACCCGCCATGTCTACGAACCGCGCGGCATCGAGCCTCCCGGCGCCCGCGCCGGGTTTCTCGCCGCCTTGCGCAGGCATCAATCACCCGGCCATGAATCCGGCAAGGCGAGCGCCGCAGAAACCGCCGGGGAGACCACCAGATGAGCGACGTTGAACCTTGTCCCGGCAACGTTTCGCCGCTCGGCCTTGGCACAAGGGCGGCACGCTGGCGGTTTCGGAAGCGGCGCTGAAGGATGTCAACGGCAAGCTGCTGGCTTTGGGCGCTGAAACATGCTCGATCTTTCCGGCGGCCAATCTGGTGGCACGTTGAATGGACCGGCCGTTTGGCCGCCGCATTTGAATGTCACTGAACATTGAGTGTCAGTGACAACTGGCCTGGTTTGGGGGAACCGCCATGTTTGAAAGCCTGATTGGCCTCGTCGCCATCATCGCGCTGTTCGTCATCATTTCACGCCAGCAGAGCCGTATCGGCCTGATCGAGCGCGAGCTTGGCGCCTTGCGCAGCCTTGTGCTTTCGGGCACGCCTGCGCTGCCGCCGCAAGCCAAGGAACCGGCTGCAAACGACAGCAAACCGGCGGATGCCGCAATACCGCTTGCGGCCGCAGCCGACCTGGCATCGCCAGGGACCGCAGCGGTCGCATCAGCCACAGAGGCCGAGGCCGATACCGCGGCGCCATCCGCGCCGGAGTCGGCGCAACCGGCGGCCGCGGCGAAGCCAGCTCGCCAGTCCGACGTCGAAACGGCTCTCGGTACTCGCTGGGCGGTCTGGGTCGGCGGCATCGCGCTGGCGCTGGGCGGCCTGTTCCTGATCCGCTACACCATCGAGGCCGGCATTTTCGGGCCACGCGTGCGGCTCGCCATGGCGGCGGCACTCGGGCTGGTGCTGGTCGCCGGCGGCGAGTTCATCCGGCGCACCGGCTTCAGGGTGCCGGTGCAAGGTGCCGCCGGTGCCTATATCCCGGCAATCCTGACGGCGGCCGGCGCCTTCATTTTGTTCGGTACCGTCTACGCCGCGTACAGCATTTACGGCTTTATCGGCCCGACGCTCGCTTTCACGCTGCTCGGCGCCATCGGGGTGGCGACGATCGCGGCAAGCCTGGTTCACGGTCAGGCGCTGGCCGGCGTCGGCCTGCTCGGTGCCATGGTGACGCCGCTGCTGGTCGCCTCGCAGGCGCCCAATCCGTGGGCGCTGTTCGGCTATCTGGCGATCGTGCTCGTCACCGCCGGCGTCATCGCCCGTATCCGCGACTGGAGGCTTTTGATGGCCGCAGCCTTCGTCGCCACCGGCATCTGGACCATCTTCTACATGACCGAAGCACCGGGGACGAACCTTTCCGTCATCCTTTTTATCGACGGGGTGACACTGGCCGTGCTCGCCTTCGTCTGGCTTGGCCGCCGCGACGAAGCGGTCGCCGGCAGCGGCTTCGATTGGCCGTCGATCGCGCCGGGCTTCTTCGTCGGGCTTTCGGCGCTGGCCCTGTTCGTCGATCCGGCCTTCGCCGCCATCCGCGGTGCATTGCCGGGTGCCGCCCTTGTCGCAGCCCTGGTGGCGGTGGCGCTCTATCGGCCGCGGGCGCTGGCACTGCTGCACGCCGCCGGGCTGGCGACTGTGCTGGTCTATCTCGGCATCATTCCGCCGACCACGATCGCTTCCGATTTTTCGGGCGGCGCTCTTAGCGTCGACGGCATGCCGGTTGTGGCGTCCGATGCCTTGATGCTCAGGGTCGGCATCGTTCTCGGCCTGGTCTTCATCGGCATCGGCTTTTGGGCAGCGCGCCGTTTTGCGGCCCATGGCTGGCTGCGCGCCGCCACGTGGGCGGCCTGGAGCGCTGTCGCGCCACTGGTCATCCTGCTGGCGCTCTGGTCTACCTTCGGCAATCTCGACCGTGACCTTGCTTATGCGGCGGTTGCAGCCGTATTGGTCGGGGTCTTCGCTGCCGGCGGCGAATGGATAGCACGCGGCGAAGCGCCGCCGCTGACCGGCGGCGCTGCCGTCTCCTTCGCGCTCGGCGGGGCGGCGATTGCCGGCCTGCTGATGCTGCACATGGCCTTTGGTTCGGGCTGGACAACCATCCTGCTCGGAGCAGCCGCCGCCGTGCCAGCGCTGGCGACGCGCTGGCGTAGCTATCCGGTGCTTGGATGGATTTCCGTTGGTGCGGTGATTGCAGTGCTTGGTCGCGCTGCCTTCGACCCGACCATCGTCGGTGCCGAGTTCCTGTCGAAGACGCCGGTGTTCAACTGGCTGCTGCTTGGATATGGGGTGCCGGCGCTCGCTTTCGGTTTTGCCGCCTGGCAGCTTGCCCGAACCACCAATGGCCGACCGCGCCTTGCCATGGAGGCCGGCGCCGCGCTGTTTTGCCTGCTCACCGTCGCCATGCTGGTGCGCCATGCCATGCATGGCGGCGTCATCGATACGGCTGCTGCGACGCTGGCCGAACAGGCGATCTACACGCTGATCGCCATCGGTGCCGGTGCCATCCTGGTCGCTATCGACATGCGCTCGCCAAGTCAGGTGCTGCGTTACGGCTCGATTGCAGCGGGCGTGGTCTCGGTCGCCTTCATCGTCCTCCAGCATTTTCTGGCGTTGAACCCGTTGCTGACCGATGAATCGACCGGCAGCATTCCGGTGTTCAACCTTCTGTTCCTCGCCTACCTCTTGCCGGCGGTCGCGGCAGGCGCACTGGCACTCCATTGCCGTGACAAGCGGCCGCAATGGTATGCGGCGATGCTGGCGGTGGTGGCGGCGGTGCTCGCTTTTGCCTATGCCACGCTGTCGGTCAGGCGCCTGTTCAAGGGTGAGTTCATCGGGCTGTGGAGCGGTCTCGGCCAGCTTGAGACCTATACCTATTCGGCACTGTGGCTGGTAATCGGCGTGGTGCTGCTCACCGCCGGTGTCTGGCTGAAGTCCCAGGTGCTGCGCATAGCGTCGGCAGCGCTGATCTCGATCGCCGTGCTCAAAGTCTTCATCTTCGACATGTCGGAACTGGAAGGCGTGTTGCGGGCGCTGTCCTTCATCGGCCTCGGCGCGGTGCTCATCGGCATCGGCCTGTTTTATCAGCGGCTGCTGACAAGGGCGGCGAGAGAGGTAAATTAGGTCGTCCACTGCAAGAAGGTCCAGCCTGGAGGACAGCGCGTTGCTCATAAACGACATAGCTACGATCGGCATCATCACGGCAGGCCCTGGGGGACCAATCGAAGGCTTCAAGGAGGGGCTGAGAGAACTGGGATTTGCCGAAGGCCGGAGCATTCGGTTTGAGCAGCGATCGGCCAATGGTGATTTGGGCAGGCTTCCCACCCTGGCGACGGAACTGGTTAGGCTGAACGTCGACCTTATCGCCGTGATCGGGGCGGTGACCGCGCGTGCGGTCCAAAAGGCGACAACGGAGCTCCCCGTCGTTTATTCTGTCGTCGTCGATCCGGTCAGTGATGGCCTCGCCGCAAGCCTGGAGAAGCCCGGCGGCAACATGACAGGAGTAACCAGCTTCGATCCAAACCAGGCGCGGACGCATGTCGAGTTGTTGCGAGCCGTCTTACCAGCGCTCTCCCGCATCGCGATCTTGAGCGATCAGGGGGTGTCCGATTGCCTGTCAGCCTCCAATGCTGGGGCAATACAAGAATTTGGGCTGAACCCGCAGGTTCTCCGCATTATAGGGCCTCAGCCCGATCTTGACGGCGCTTTTGCAGCGATGGATCGCGAGCTGGTCGAAGCGCTCATCGTCCTCGAGGAGCCGATCATTGCAGCACTCCGCGCAAGAATCGCGGAGCTTGCCCTTGCGCGTCGCTTGCCAACCATCTTCGCGCGGGAGCAGATCGATGCGGGAGGTCTGTTCTGCTACGGCACCAGCTTGCGAAGCGCAACATATCACATGGCGCTGTGCGCGAAGAAGATTCTTGATGGCAAGAGCCCCCGCGACATACCAATTCAGACTTTGTCCCAGCACGAATTGGTGGTGAACTTGCAGACCGCGAGAAAGCTCGGTCTAACGGTGCCTTCAAATATAGTAAATAGAGCGGTGCGTGTGATTGAATAGTACTGCGGCCGCTGACCCGCAGCAAGGGAGACATAGGATCAAATGGCACTCTATATACGAGGCCCCGAAGTGGATGCTTCAGCGACTATGTTGCAGCGCCAGACGGACGCTCCAAGCAAAACGGAGGCGGTGCGGACCGCGCTTTGCACGAACTCGAACGCAGTCGCACCAATGTGTCGCTTCGCGACCGGATTGCCAGGCTGCAAGCCGAGGCGGTGAGGATGGGCCTGCCCAATCCTGACTTCGATATGAAGAAATTCACAGCCGAGATGCGGGAAGACTGACGTTTGTCGACGCGCCGCTATTCGTCACCACGCATTTCTTTCAACTTTCGGATGCAACCCGGGAATAAACCTGCCACCGGCAGCGTTATTCAGTTGCTTGGGTGACCGGGGCGGCGGACCGCTTCGCGCTGGCCGCTTGCGCCGCGCTGCAAAGGCGCGTTCAATCACCACGGACAGGGGCTCCAGAACCAGCGGTCATGGACGAAAAGAAGGCAGCAATCCTGGGTGAAATACCGCGTCTGCGCCGCTATGCACGCTCGCTGTTGCGCGACCGCGATTCCGCCGACGATCTCGTCCAGGATTGTCTCGAGCGGGCGCTTGTGCGGCTCGACAATTGGCAGACAGGAGAAAGCCCCAGGAGGTGGCTGTTTACGATCATGCACCATTTGTTCATCGACCAGATGCGCAAGGTGAACCGGCGCGGCGAGGCGGCGATGCTGCCGCTCGAGACAAGCGAGGCGCAGGCAGCACCCGCCGAGCAGGTCGAGAGCATCGCCTCGCGCGAGATCGTCGACGCGCTGCAGGCGATCAGCCCTGACCGGCGCGCGGCACTTGTGATGGTCGCCATCGAAGGGTTTTCCTATGCCGAAGCCGCCAACATCCTTGGAGTGCCCGCCGGCACTTTGATGTCGCGCATCGCGCGCGGACGTGACGAACTGCGAGCGCTGCTGGATGATACCGCGCGCCGCCGCTCGATAAGGATCGTTGAGAAATGAGCCGGCGCGATTTCTCCGAACGCGACATCCACATGGCTCTCGATGGCGAGTTGCCGGGCGACGAGCGGACGGCCTATGAGGCATGGCTCGAGGCCAATGCCGAGATGAAGGCCAAGAGCGCACGCTACGCCGCCGACCGGGAAGCGTTGCGCGCAGCCTTTAATGGCGTGCTGGACGAACCCGTGCCGGTGCGGTTGAGCAAGGTGGTGCTTGGCGAGGCGCCGGTGGTCAGAGTATCGCCGTCGCGCTCGCGTTGGTGGCTTGCGGCCGCGGCTGCCGCCATCCTGGCGATTGGCGGTGCTGGCGGCTACCTTGCCGGCATCGGCCGCCTCGGCCTGGAAAATACCGCCGAGGACCAGCTTGCCGAAGAGGCGATCGCCGCCCACGTCATCTATGCCGCCGAAACGCGGCATGCGGTGGAAGTGCCGGCAAGCGACAAGGATCATTTGCAGAGTTGGTTGTCGAACCAGGTGGGTCTGAAGCTCGTCGCGCCGGATCTGGCGGCGCAAGGATTCCAACTGGTCGGTGGCCGGCTGCTGCCCGCCGGCCAGGGCAAGGCCGCGATGCTGCTTTACGAGGACGTCAAGGGCGAGCGCATATCGCTCTTCGTCACCGCCGAATCGGCAGCCAAGGCCAAGGGCACCTATGGGGAGGACGATGGTCCTGAGGCCGTCTATTGGCTGGACAAGGGTTATGGCTGCGCCGTCGTCGGCTCGCTGCCGCGCGAGCAACTGGCCGCAGTGGCCAAGAGCGCCTATAGCCAGCTTTTGGCGGGCTTGCAAAGCTGAGCAGGCTCTCGCTCTTCCGGAGCCGCGCCGTTGCCTAAACACGGAGGTCGTTCAAAGCCTTTGCGCGACCTGCCTGCCGTCAAAACTGTCACAATTCGGCCCTAATCGAGGTGCGATAGCGCTTGCTGAATGCTGGCACTTCGGCTGGTGTGACCGATGTTTAGACTAGGGCCGTTTCCACAACCCAATCGAGGTTTTCTGAGCCCGCATGCCTGCCGAGATTCGCAAGGCCCGCGCGTCCGACGTCGATGACCTCGCCGCCATCGAAAAAGCCGTTTTCTCGAGCGATCGCATTTCTCGCCGCTCCTTTCGCCAACTGATCGAACGCGACACCGCCGAGCTGCTGGTTGGCGAAAGCGATGGCCGCGTCGCCGGCTATGCAGTCGTGCTGTTTCGCAAGGGCAGCGGCGTCGCGAGGCTTTATTCGATCGCCGTTGGTCCATTTTTCGGCGGCCGTGGCGTTGGCCGGCTGCTGCTGGAAGAGGCCGAGGCCGCCGCTTTCGAGCACGGCCGCATGATGCTTCGTTTGGAAGTCCGCGAGGACAACCCGCGCGCGATCCAGATCTACGAGCAGAGCGGCTACCGCAAGATCGGCCGCGAGCCGGACTATTACGAGGATGGCGCCACGGCGCTGCGCTATGAAAAGACCTTGCGCGGCGACATTCCGGTGGCCACCGAAGTGCCGTTTTATCAGCAAACTTGCGAATTCACTTGCGGACCATGCTGCCTGATGATGGCGATGGCTTACTTCGGCCCCGGATTCGTGCCGGATCCGGTGATGGAAATCAGGCTGTGGCGTGAGGCGACGACCGTTTTCATGATGTCGGGGCCGGGCGGCTGCGAACCGTTCGGGCTTGCCGTCGCCGGCTATGAGAGCGGGCTTGCTGCTGAGATCTATGTCTCCTTCTACGGCGCGCTGTTCCTGCAGTCGGTGCGCAGCGAGGACAAGCGCCGCGTCATGGAGCTGGCGCAGGTCGACTTTCGCCGCCGCGCGGAACTTTACAGCATCCCGGTGAATTACCGTTCATTCGGGCTTGACGACATTCGCACCGCGATCGCAGAGGGAAAACTGGTGCTGGTCCTGATCAGCGGCTTCCTGATGTTCGGCAAGAAGGTTCCGCACTGGGTATTGGCCATCGGTGACGACGGCGATCATATCCTGATCCACGACCCCTGGGTCGAGGACGAGCGGCAGGAGACGATCCTCGATGCTGCCAACATTCCCGTGCCTTACGGCATCTTCATGAACATGGCGCAATTCGGCCGCGACGGATTGCGCGCCGCCATCACTCTCGGAAAGCGCGATAGCCAATGACCTGGGTCATCCTTACCGGCCGGCAGAACGATCTCGACCAAGTGGCGACGCCGCACAAGATCATCACCAATCGCGACTACCTTGCCCATCCGGCACTGTTTCGCGGTCAGCGGCCGAAGGTCATCAACCTGTCGAACAATTACGGCTACCAGAGCCGCGGCTATTACGCGTCGCTGCTTGCTGGTTCGCGCGGCCATAAGGTCATCCCGACGGTCGAAACGATGATCGACCTGTCGGAGCGCAAGCTCTATGAGCACGCGTTGCCGGAACTCGAACTCGCACTCAACAAGTGCCGCAAGGACCTGGGTGGCGCTTTTCCCCAGAAGGTCTGCATCTTCTTCGGCATCGGACCATCCAGGATCTGGGACCGCTTCGCAAAACTTCTGTTCGACTGGTTCCGTGCCCCGGCGCTCGAGGTCCACATCAGGGACAGCGCCGAATGGGCCTCGATCCGCAAGATCGGGTTCCATCCCCTGGCCAGGATGACCGAGGACGAGGAAACGCACTTTCTCCAGTGCCTGGAGACCTACACCAACCGCGAGTGGCGCGACACCAAGGGCCGCACGCCGGCGCGCTACACTTTCGCCACTCTGGTCGATCCGCATGAGGAACTGCCACCGTCGGAGATTTCGTCGCTGCGCCACTGGGCCAAGATCGCTGAAAAGATGGGCGTCGAAATCGAGCCGATCACCAAGCGGGATCTGGCCAAGCTCGCCAACTACGACGCGCTGTTCATCCGCGAGACCACCTCGATCTCCAACCACACCTACCGCTTTGCCCGCCGCGCCCAGCAGGAAGGCATGCCGGTCATCGACGATCCGCTGTCGATGATCCGCTGCACCAACAAGGTCTATCTCAACGAGCTGATGACCTACAACAAGGTACCGGTGCCGCCAACGGTGATGATAGCCGGCACCTCGGACCTGGAACTTGCGGCGCAGACGCTGGGCTTCCCGCTGGTGCTGAAGATCCCGGACTCCTCGTTTTCGCGCGGCGTCAAGAAATGCGGCACTTTCGAAGAGTTGAAGTCGCTTGCAACCGAATGGCTGGAGGATTCCGACCTCCTGATCGCGCAAAAATTCATTCCGACGGAATATGACTGGCGCGTCGGCGTCCTCGGCGGCCAGCCCTTGTTTGCCGTCCATTATCTGATGGCCAAGAAACATTGGCAGATCGTCAATCACAAGGCCAACGGCAAGCCCGACCAGGGCGGCATCAAGACCTTCACCCTGAAGGAAGCGCCGGCCCATGTCGTCGAGACGGCGGTGAGCGCGGCGCGTTGCATCGGCGACGGCCTCTACGGCGTCGACCTCAAGGAAACCAGGGACGGCGTCTTCGTCATCGAGGTCAACGACAACCCCAACCTCGACCACGGCTGGGAAGACTCCGGCGAAAAGGACGAGGTCTGGGTGCGGCTGACGCAGTGGTTCCTGGAGCGGCTGGACCGGCCGGGCCGATAATATCCGAACTGAGGGGAAAAAGATGCTGTTCTTCGTAACCGAGGATTTTCGCGGCTGCGACCGCAAGGAGATCTACCGCCGTTTCCGCGACCAGGGCCGCCTGAAGCCGGACGCGCTTCTCGTGCACCACAGCTGGATCGCAGCGGATATGAGCCGCTGCTTCCTGCTGGTGGAGGCCGATGACATCACGCTCCTGCAGCGGTGGGTTATCGAATGGGCCGATCTGGTCGAATTCGAGATTGTTCCTGTGGCGACGAACAAGGATATGGTTGAGGCTTTGAGCGGGCACCTCTGACCCGGCAAGGAACCTCCTGGTTCGCCACACCTGAATGCCGCCTTCTCTATCAAGGAATTAACACGCGAATCGAGCGTCATCTCAAGGAGATCTAAGCCGGTTGCCCGCGCTTCCGCGAGACTGTCGCACTTAGCCGGACTGCCGGATCGTCGCGCTCGACTTCAGCAGCCGATTGATGTCCGACGCCTTTGACGGCACGCCGATCAAATAGCCCTGGGCCTCGACACAACCCTCCTTTTGCAGGAATTCAAGCTGCGCTTCGGTCTCGACACCTTCGGCGGTGACGGTGATGCCCAGCTGTGCGCCAAGCCCGATGATGGTGCGCACGATCGCCGCGGTATCGCGACTGTCGATGTCACGGGTGAAAGAGCGATCGATCTTGATCTTGTCGACGGGAAAGCGCCTGAGGTAGCCCAACGACGAATAGCCGGTGCCGAAATCGTCCAGCGCGATGCGGACGCCCAGATCGCGTAGCTGCCTGAGTGTCTTGAGCACCAGATCGCTCTCGTCCATCAGCACCGTTTCGGTGATTTCCAGTTCAAGTCGGTTGGCCGGCACGCCCGAGAATGCCAGTGCCGAAATGACGCTGCGGGCAAAGATACCGCTTTTGATCTGCACGGCGGAGACATTGACTGCGATGCGCCAAGCCGCCCAGCCTGCCGCGGTCGTGCAGGCTTTTCGTAGCGCCCATTCTCCGAGCGGCACGATCAGCCCGGTCTCCTCGGCGGCCGGAATGAAGTCGTCCGGCCGCACCAGGCCGCGCACCGGCGATCGCCAGCGCATCAAGGCTTCGGCACCGACGATTTCGCCGGAGGCGATGTTCATGATCGGCTGGAAATCCAGCTCGAATTCCCGGCGCGACAGCGCTGCCCTGAGATCGATTTCGAGCGCCCGGCGGGCCCGCACCATCGCGTCCATGGCCGGTTCGAAGAAGCGGTAGAGGTTGCGCCCTTCGCTCTTTGCCCGATAGAGCGCCATATCGGCATTTTTCAGCAAAGTCTCGGCGTCCTTGCCGTCATTTGGAAACAGCGCGATGCCGAGACTGATGCCGACACGCATGTCGTGTCTTTTGTCGCGAAACGGCTTTCCGATGATCTCGACGATGCGTTTGGCCAGCTTTTCCGCGTCGCCCGGGCTTTTGAGATTGAACAGGATGATGACGAATTCGTCGCCGCCGAAGCGGGAGACAACGTCCGTTTCATTGCGCAGGCACCGTTGCAGCCGTTCGGCCACGCATTTCAGCAGCCAGTCGCCGGCGGGGTGACCCCAAGTATCATTGACTGCCTTGAAGTGATCGAGGTCGAGCGAGAATATCGCCAGCGATCCGTCTCTCGTCTCGCTCAGGGCTTGGTCGAGCCGTTCGCGAAGCATCGAGCGATTGGGCAGGTTGGTGAGTGTGTCGTGGTGCGCAAGATGGGTCATGCGCTCTTCCACACGCCTGCGCTCGGTGACGTCGTCGAACGTCGCGACCCAGCCGCCGCCGCTCATCGGCCGGCGCGCAACCAGCAGCGTCCTGCCGTCGGCGAGATGACGATGCGTTACGTGTGTTTTCCCCGCCCGCAGGCAGGCTTCGATTTGCGAGATTTCGCTGTCGGGGTCGAGCTTTGTATAAATGCCCAGTTCCAGCAGCCGCTTGAACGCATCACGGTGGCTCATACCGAGCGGGAAGTCGGCGGGCCTGACATGATAAAGTTCCAGGAAACGTTCGTTGCGCACGATCAGCTTGCCGTCCGCATCGTACATCAAAAGGCCTTGCGACATGTTGGCAAGTGCTGCGTCGAAACGGCGGTGCTGCTCTTTCAACTCCTGCTCGGCGCGCCGTTGCTCGGTGATGTCCTCGTAGATCGAGACCCAGCCACCTGACGCCAGCGGCCGGTGCGAAATGTTGACGATGCGCCCGTCTGCAAGCGTTTCCTCATAGGTGGAAGGCTTTGCCTGGTCGATATAGGGCTTGCGGATGGCATAGAGTTGCTCGGCGCTTTGCGAGGCGATGCCGATATCCACGCTGTGCTGGAGGATGTCGAAAAACCGGATGCCGGGCCGCACCACTTCGGCGTCGAGGCGAAAGATGCTGATGTAGTTCCTGTTGCAGATGATCATCCGCTCATCGGCATCGAACATGCACAGGCCATGCGACATGTTCTCGATCGCTGCCGAAAAACGCTCGTTCTGTTCGCGCAGCTCGTCTTCGATCCGTCGCGGCAGACCAACGCCTTTGGCCCTCCGTCCGCGGACGGATGAACCAGCCTTGATACCGGCAACGGGCATGAGGCAAGCCTATGGACCATGGTTAACCACGGCACTGTTGTCCCTGCCGGTTAATTTACCGTTTTCAGCCGGCTGGAACGGCAGTCTGGCGTCGCGACTTTTCGATTGCCGCAAACCGTTTGAGAAAGGCATTCTGCGCCCAGGTCACCGAGCGCGGCGTGACATCGAAGCGCTCGGCGTTGAAACCGCGCGGCCTGCCGAAGAACTCGGTCGCCTCTGCCGTCGAAAAACCCGCAAGCAGCGTTGCTTCGAAATAAGCGGCGATCTGATCCGCTCGCTTGATTTCCTTGCGCAGCCCCGCGTCGAGTTCGGCCGGCAGTGAAAAGCGCAGATGGATGGCGCGCTGCAGCCTGATCTCGCAATCCCTGTAGCTGCCGCCCATCACGGATTTGAACGGCGAGATCATATCGCCGATGACGTATTCCGGCGCGTCGTGCAGCAGCGCCGCCAACCGCGCGTCGGCGTCGGCATCCGGCATCAGTTCGCCGACAAGTGTTTCGACCAGCAGTGAATGCTGGGCGACCGAAAAGGCGTGATCGCCTCTGGTCTGGCCGTTCCAGCGTGCGACGCGGGCAAGGCCATGGGCAATATCGGAGATCTCGATGTCGAGCGGCGAGGGATCGAGCAGGTCGAGCCGGCGGCCGGACAGCATACGTTGCCAGGCACGCGGCGGCGCCCCGGCGCGGTCGGCCGCCATCAGGCGTCCTCCGCGCCAACGGCTTCCTGCGGAAAGCTGAATTTCGCCCAGGACGGGATGGCGAGCGACACGGCGACGTCGTCAGCCAGGATCGGCAGGCCGGCGTCGAGCGCTGCCTTGACCCGGTCGATGCGGGCAATGGCAAGGCCTGTCGTGCCGGCGGTCGAGCCAAGCGTGCCGACTGGTCGCCCCGCCACGGCCAACTCTGCGCGCGAAGTGGGCAGGGGGCGTTCGGCCGAGACGATCAACACCCGGCGCCTGGCAGTGCCGCGATGCTGCATGCGCGAGACGACCTCCTGGCCGACGTAGCAGCCTTTCTTGAAGCCGACGCCACCGATCTCGTCGAGCAGCACATCATGCGGAAACGCGTCGCCGAGCTGATAGTCGCTGCCGCTTTCGGCAATGCCATTGGCGATGCGAAAGGCTTGCCATGCGGCAAGGTCGCCGCTGTCTGCGGCGCCACCATAGAAGCGCGTGACGATAGCATCGACAAACCGCGCATCGGCAAACGGTGCGGATTCAAATTGCGAGGCAGTTGAATGGCTTTCCCATACGACGGTCACAACCGACCGATCTGCCTTGGCAATTTCGACTTTGGCGCGCAACTTGTAGAGCGTCAGCCGGCGCATGAAGTCATCGATGGTCTCAGCACGGCATTCGAGCCGGAAAATATTTTCGTCAGCGCGCGAGATCAGGAAGTCGAAAAGGATCTTGCCTTGCGGCGTCAGTAAGGCGCCGGGCTTTGCTTCGCCGCGGCCGAGCGCGTCTAGGTCGGTGGTCAGGATGTTCTGCAAAAAGTGTTCGGCATCCGGTCCGGATACGGAAACGAGTGCGCGATCTCTGAGCGAGGCAAAGGGCATGGTGGGAAAACGAGCCTGATCTTGCAAAACTATCGGTCATTACGTAAGCCGCTGGCACTTCCCCCGCAAGAGACCGGATCCGCATGGCCCCCCTCTACGATCTCATCCTGACAGGCGGCACCGTGGTCAATCACGACGGCGAGGGTTTTCGCGACGTCGGTATCAATGGTGGGCGCATCGCTGCCATCGGCGACCTCCGCCAGGCATCGGCGGGCGAGACGATCGACTGCCACGGGCTCCATATCCTGCCGGGCGTCGTCGACAGTCAGGTGCATTTCCGCGAGCCGGGACTGGAGCACAAGGAAGATTTGGAGACGGGCTCCCGCGCAGCGGTGCTTGGCGGCGTCACCGCCGTCTTCGAGATGCCGAACACCAATCCGCTGACCACCAGCGAGACAACCCTTGTCGACAAGGTGCGGCGTGCCACCGGCCGCATGCATTGCGACTTTGCCTTCTGGGTCGGCGGGACCCGCGACAATGCAAAAGACGTTGGCGATCTCGAGCGGCTGCCGGGTGCGGCCGGCATAAAAGTGTTCATGGGCTCGTCCACCGGCGACCTGCTGGTCGAGGACGACGAAGGCGTTGCCTCGATCCTGAGGAACACACGCCGCCGCGCCGCCTTTCATTCCGAGGACGAGTTCCGGCTGCGCGAGCGGCTTGGCGAGCGTATCGCGGGCGATCCGTCCTCACATCCGGTGTGGCGCGACGAGATCGCTGCATTGCGCTGCACAGAGCGCCTTGTGCGTATCGCGCGCCAGGTTCGCGCCCGGATCCATGTGCTGCACATCTCGACCGCCGAGGAGATAGGCTTCCTCGAACAGCATAAGGATGTCGCGACCTGCGAGGCGACGCCGCATCATTTGACGCTGAGCGCCGATGACTATGCGCAGCTCGGTACGTTGATCCAGATGAACCCGCCGGTGCGCGCCACGCGTCATCGCGAGGGGATCTGGCAGGGCATTGCGCAAGGCGTTGTCGATGTCCTCGGCTCCGACCATGCGCCGCACACGCTGGCCGAGAAGGCAAAACCTTATCCGGCGTCGCCGTCCGGTATGACCGGCGTGCAGACTTTGGTGCCGATCATGCTGGACCATCTCAACGCCGGCCGGCTGACCTTGCAGCGCTTTGTCGACCTGACCAGCCACGGCCCGCAGCGTATTTTCGGCATCGCCAGGAAAGGCCGTATTGCCGCCGGCTACGATGCCGATCTGACCATCGTCGATCTGAAGCGCCGCGAGACCATCGCCAACGCCCAGCAAGGCTCCAAGGCCGGCTGGACGCCTTATGACGGCAGGCAGGTGACCGGCTGGCCGGTCGGCACCATCGTTCGCGGCCGGCGCGTGATGTGGGAAGGCGAGATCGTCGCGCCGAGCCAGGGCAGGGCGGTGGAGTTTTGCGAGGCGTTGGCGGGCTAAGCTCCCTGCCTCATAAGGGCCAGGCTAAGCCACTCAATCCCCAGCAACGAAGAACGTCCATTGTCCGGTCGGCGTGATGCCGACTCGATAGAAGATGTACGCACCGAACTGCTTCATATCGTCATAGTCGCTGGCGGTGACGATCTTGAACAGCTCGACCCGCTGCCTGGCATCGAGTTTGTCCAGCGGCAGGGCGAAGAAATAGGGCCAGACATAGAGATCCTGCGGCGTGCCGGCATCGACATGGACATAACCGGCACTGAGCACCTCTTCCAGGATGGCGAGGATCTCCTGGCCTTCCGTATCGCCCGAAAGGCCCTTCAGGAAGGCGATCGGGTCGCCCTCGATGTCACCCAGCGACAATTGGGTCATCATGTCTCCCGTGCCGATCAGCGGCCGAAGCTTTTCGATGTCGCCGCTTTTGCACGCCTCGACGATCAGATCGTGCATGCGCCTCACCGGTTCCGGCAACTTGGCCAGGTCGTAGACGACTTCGGGCACAGGCGCGTCCGGATCGACATGCGGATTGGCCATCCCGCCATCGTCCGTTGGCCCTTTCGGTTCGGTTTGCTCTGGCTCCTCGGACGGAGTCGGCTGGCGGGCTGGAGGTGGTACCGTGCCGAGTGGGCCGGGCATCGGGACGGTACTTCCAGACGGCGACATGTCGCCGTCCGGCGGCGGCGTCACCGGCGAGGGCAGGTCTTCGCGTTTGATCTCGCTGAGGGCGTGAGCGGGACTGCTCGCAAGAAACAGTGCAAGGGGAATTGTGGCGCAGGAAGCAGTAAGCCAAATGCCGAGGACCAGGCCGCGTGGCTTGCCTGATATCGAAAAATTCACCGCCTGCTACTCCCTGGTTCCAGCCCATCCATGTGCCCGGACATGATGTCCGGCGGCGCGCCGTCGTCAAAGAACCGGGATCAGTGCCGCAGTCTTTCGGGCTCGAAGGCCCCGGCAATCACCTTTTCACGCATGCGATCGAGCAGGGCAAGCGCCGAGGTCTCGCCATTGGCGCGCAGCATTTCGCCGAATGCCGTTTCGAGGGCTGCCTCGGCGATGATTTCAGGCTCGATCCCCGCCGACAATCCTTCTGCCCAGGCTTCGCTGTGGCTTTCCACGGCAGTCAGGCGCTTTTCTTCCCTGACCAGCGCGTCGATGTCGTTGACGCCATGTTCCATTGCGATGTCCACCCTTTCAAGCGGTGATCCGTTGGACAGGGATCAAGCTTGAGTTGTCCCTTTTACACGCAGGCGCAAGTAAGTATCTGTAAATGCGACATTTTTTTGGTCGCTGTCTACAAATTCCGTCGCGTCTAGCAAACCTGCATCCGATCCGTCTCAAACTTAGCCGATTAGGTCGGCCAAGGGGACGGAAACCTTCAGTTTGAGTTAATTTCACATCTGCGCGCTAACGTTTCGTTAACATAGTTGCAAAAGTGCAACATTAGGTTTGCACCAAGACCTCAGTCGAGGCAAGCGGGGAAGTGTCGAACGCGTCCACCGCGACGGCGCCGACCCTTGATGCGGCTTTTCCGGAAAGCGGCTGCCGTCGTCAGTTTCCGTAGCGCGAAGCGATGTCGCGAGACAGCGTCTCGCCTTCCTTCATGTAGCGGCTGATGGCTTCCGTCGCCGAGGCGGTGCATTGCGTATAAGTGCCGCCGAACGACCGGTAGCCGCGGTTGAAGCTGGCGATGAAGCGGGCGCGCCGCTCCGGGTTCGGATTTTCCGATGCGATCAGTTTTTCCATCTCGGCTCGCCACCGATCGCCCTTCTCGCCACACAGATTACGCAGGAAATGCAGCGAGCCGAGCACTTCCGCCAGCCGCATCAGCCCGGGCTCGAACGGTGCTTCGGCGGCAATCGCCGGGCGCGCACCGACGACCACACTGACGGCGAGGCATGCGGCGAGAAACGAAGACGTGCGGCTCATGAGGCTTTGTGCTGGAACAATTTGTCGCCTGCAAGGCGATTCTCTGGCTCACGTCTCGCCGTCTTTTTTGGGACCGAGTAGATCGTCGGCAATTTCAAACACTGCATCGGCGAGCGGCATCGCCATCATTTCGGCCAGCGTATAGAAAGCCGCGGTTTCGGCGTCGTCGCTGGCAACCGCCTCGCCGCCGGCATAATCGGCCCCAAACACCGTCAGCCAGTAGTCGACCGGATGTCCGTCCCCGCTGCCGTCGATGTGGATTTCCCGCAGCGGCCGGTAGCTGCGCGCCTGCAATCCGGTCTCTTCCAGCAATTCGCGCCGTGCTGCCTGTTCCAGCGTCTCGCCGGCTTCGACCTTGCCGCCGGGAAAGGCATAGAGGCCTTGCGAGGGCGGCCTGGCCCGCTTGACCAGCAGCACCGTGTTCTCGCGCACGACGCAGGCCGAGACTGCCGGAATGATCTTGCGTGCTTCCATGGCTCCGGATCGCTCGATTGGCACAGCCCGTTGTGGACCGACCGTCGGCGAACAGCTTTAGCGGTTGCGAAAGGCAGGTTCCATGGCCACTTTCATACGCCACCAATCGAAAGCTGAATTCATGTGCGGACGCTTTGCTTTGACAGCCACTCCGGACCAGACCGCCGCCTTTCTCGGCCTGGCGGAACTTGAGGAGTTTCCGGCCCGCTACAATATCGCGCCGACGCAGCCGGTGCTGATGGCGCTCGCCGGATTGACGCAGGCGCCGGGCTCGAACCTGCCCGACCGCCGCTCGATTCTGGTGCGCTGGGGCCTGATCCCTGCTTGGGTGAAGGATACGCGTAACTTCCCGCTGCTGTTCAACGCGCGTTCCGAGGGGGCTTCGGAAAAGGTGTTGTTTCGCGCTGCCATGCGCCATCGCCGCGCCCTGGTGCCGGCTTCGGGATTCTACGAATGGCACCAGACCGGTGGCAGAAGAGGGCAGCCCTATTGGGTGCGGCCAAGACAGGGCGGGCTTGTCGCCTTCGCCGGGCTGATTGAGACCTATGCCGAGCCGGGCGGCTCGGAAATGGACACCGGCGCCATTCTGACCGCCCACGCCAACGCCGATACTGCCCATATCCACGACCGCATGCCGGTAGTGATCCATCCCGAGGATTTCGCACGCTGGCTGGATTGCCGTACGCTCGAGCCGCGCGACGTGGCCGATCTGCTGAGACCCGCCCAGCCCGATTTCTTCGAGGCGATCCCGGTTTCCGACCTCGTCAATAAGGTCGCCAATACCGGGCCGGAGATTCACGAGAAGGGGGTCATCGAGCCTGAGCTCGAGAAGGTCAAGCGCCAGAAGTCCGGCGCGAACGACAATCAGATGAGTTTATTTTAGCAAAAGCTACTGTTACTGGCTCGCCGTGAGCGCCTCAATCTTCACCCGACCGCATTCTCAGGCAGCGCGCGGCGAGACGATCTTCTGTGCCGGCTTCTTCTTCTTCGCGGTGTGCAGAAGAGCGGCGACGATTGCTGCCGGGCCGATCGCTCGGTAATAGCTGGCGAGCGCCGGTTGCTTGGCACGGCTGGGTTCCTGCTTGGGCATTCTTCTCTTCCCTAGTAACGTCTTCGTGTCTGCGTTTGCTGGCCGAATCCGACCAAATCGTGACGCTTGCTGATCTAGCCGGCGAATGTTTCATGACAGTGCCGACATGTTTAATAAAATGTTTCAGTGCCGCATTTCCTGTGATCCAACGATATTTTTGGCGAAGGTAGCGACTTGACGGCAACACCGGGCAAGGCGATAAAGCCGGCCATGAAAACGCCTTTCGCCATTTGTGGCATTTGCATTATCGGCTAGCCTCGCGCTGGTCCTGGACGTTTTCGCCTCATCTCCTCCAAGATTGGACAAACGCCCCGGCCAGCAGGCTGGAGCCCGATTTGCGCCTCGGCGTAACTGGCTTCATCCAGAGCACGATCCCAAAGATCATGCTCAACCAAAGTAACGCACCGGGAACGCACGTATGTCTGACGCATCGAAGAGCCTGCGCCTCTACAATACGCTAACGCGGAGCAAGGAGGATTTCTTCCCGATCGATCCGCGCAACGTGCGCATGTATGTCTGCGGCCCGACGGTCTATGACTTCGCCCATATCGGCAATGCGCGGCCGGTGATCGTCTTCGACGTGCTGTTCCGTTTGCTACGCCATCTCTACGGGGAAGCGCACGTCACCTATGTCCGCAACATTACGGACGTCGACGACAAGATCAACGCTCGCGCGCTGCGCGATTTCGGCGGCGAAATTGCATCGGGCAAGCTGTCGCTGAACGAAGCGATCAGGCGGGTCACCGAAAAGACCGCCGATCAGTTCCACAAGGACGTTGCGGCGCTCGGTTGCCTGGAACCGACGGTCGAGCCGCGCGCCACCGAGTTCGTCGAGCCCAGGCCCGACGGCAAAGTCGACATGATCTTCTTGATTCAACGCTTGATCGAACGCGGCCATGCCTATGTCGCGGCTGGAGAAGTCTTGTTCGACACCGCTTCCATGCCGGATTATGGGCAGTTGTCGAAGCGCAATCTCGATGAGCAGCAGGCCGGCGCCCGCGTCGCCGTCGATGCGCATAAGAAGAACCCGCAGGATTTCGTGCTGTGGAAATTGTCTTCGCCCGAGGAGCCGGGCTGGGACAGCCCGTGGGGCAGGGGTCGGCCGGGCTGGCACATCGAGTGCTCGGCGATGTCGGCCGCCTATCTCGGCGAGGTGTTCGACATCCATGGCGGTGGTCTCGACCTGATCTTTCCGCACCACGAGAACGAGATCGCGCAATCGCGTTGCGCCCACGGCACCGAAACGATGGCCAAGGTTTGGATGCACAACGGTTTCCTGCAGGTCGAAGGGCAGAAGATGTCCAAGAGCCTGGGCAATTTCTATTCGATCACCGAATTGCTGGAGACGGATACCTTTGGCGGCCGCAAATGGCCGGGCGAGGTGCTCAGGCTGGCGATGCTGATGACGCATTATCGCGAGCCGATCGACTTTTCCGTGCGCAAGCTGGAAGAGGCGGAAAGGCTGCTTACGAAACTCTACCGTCGATTTGATGAAATCTGGCCCGTGAACCCAACCACACCGGAACCTCGAATTTTGGAGCATTTGCTCGACGATTTGCAGACATACGATGCGTTCCGCACCGCTTCTTCATCTGAGTACGGAGCTGGGGATGATGCGGGCCGAGTCTTGGCTGGTCTAAAACTTCTGGGTCTTATGCAGCACACCCCAGATGAATTCTTACGTGGCGTCCCAGCTGTGACTGAGACCAAGGCCGTCGCCCACGCAAGCATTCCGGAGGAGGACGACACCCTCGACGCATACGGCTCTGTTGGTCCCACCAAGGATCGTATCAGAGCGCGTATAGACGAAAGACTCGGTCTTATTCGCGAAAAGAACTGGGCCGAGGCCGACCGCATCCGCGACGAGCTTCTGGCGCAAGGCGTGCAATTGAAGGACGGAAAGGACCCGGTCACCGGCGCCCGCATCACCACCTGGGAGGTAAAGCGGTGAGGGTGGAGGTCGAAATGCGTGCAAGGCTGGCGAAGGCTTTTGTGATGGCCGATCTCCCCCCTTGCGGGGGAGATGTCCGGCAGGACAGAGGGGGGTGGGAAGGATCGCCGACTTTCGACGTAACCCATTCGCACCCCGGAACCTGCTTGAGGGCGTGGCTGCCATCGGTTGACAGGCCGGAGGGACAGTACCCCCCTCTGTCCTGCCGGACATCTCCCCCGCAAGGGGGGAGATTGGCTGTCGTCGATGATTTCGCCAATCGCGAAGGCGAGGGTGCTTGATGGGTCACGACCTCGTTCCATCGCGTCAGCGAAAGAATGCAAAATCTATGCGCCGTTGCATGACCGATGCCGAGTTGAAGCTTTGGAACGAATTGCGCGCCCATCGGCTGATGGGGATGAGCTTTCGCCGGCAGGTGCCGATCGGACCTTACATCATCGACTTTGCTTGCTCGACACACAGCTTGATCATTGAGGTTGACGGCAGCCAGCACGCGGATCCCGAAAGCGTCCAGCGTGACGAGGCACGAAGCGCGTACTTGAATGCCAGCGGCTGGACCATCCTGCGCTTTTGGAACGACGACGTCGTTCGCGATATTGACAATGTCTGCCAGCACATCGTGATCGTGGCCGGCCTGACTGGCGCCGACGTGTTGGCAGGCGAGCCAGCAACGGAGGTAGTTCCATGATCGATCATCTCGGCATCACTGTTTCGGATTTCGATGCGTCGAAGGCTTTTTACGACAGGGCGATGGCGCCGCTCGGCGCCTCGCTGCTTTACATGGTGCCGCAGGAATATACCGGCGGCGCCAAGGTCGGCGGCTACGGCCGCGACCGGCCGGTGTTTTGGCTGCACGCGGGCAAGGACAAGTCGAAGCATCATCAGCATGTCGCTTTCACCGCGCGCAGCCGCGCCGAGGTCGATGCCTTTCACGCCGCGGCAATCGCCGCCGGCGGCAAAGACAATGGCGGGCCTGGCCTGCGCACGCACTACCATCCGAACTATTATGGCGCCTTCGTCCTCGATCCCGACGGCAACAATGTCGAGGCGGTCTGCCATGCTCCGGAGTAGTGCGCGATGAGCCTCGACAATAGACCGGTGTATACAGGCGGCTGCCAGTGCGGCGCGGTGCGCTTCCGTGTCGAAGGCACGCTCGGCGATGCTTCCGTCTGCCATTGCCGCATGTGCCAGAAGGCGAGCGGCAATTTCTACCTGCCGCTGGTCTCGGTGCGCGGCGCTAGGCTGGACTGGACGCGCGGTGAGCCCAAACGCTTCCGCTCGTCCAACGCGGCTTTGCGCGGTTTCTGCGCCGAATGCGGCACGCCGCTGACCTTCGAAGCGCCCGATGGCGTGGCGCTCGCCATCGCCGCATTCGACCACCCCGAGGAGATTGCGCCGACGATCCAATGGGGTGTCGAAGCCAAGCTCCCCTATGTGGATCATGTTCACGAATTACCCGGTGAGGAAACGATGGCCGACGTCTCGTCTGCCTCCTATCTCGCCGACCTCGTCTCCTACCAACATCCCGACCACGACACCGAACAATGGCCGCCGGAGGAAAAATCATGACCGAAACCGTTCGTACCGGCGGCTGCCAGTGCGGCGCCGTGCGCTTCCGCATCCACGGGGCGCTCGGCCGCCCGTCCATTTGTCATTGCCGCATGTGCCAGAAACAGTTCGGGTCGTTTTTCGGCGCGCTGGTGACAGTGCCGAGCGACGGCGTCGAATGGGTGCGCGAGGAGCCGAGTTACTTTCAGTCGTCGGTCAACATCGATCGCGGCTTCTGCGCCCGCTGCGGCACACCGCTGACCTACCGCCAGCCCGGCGCGCTGGAGATCGCCATCGGCGCCTTCGACGACCGTTCCGATCTGGCGCCGCAGATCCAGGTCAACTACGCCGCCAGGCTGCCTTGGGTCGAGACGATCTTCGACGCGCCGATCCATGACGACCCGGATTTCTACGCGCGACAGGAATCCATCATCTCCTTCCAGCATCCCGATCACGAGACGGCCAACTGGCCGCAGCAGGGCCTGAAATTATGAGCAGCGAATTCCGTACCCTCTATCCCGAGATCCAGGCCTTCGAGTCCGGCATGCTCGACGTTGGCGATGGCCATCAGGTCTATTGGGAGCGCTCCGGCACCAAGGGGGCCAAGCCGGCTGTATTCCTGCATGGCGGGCCGGGCGGCACCATTTCGCCAAAGCACCGGCGGCTGTTCGACCCGAAGCTCTACGACCTCGTTCTGTTCGACCAGCGCGGCTGCGGAAAATCGACGCCCAATGCGTCGCTCGAAGCCAACACCACCTGGCACCTGGTCGCCGACATCGAGCGCCTGCGAAAAATGTGCGGCTTCGACAAATGGCTGGTGTTCGGCGGCTCGTGGGGTTCGACGTTGGCGCTGGCCTATGCCGAGACCCACCCCGAGCAGGTCAGCGAACTGGTCGTGCGCGGCATCTACACGCTGACCCGCGCCGAACTCGAATGGTACTACCAGTTCGGCGTGTCGGAGATGTTCCCCGACAAGTGGGAGCGGTTTTTGGCACCCATTCCGGAGGCTGAGCGCGCCGACATGATGGCCGCCTACCGCAAACGGCTGGTCGGCAACGATCCTGTGGCGCGGGTCGAGGCCGCCCGCGCCTGGAGCCTGTGGGAGGGCGAGACGATCACGCTGCTGCCGGAACCGGAAACCAGCGGTCCCTTCGGCCAGGATGATTATGCCCTGGCTTTCGCCCGCATCGAGAACCACTATTTCGTCCATGCCGGCTGGCTGGAAGAGGGACAGCTGCTGCGCGATGCATGGAAGCTTAAGGATATCCCGGGTACCATCGTTCACGGCCGCTACGACATGCCGTGCCCGGCGCGCTATGCCTGGGCGTTGCACAAGGCGTGGCCGAAAGCGGACTTCCATCTGATCGAAGGCGCCGGCCACGGCTATTCGGAGCCGGGCATCCTCGACAGGCTGATCCGCGCAACGGACATGTTTGCCGGGAAATGACCATGGCTCGCGAGCGCCTTTATCTGTTCGACACCACGCTGCGCGATGGTCAGCAGACACCGGGTATCGACTTTTCCGTCGAGGACAAGATCGCCATCGCCAAGCTGCTGGACGAGTTCGGCATCGACTACGTCGAGGGCGGCTACCCCGGCGCCAATCCAACCGACACCGCCTTCTTTGCCGAGCGTCGCACGGCCGATGCCAAATTCGTTGCCTTTGGCATGACCAAACGGGCAGGAGTGTCGATCTCGAACGATCCTGGGCTTGCGGCGCTGGTCCAGTCGAAATCGGACGCCATCTGCTTCGTCGCCAAGAGCTGGGACTACCACGTCCGCGTCGCGCTCGGCTGCACCAATGAGGAGAACGTCGAGGCGATCAGGACCTCGGTCGAGGCGGCGCTCACTGCCGGCAAGGAGGCGATGGTCGACTGCGAGCATTTCTTCGATGGCTTCAAGGCCAACCCCGATTATGCGCTGGCCTGCGCCAGAACGGCTTATGAAGCCGGCGCGCGCTGGGTGGTTTTGTGCGACACCAATGGCGGCACCCAGCCCTCTGAGGTGCGTGCCATCGTCGAAAAGGTGATCGCCGCCGGCATACCGGGTGACCATCTCGGCATCCACGCCCATGACGACACCGGCCAGGCGGTGGCGAATTCGCTTGCCGCAGTGGAGGCCGGCGTGCGCCAGATCCAGGGCACGCTGAATGGCATCGGCGAGCGCTGCGGCAACGCCAATCTGATCTCGATCGTGCCGACATTGGCGCTGAAGCCGGCCTTTTCGGGCCGCTTTGCTACAGGCATTTCGGCAGAGGCGTTGACCGGTATATCGCGTCTGTCCCGCGCCTTCGACGAGTTGCTGAACCGCGCGCCCGAAGCGCAGGCGCCCTATGTCGGCGCCTCCGCTTTCGCCACCAAGGCCGGCATCCATGCTTCGGCGCTGGCCAAGGAGCCGGCGACCTACGAGCATGTGCCGCCAGAGACTGTCGGCAACCGCCGCCGCGTCATGGTTTCCGACCAAGGTGGGAAGGCCAATTTCCTCGCCGAGCTGAAGCGGCGCGGCATCGACGTGCCCCGGGATGACCATCGCCTCGACGCTCTGATCGCCGTGGTCAAGGAACGTGAGGCGGAGGGTTACGCTTACGAAGGCGCCGACGCCAGTTTCGAGCTTCTGGCGCGCAAGATGCTGCATGGCCTGCCGGAATTCTTCCGCGTCACCTCGTTCCGCTGTATGGTCGAGCGCCGCTTCGACGCCAACGGCCAGCTGAAGACGGTCTCGGAGGCGATTGTGAAAGTGCTGGTCGAGGGCGAGGAGAAGATGTCGGTCGCCGAAGGCCATGGCCCGGTCAACGCGCTCGACATTGCACTGCGCAAGGATCTCGGCAAATTCCAGAGCGAGATCGCCGATCTCGAGCTGGCCGACTTCAAGGTGCGTATCCTCAATGGCGGCACCGAGGCGATCACCCGCGTGCTGATCGAATCGCATGACGGCACCGGCGCGCGCTGGTGGACGGTCGGCGTCTCCGAAAACATCATCGATGCTTCGTTCCAGGCGCTGATGGATTCGATCGTCTACAAGCTGATGAAGAACCGGGAGATGGCGGGACTGGTGGCGGCGGAGTAGGGAGATGGGCTTCTCGATAAGCTGGCTTGGTTTTCGTGGTTATGAAATAAAGGAAGCTGCGGCCTTGTTCGGGCGCGAAATTGGCGATTCATCGGAGATTTTCGAAGCGCCAGTGAATGCCTATGCCAGCGAAAAGAACTGGGCGATTATCATTCTCGATCCCTGCAGCTTCCCAAACCCACCTCAACAATATCTGGCGGCGATCTCGCAAGGGCGGGAAGTGGTTATCGCGCACATAGAAGAGCATGTCATGTTCGCCCGCGTCGAGCTCTGGCGCAACGGAAGGAACATTTGGAAAGTCTGGCACAGCGGTGACAAGACTGTGAGGGACTTGCATGTCACGGGTGATCTCCCCGCTTCTTTCGAAGCGCTGAAGCAGCAGTGTTTTTCCAAACAGGATGAAGAAGATACCAAGGGTTCCGAGGTCGATTTTGTTTTTGACCTTCCCCTCGATCTTGCGGCAGAGCTGACGGGCTTCAGGCACGATGAGGGTTCGCCCGACAGCGTCTTTTTCGAACTTAACGAGAAACCAGCTCAGCGTTGAGACCGCATGTCGTGTTGGTCGGGCCTTTTACCCTCTCGTACACGGCGCGATTGTTCAATGTTTGGTGGTCGGGTTGAACCATCAGCGAGACTCCATTGATCCATCAGCAATTTGCGATGGTTTTGGGCAAGCCGCTGGCGCATAGCCTTCGCCCATGACTACCCAAGCACTTCACATCGAGGCCGACACCAAAGCCCGTCGCGGCTTCCTGCTGGCGCTCGGCGCCTACCTGCTTTGGGGGCTGCTGCCCTTCTACATGAAGGCTGTCGCACATCTGCCGCTGGCCGAAGTCATCGCCCACCGCATCGTCTGGTCGGTGCCGATCGCGGCAGCTGTCCTGGTCTGGGCCGGTCGCACTGCCGATTTCAAAGCGGCAGTTCGTTCGTCGCGCATCATTTCGATGGCGGTGCTGACGGCGGCGCTGATCTCGGTCAACTGGGGCAGCTATGTCTGGGCGATCGCGGTCGACCGCACCATCGAGACCGCGCTTGGCTACTACATCAACCCGCTGGTCAGCGTCGTTGTCGGCGCGCTGCTGCTCGGCGAACGGCTCGACCGCCTGCAGGTCGTGGCGGTGGTGCTCGCGGCAATCGCCGTCGCGGTGCTGACCATCGACGCCGGCAAGCTGCCTTGGGTGTCGCTGGTGCTGGCCTTTTCCTTTGCCGCCTATGCCTTCTTCCGCAAGACGCTGCCAATCGGCCCGAGCCAGGGCTTCCTGCTTGAAGTGCTGCTGCTGTCGGTGCCGGCGCTCGGCTACATCATCTTCCTGATCGCCACAGGACAGGATCATTTCGTCTCCAGCTCGTTGAACGACACCGCCTTGCTGATCGGCTGCGGGCCGGTCACCGCCGTGCCGCTGCTGTTGTTTGCGTTCGGCGCCAGGCTGCTGCGCCTCTCCACCATCGGCATCATGCAATATATCGCGCCGACCATCGTCTTTTTGATCGCGGTGCTGATTTTCGGCGAACCCTTCGGCAGCGTTCAGGCCATAGCCTTCGGGCTGATCTGGGCGGCGCTGGCGATGTACTCCTGGTCGATGTTTTCGTCGGTGCGCAAGACCGTCGCCGCATCCGCTCGAGCCGCGTAACGAAGAAAGGCGGCTGGCCGGTTATTGCGGATTTAAGGAAGGCAGCAGGGAAAGGGGTGAATAGTGAATAGTCAGTAGTGGATAGACAGGCGCGGTCTGGAACGTCTTGTGTTTCACTATTCACTATTCACTCTACATCTTATCAATCACCGACTGTACGCCCTCCGTCGGAGCGTCGACGGATGATCCCGCCACCATGATGGCGGCGACGATTGCTTCCGGATCCTCGACCACCAGCGGCTTTACCCGTTGCGCCGTGTGGATGAAGCCTTCCGTTGCCATGTGGTCGAGCAGCGCTAGCATCGGATCCCAGAACCCTCCGACGTTACCGAAGACGATCGGCTTGCGGTGGTGGCCGAGTTGCGCCCAAGTCATGATCTCGACGATCTCCTCGACCGTGCCGATGCCGCCGGGCAACGCCACAAAGGCGTCGGATTTCTCGAACATCCTATGTTTGCGCTCATGCATATTGTCGGTGATGACGAGCTCGTCGAGCCGGTTAAGCGCGGTTTCGGTCGCCTCCCGGTTGATCAGAAAACGTGGAATTATGCCGGTTACCTTGCCGCCGGCCTTTAATGCCCCTTCAGCGACGGCACCCATGATCCCTTTAGTGCCACCGCCATAAATCAGACGCAGGCCGGACTTGGCGATCGAGCGGCCAAGCAAATGTCCGGCCTTGATATAAGTTTCATCTCGGCCCGGGGACGAGCCGCAATAGACGCAGACAGATCGAATCGTGTTCATGTTATGATTGGTGATAGGGACTATTGGCATGGTCAAGCCCTGGGGCGGGCTTTTTCTTGTCGGATTTGGTAAAACAGGCTAGACCGAATTAGGTGGCTAAGGGGCAGGGAAACATGGCAATTAATCCGTTGAAGGCGTTTTTGTTCGCGGCTGGCGGCTCTGTCGCCGCGGCGGGAACCGCCTATCTATCGGGCGCGCTCGACCCGTATCTCAATTCTACCCGGCCTGCGGAGGTCGCGGCGCTGACGCCGCCGGCTTCGAAACCGGTCGCTCCGGCGACCGAGGGGCGGCTGCCGCCTGCGCCCGCGGCGTCCACCGATGCGGCAGCGCCCGCTGCGCCGACCGCAGCAGGTGCAATCGTGCCGACCTTCGACATCGTGCGCGTCGAAAGCAACGGCTCGATCGTCGTCGCCGGCAATGCGGCGCCCAACGCCAAGGTCGAGATTCTCAACGGTTCGACTGTGCTCGGCTCGACGGTCGCCGGTCCCGACGGCGCCTTTGCCATTATTCTCGACGATCCGCTGAAGCCCGGCGACTACACGATCACGCTGCGCTCGACGGCTGGCAATGTCGTGACCGCCTCGGCGCAGACCGCCGTCGTTTCGATCCCCCAGAATTCCACCGGCCAAGTGCTGGCAATGGTCGAGGAGCCGGGCAAGCCGTCCGAACTGCTCACTGTTCCAGCCCCTGAGGCAAAATCTGATGCCGCGCTGCCTGCCACTGGCGCCGAACTGCCGGCCGCCGCCGCGCCGGCCGCCATTGAAGCCGCACCGGCTCCGGTGGCGCCCGCCACACCGGCAGCGCCTGCTGCTCCCGCGGCGGAGCCCAAGATCGTCGTCGAAGCCGTCGAAATCGACGGCAACAAGATTTTCATTGCCGGCGTCACTGATCCCGGCCGCAAGGTGCGCGCCTATGCCAACGATATCCTGCTCGGCGACGCGAAGACCTCGCCCGACCGCCACTTCCTGGTCGAAGCGACACGTGACATCCCGGTCGGCACCTACACCATCCATGTCGACGCGCTCGACGCCGACGGCGTGAGGGTGGTGGCCCGTGCCGCCGTGCCGTTCGAGCGCGAGCCAGGCGAGGCGGTTGCCGCCGTCGCACCCGCCGAGCCTAAGCCTGCCGAGATAAAACCAGCCGAGCCGAATGCTCCGGCGACCAAAGCCGCGCCGGCTACACCGGCAACAGCCGCCGAAACGCCCGCAACCCCCACTCCCGCCACCGAGGCCCCGGCCGAAATGGCCGCGACAACGCCTTCGGGCGAAACTCCCGAGACCGTCGCTCCTAAGCTCGAACATGCCGATGGCGCAGTCATTATCCGCCGCCATGACACGCTGTGGCGGATTTCGCGGCGAGTCTATGGCCAAGGCATGCGCTACTCGACCATCTATCTCGCCAACCAGGACCAGATCAGCAATCCGAACCGAATCTGGCCGGGGCAGGTGTTCAAGGTGCCGGAGAAATCGAAGGAAGGCGAGCCCGCCGATCTCAAGGCAATGGGCGACCAGATGACGACGGCGCCAGTCAAGACCGAGTAGCCGTTCTGCCCATCAGGATAGCTTGCGACAGGGCCAGTCATCGTTTATCGCCGATGCACGATGATCGAATCTCCCCCCGTAATGGACCGACGCCAGGCGGCAGATGAACGCGCGCCGGCCAACTGCACGCCGGCCAAATGCACGCCGGATAGCCGCGCTGTCGCTGTCCGGCTCGCGGCCCTTTCGCATCCGGCGCGGATCGAAATTCTCAAACACCTTTCCGCCAGCCGTTCGTGCTGCTGTCGCGAGGTCGTCGAGCATCTCGATCTGGCGCAGTCCACCGTTTCCCAGCATTTGAAGATCCTGGTCGAGGCCGGGCTGATCCGCTTCGAGCCTGACCGCCAGCGCTCGCGCTATGAGCTCGACCGCGCCGCGCTCGCCGATGTTTCGGCATCGCTGGCCGCGCTGGTCGATTCCTGCTGCTCCGGCCGCTAAGATATAAAAGGTAAACAAGAATGGCCGAGAAAACCGTTTCCGCCGATTCCGGCTCGACCTTCAGAACGTTGCGCAATCTCTGGCCCTACATGTGGCCGGCCGACCGCGCCGACCTGAGGGCCCGGGTGGTGTGGGCCACCGTGCTGCTGGTCGTTGCCAAGCTGACCCTGGTGGCCGGACCCTATTTCTTCAAATGGGCGACCGACGCACTGGCCGGCGATAGCAAATCGCCGCCGCCGCTGCCGGCCTTCCTGCTGGCGCCGGTCATGCTGGTCGTCGCCTACAATACCGTGCGGCTGGTGCAGCTCGGCTTCAACCAGTTGCGCGACGCCCTGTTTGCACGGGTCGGCCAGCATGCCGTGCGCCGGCTCGCCTTCCGTACCTTCGTGCACATGCACGAATTATCGCTGCGCTTCCACCTCGAACGGCGCACCGGCGGACTGTCGCGCGTCATCGAGCGCGGCACTAAAGGCATCGAGACGATCGTCCGGTTCACCATGCTGGCGACTGCGCCGACGATCGTGGAATTCGCGCTCACCGCCGGCATCTTTGCCGTCACCTATGGCTGGCTATACGTCTTGGTGATCGCGGTCACGGTCTGGCTCTATGTCTGGTTCACCGTCAGGGCGAGCGATTGGCGTATTTCGATCCGCCGCGAGATGAACGACAGCGACAATGAAGCCAGCACGAAGGCGATCGATTCGCTGCTCAACTACGAAACAGTCAAATATTTCAACAACGAAGCCATGGAGGCCGAGCGCTTCGACCGTTCCACGGCGCGCTATGAGGTGGCTGCGACCAGGACCTGGACTTCGCTTGGTTGGCTGAACTTCGGCCAAGGCGTGATCTTCGGCATCGGCATGACCGTCGTCATGGTGCTGTCGGCACTCGAGGTGAAGGCAGGCACACAGAGCGTCGGCGATTTCGTCTTCGTCAACGCCATGCTCATGCAGCTTTCGGTGCCGCTGAATTTCATCGGCATGATCTACCGCGAAATCCGCCAGGGCCTGACCGACATCGAAAACATGTTCGATCTGCTCGACGTCAAGCGCGAGATCGTCGATCCACCGGGCGCCAAGCCACTGGTCGTCAGCGCCGGCAATGTCGAGTTCCGTGACGTGCATTTTTCCTACGACCCCAACCGCAAAATCCTGAAGGGTATCAGCTTCGAGGTGCCAGCAGGCAAGACGGTGGCCATTGTCGGTCCCTCCGGAGCCGGAAAGTCGACCATTTCGCGGCTTTTGTTTCGTTTCTACGACATCCAGCGCGGCAAGGTTCTGATCGACGGCCAGGACATTCGCGACGTGACGCAGGAGAGCTTACGCGCCGCCATCGGCATGGTGCCGCAGGACACGGTGCTGTTCAACGACACCATCGCCTACAACATCCGCTACGGCCGCATCGGTGCCAGCGAGGAGGATGTGCGCAAGGCAGCAGAACTGGCCCAGATCGGACCGTTCATCGAGCGGCTGCCCGACGGCTATCGCTCAATGGTGGGCGAGCGCGGGCTGAAACTCTCCGGCGGCGAGAAGCAGCGGGTGGCGATTGCCCGCACCATCTTGAAGGCTCCGCCGATCCTGATGCTCGACGAGGCGACCTCGGCGCTGGACAGCCACACCGAGCAGGAGATCCAGGCGGCACTCGACCTGGTCAGCCAGGGCCGCACCACCCTCGTCATCGCCCATCGGCTGTCTACAGTGATTTCGGCCGACGAAATCATCGTCCTGCAGGACGGCCAGATCGCCGAGCGCGGCACCCATGCCGCCTTGATGGCCAAGCGCGGCCTTTATGCATCGATGTGGGACCGCCAGCGCGAGGCAAGCGAGGCCGAGGAGCGGCTGCGCATTGCCCGCGAAAGTGACGAGTTCGGCGTCGTCGTTCGCCGCCGCACCTCGGAGGTGAGCTGAAAATCGTGCTTGACCTCAACTTAAGTTGAGATCGTAGGCCGTTTTGGATCGCAGCAAGATGCGTCGTTCAAAAACGGAGACAATCGACATGAATGGGATAAATCAGGCAGTTAGCGGCGGCAGCGTATTCCGGGTGGACAAGTTTGTCGTTCCGGCCAACGCCCGCGAGGAGATTCTTGCCAAGGTCCGAATGACGCATGAATTGCTGCGCCAGCAGCAAGGGTTCGTCCAGGATTTCCTGCTTGAGCAATTCTCGGGGCCGGGCGAGTTCAACCTCGTGACCATTGTCGAATGGGAAGGGCAGGCCGCTGTCGACAAGGTGGTGCCGATCATCAAGGCTGCGCATGAGCGCAGCGGCTTCAATCCTCAGGAGACCATTGCGCGACTTGGCGTCAAGGCCGATATTGCCAACTATCAGCGGATTCCCGGGATGTAAGCTCTTTACGGCCAGCCGGCGCCCGGCGCAGTAGCGTCGACGCTGAGCACTTGGCCGGTACGGGCATCGCTGATCATATGTTCGAAGCCGCGCCATTCGGCGGCAACGATGAACAGCGTTTTTCCCTCGCTGCCGCCGAGCATGCAGGCAAAGCAGCCGCGGTCGACATCGACGCTTTCGAGCATCGCGCCGCCCTCGCGCACCCGCACGCAATGCCGGTTCGGAACATCGGCATACCAGGCCGCACCTTCGGCATCGAGGCAGATGCCGTCGGGAAAACCGTTGCCGAGATTGGCCCAGATCCTGCGGTTGGAAAGGCCGCCATCGGCAGCGATGTCGAAGGCGGTCAGCCGGTTGGCGTGGGACTCGGCAACGATCAGCGTCTTGTTGTCAGGCGTCACCGCCATGCCATTGGCGAAGGCGAGGTTCTCAGCCACCTGCCGAACCGAGCCGTCAGGCGCTACCAGCACGATGGCACCGGGGCCGAAATGCTGGCCGGGACCCGGAGCAGGCCCACCACCATTGACATAGATGTTGCCGCGCCTATCGACGACGATCTCGTTCCACGGGCTCTTTGATAGTTGTCTCAGATCGGCATGGGTGACCAATGTCCCGTCTGCCTCCTGCCTGAGGATCAGCCCTTCGCGGCCGGACACGACAAGCAGGCGCCCGTCCGGCAGCCAGTCAATGGAATAGGGCAGGGTGGCCGGCACGGTGAGCACGATCTCGCTGTTGCCTAGGACGTCAACGGCGATGATCTGGCCCGTACCCCAGTTGCAGAACCACAGCCGGCCATCGTGCCAGCGCGGTGACTCGCCGAAAGCCAAGCCGTTCATCACCACTTGCACTTGCCTAGCTGCTGATTTCTGCATGGGCCGAGAACCTCCGGGTTGCGCAAATCGTCATGGCCGAAAAGGCCGATGAGAGGCGCTGTCTTGCCAAGGACGGGCGAGAGTGCTGCGTTCCGACAATGAGGATGGCGACGGCGTCGTTTATATTTGACCTGAGTAGCCGCACGGAACCGCGCGATGCGCCGTGCGCCTTCACTCATTCTTCTTCAATGAAGTATAACCGGCCGGTGCTTGCGGACGGGAAAGTCAAATGCAAGAATCACGTTGGCCCGCAGAATCCTGTTGTGGCAAGCAGGGAGGGCGTTTGGCGTGTTTGAAAGATTTTCCGGCTGGGCTAAGAAGAAATTTCAGCGATCAGCGACCATTTCACCGACTCGGTCCAAACAGTCATCCCCAGGCAAGCCATCATCTTCGGTGATCGTGCCGCGCTCAGTCGTGGAAGACGCGGCCGACAATCCTTTCGGTCTCATTGTAGCCGTCAGAGAATTCGTCGAAGCCATGGTCGCGCAAGGCCTTTACCGTTCCACGGAAATCAGCCCCAAGGCAATGCAGGCCTGTCATGCCGATGACTATTTGGCTGAGGTCAACAATGGCGGCCATAGCCAGTTCATCTATAATTCTGGCGAAGAACTCGACACCGTCATTGCCGACGCACGCACTGCCCTCGCTGAGATGGGCGCGCACGGACAACTGGCGACTTTGGACCAAATGGCTGCCTGGGTCGCGGAGCACCCCGAGGAGACTGAGGAACAGACAGGCTTCGAAGGAGGTACTGACGATAAGCTCAGTACTCTCGACCGTCTATTCTACCAAGCCGATCAGGCCGCATCGATGCTCGCTCTATCGGCGCGCTGGATAAACTCGTGGCCTGAACTCGCAATCGTTGAGGATGCCGACTACCGAGAAGCCATCCATCAACTGGCCATGGCCAATCCCCGGCGCGAGCCGAGGCTACTCCATCGTTCTGTTGGCAAGCTGGTCAATCAAATGACGGGCTGGCGTGATGTCGGCGTCGGCCTTGCATGCGCCGAGGCGCCTAGGCCGGAGGTCAAGCTGGCGCTCGGCATGGCAAGGGTGCTGGACGTCGAGGGCGAAAAACTGTTGGCTTTTCAGCTGCGCACCAATGCCAAGGAGCCGCGTCTAGCCGTCGCCACGCCCACGCATGCGGCCGTCTATGAATATATCGCCCCGAAGGATCCGTCCGTCGCGCGTCCGGGCGAGAATCCATTCGCTGCCGGCGCCCCGCGCGTCGGCAAGAGACTTGCCCGTGTTGAAGCGCAGGCAATAGAAACGGTGCTCGAATTGGCCGCAGCCTATCATGCGCCGGTCGCTGTCGACCTCTTGCTACGCAGGGCCGGGTTCGATCCGACCGATGCTGTCGTCTCGGCGAACTCGGTGGTGCCTAGGGAAGGCGGCGCAGTTGTGAACTGGGTGGTTATGGCCGACGGGCATGTATTCTTCCTCCAGTCGACCCCGAAAGGCGGCGCGCTGCGCGGCAGCCACGAAGAGAGCCTGGCGGAGGCCGATCGGCGCGAGCTCGAGGAGTATTTCGACCAAGCGGCAGCAGCGGGTGCCTGAGTGGATTCCGCTTGGCCGTTCTGAGACGGCGGCGACCGCCACCCCCGAGCGCTCCCATTGTCGCGTTGCGACCGCGGGGTGTTTCCGCTATTGAGGCCGGACTTGGAACCAAGGTTGTCCTGATCCCATGAGCCTCGTCGACACGATCAAGAATGCGTTCGTTCCGATCCATCGCGAGGGTTATCCCTTTATCGCTGCGTTCGGCGCGGCGACGCTCTTTCTTGGCTATTTCTCCTCGACCCTGTTCTGGATCGGTCTCATCCTGACGGCCTGGTGCGCCTATTTCTTCCGCGATCCCGAGCGTGTCACGCCGATCGACGACCGGCTGGTTGTCAGCCCGGCCGACGGCATCGTCTCGGCGGTTGGCCCGGCCGTGCCGCCGCGCGAGCTTAACCTCGGCGGCGGCGAAATGACCCGCATCTCGGTATTCATGAACGTCTTTTCCTGCCACGTTAACCGCTCTCCGGTGCGTGGCCGCATTTCCAGGATCGAGCATCGGCCAGGAAAATTCCTCAACGCCGAACTCGACAAGGCAAGCACCGAGAACGAGCGCAACGGGCTGGTCATCGAAAGCCCCAATGGAACGGTCGCCGCGGTGCAGATTGCCGGCCTGGTGGCGCGGCGCATCGTCTGCTGGGCCGAGCCTGGCGGCGCCATCGGCACCGGCGAGCGCTTCGGGCTGATCCGCTTTGGCTCGCGCGTCGATGTATTCCTGCCCTCGACCGCGACGCCGCGTGTCGCCGTCGGCCAGACCGCGGTTGGCGGTGAGACGGTGCTGGCGGAATTCGGCGGCGTTGCTGCAACGCCGCTCGTGCGGGTGTCCTGACCGGTGGCGCCGCCGTTCAAGAAATTCGAGGCGCATGGCGGCGGAGGGCCGCGCATTCGCGAAATCCCGATGCGCATGGTGCTGCCCAATCTTGTCACGGTGCTTGCCATCTGCGCTGGCCTGTCCGGTATTCGCTTCGGCTTCGAGGGCCGCTTCGAGCCAGCGGTGGTGATGGTGCTGCTCGCCGCCTTCCTCGATGGTATCGACGGCCGTCTGGCGCGAATGCTGAAGGCGACTTCCAAATTCGGCGCCCAGATGGATTCGCTGGCCGATATCGTCAATTTCGGCGTGGCACCGGCGCTGGTGCTCTATGCCTTTCTACTCGACAGGGCAGGTTCGCCGGGCTGGATCGCCGCACTGCTGTTCACCATCGCCTGTGGGATGAGGCTTGCCCGTTTCAACGTGCTCGACGAAGAGCTCGACCGTCCGCAGTGGCAGACCGAATATTTCGTCGGCGTGCCGGCGCCGGCGGGTGCGGTGTTGGTGATGCTGCCGCTCTATCTGTTCTTCCTCAGGCTTGGGCTTGAACCCAGCCGCCTGGCGGCCTTCATTGCCACCGGCTTTACAATCTTGGTGGCGTTCCTGCTGGTCAGCAGACTGCCCGTCTATTCCGGCAAGAGCGTCAGGATACCGGGCGACAGGGTGCTGCCGATCATTCTCGCAGTCGTTCTCTACGTCCTGCTTTTGATGACCTATCCCTGGTATACGCTGACGGCCTCGGTTGCCGGCTACCTGGTCTTCTTGCCGTTCAGCGTGCGCGCCTATTCGAGACGCGCCAAGCGCGAAGGCGAGAAGGTGCCGTCGTCGGACATTGGCTGACGGATTTTGACTTGGGAGCGGCTCGCAGAGCACGCGGCGCTGTGGAACGCACCTCAAAAACCCGTTTTCGGAACTTGCTGGGCGGCCAGACCGTTTGTGTTGGTAGGTCCGTTTGAGCGGCTGGTCGTGATACGTCGTCAACGTCGCGCAAGCTGCCGCATTGGGCGCAAAACCATCGGAAACGAGGAGAAATGGCTGTCATCCTCATCGGCGCGTTACTGACTGTCGCCGGCCTCGTCTATATGGCGGTTGCGGCCATCATGCGCGGGCGGCTTAGTGAGCCGGCCGCTGTCTCCACCGCGCCGGATAGTCCGACCCCCAATCTCGCAACACCAGGTCCGACTCTGGAGCCGCGACGACGCGGGCTCCGTTTTCTCGGCCTGTCGCAGAACTGGCCGGGCCTGCTGATGATGGCCGTCGGCGTCATTCTGCTGTTGTCGGTGGTGGTCCTCTAGAGTTTTCGACAGCAAACCTCAGGCGGCTGCGCTCAGTCCCAGCCTCTCGAGCGCCAGCTTTCTAGTCGAGACATAGTCGGTCTTGCCGGAGCCCAGCACCGGGATCTCTTCGACCTTGACGATGTCGTTCGGCACCATCAGTTCGGCCGCCCCGGCTTTTTTGCCGAATTCGCGCAATTCGTCGGGATCCGCATTGGCGGCGGTGGTGACCAGAACGAGGCGCTCGCCGCGCCGCTTGTCCGGCACTGCCACCACGGCGTGATGCTCTTCTGGCCACAGCGACTGCACCAGCATCTCGACCGCACCAAGTGATACCATCTCGCCGGCTATCTTGGCGAAGCGCTTGGCGCGGCCGCGAATGGTGATGAAGCCTTCGCGATCGACCGAAACGATATCGCCGGTGTCGTGCCAGCCTTCGAGCGGCTGCAGCTCGCCCGGCCTATCGGCGGTCATGTAGCCCATCATCAGGTTCGGCCCGTCGAGCCACAGCCGGCCGGCGTCGCTAATGCCTTCGACCGGTTCGAGTTTCATGCGCATGGCCGGCAGCAGCCGCCCGACCGTTCCGTCGCGGCCGTGGATGGCAGTGTTGACGGCAACCACCGGTGCGGCCTCGGTCAAGCCAAAACCTTCGATGATCTCGGCCTGGAAGCGCTCGCGGTAAACCCGGCGCGTCTCCGGCTTCACCGCCTCGGCACCGGCCACGACGAAGCGCAGGCTGGAAAAATCGTCGTCCTTGGCGGTGCGGGCATAGTTGGCGAGGAACGTGTCGGTGCCGAACATCACCGTTGGCCGGACCTTGCGCGCCACCTCCGGAATAAGTTTGTAGTGGAGCGGTGACGGGTAGAGGAACAGCTTTACTCCGGTGACCAGCGGCAGGATGGTGCCGCCGGTTAACCCGAACGAGTGGAACACCGGCAGCACGTTGAGCAGGATGTCGGCAGGCGAGATGGTGATGCGGGCTTCCGCCTGCATCGCATTGGCAAGAAGGTTCCGGTGCGACAGCACCACGGCCTTGGGCGTGCCTTCCGAGCCGGAGGTGAACAGGATCACCGCCGGCTTGGCCGCATCCTGGCGCTGCAGCGGCCAGCGCCACAGCAAGGCGGCTGCGGCCTTGTCCAGCACGGTCACGCTTGCGCGAACATCCTCCAGCCACAACAGTTTCGCCCCGCCTTTTTCCACCGCCTCGACGATGTCGGCGAGGTTGGCCTTTTCGACAAAGGCGCGTGAGGAGACCACGGTGCGGATCATCGCCGTGCGGACGGCGGCGGTGACGCTGGCCGGGCCGGCGGTATAGTTGATCATTGCTGCCACCCGCGCAGCCGACAAAAGTCCGACGAACGACAGCACGACCCCATTGGCGTTGGGCAGGAGCAGCCCAACCGCTTCGCCCGGCGCTGTTATTGCCTCGAAGCGGTGGCCCAAAACCCTGGCGCCGATGAACATTTTCCGGTAGCTCAGCGCGCCACCAATGACGTCCTCGACAATTGGATGCGAAGCGCCAACCCGGTCGGCGGCATCGCGCATGGCAAGAAACAGGCCGCGATCGAGATCGTTGCCGAAAAGCCTGGCCTCAGCGAAGCGATCGAACAACGCATTTGTGTTGGAGGCCTGATCGGGATTCCGCGCCACCAGCTCGGCAATGGTCATCGGCTCCAGCACGCTGATCGACAGCTGCGGAAACCAGTGGCGGGGCGCCTTGTCCGCCGGCGTCAGTGAAGCCGGCAGGCTGCGTGCGCCGGCAACGAAGATCGGCACGATGCGCGCGTCGGCCTGCATGGCGATACGGGTGATGGCGCGAAACAACCGAAACGACTTGACGTCGGGCTCGACCGCATCCGGCAGGTAAACGGCGAGCCGGCCCTTGCCCTTCAGCACCCGCACCAATCTGCGGCTGACGAAGACATGCTCGGCGTTGAAGGCGATGGTGCGGCCGAGCTCACGCCACGGCTCCAGCCACGGCGACCTGGCCGAAGCCTGGTCGAGGATGTGCAGCGTGTCCTCCGGCAGCAGCGACAGCATCAGCGCCGGCTCGATGCGTGACTGATGCCAAACGACGTAGATGACCGGGGCCGCCGACTTGCGGGCAATCTTGATGCGCTCGTCGCTGATCCGGTAGGCGAGCTTGAACGGCACGTAGAGCAGCGCCTGGCTCAAACGCAGGCCGAGGCGGAACGTCTCCACCACGCCGATCAGCAGCCAGGCCGCGACAAGACCCGCAAGCAGCGCCAGTGTCAGGATCATCGCCGCATCTCCCAACAATCTCACGTCACGGCTCTTCAGTGGCCGCTTCGGGTGAGAACCTAGCCGAAGTTGGATCAACGTCAATGCGGCTCCATTTTCCTTTTCTCCTGTCATCACTGGATTCGGCTGCCTATCGCAGCTACGCCGCTTTCATCCTTCCGCTGATGAAGCGGAATTCCTGCGTCTTGCCGCCAAAGCCATAGGCGGCCGCAGGCACTTCATGCACGAGGGCGTAGCTTTCCTCATGCACCTTGCCCAGAAGCCGGCCGAATGCGGCAAAAATTGCCTGCAGATACGCCTCCAGCTCGAGCTTGGTGTTGGTGCCGTCGACAACCTTGATGTCGAGCCAAGCCGTGTTGGCGCCATGCTCGGCCAGCGACTTGCCGCCGGCGAACCAGTGCTCGGGGTCGTGATAGGAAATGGCAACAGCTGTAATCGTTGCATCTTTGCGCAGATGCATGGCCGTCAGTTCGGTCACCTCCTTGGCAATGGCGGCTGACAAACCGGCATCGGGTTTGCCGGTGACGCTGACATTGATGATCGGCATGTTTCTTCTCCTCGGCTTCAAGCGGCGTTTCTCGCCGTCGATAAAATCGTGCCATCATTACTAAATCAAAAAAATCGAATTGTTTTTGATAAACACTTTGATAGTGTCGAATTATGCAGATGTTCGATCCCGACCTCCTCAAGACTTTCCTCGCTTTCGTCGATGGCGGTTCCCTGGCGCGGGCCGCGTCGATCGTCGGCCGCTCCCCGTCCGCAGTGACCGCGCAGATGCAGCGGCTGGAGGATGTTGTCGGCGAAGCGCTGCTGGTGCCGCAGGGGCGAGGGCGCGGTCTGACGCCGGCAGGCGAGGATCTGGTCGGCCACGCGCGTCGCATCCTTGCCGCGCACCGCGAGGCGTGGCTGGCCCTCAAAGGGGCGCGTGCCGACGGGCGCGTCGCCATCGGCACCACGCAGGACTTCGCCGACAGCGGCTTGCCGCAGCTTCTCAGGGCTTTCGCTGTCAGCCATCCGCGCGTCAGGATCGAATTGCGCGTCGGCCGTTCCGCTGAACTGGCGCAGGCTTTGCAGGCCGGCACCCTTGATCTGGCCATTGCCATGCGGCAGGTGGCGACACGCGACGAAGTCGGCGTGCTCAAGGAACCGATGATCTGGCTTTGCTCACAGAATGGGCTGGCCACCCGCCATGACGAACTGCCCTTGGCACTGCTCGATCCTCATTGCGGGTTTCGGGAAGCGGCGACCAGTGCACTCGATGCGGCCGGCCGTCGCTACCGCATTGCTGCCGGCAGTGCCAGCCTTGCCGGCCTGCGCACGGCAGTGCACGCCGGCATCGCCTTGACGTTGAGGACTGCGCGCTTCGCTCATTCCGGCATCGTCGAGGCGCCGCGCGATCTTGATCTGCCGCCAGTGCCGGTCGCCGAATTCGCCATCCGCTTGCGTGAGGATGCCGATCGGCCAGCGCAGGATCTGGCCGCGTTGTTCAGCGGCAACCTAGCCTTGGCCAACTGAGCCAGCAAAGAAAAAGCCGACCTTGCGGTCGGCTCTGAGTAGGACGGGCCGAGGGGTTTGGGGGGACTTGGGGTGGCCCGTCGCAGCCATAATGACTGAGCCCTATGATGGTTCCATGACTTTTCAAATTTATTTTGAGGAACGGACTTCTCGTGATCGGACCGCCAACTCGCCCTCGGACGCGGCGAGGATCGGTCCTGCATCCTCTGCGCGCTGCCTAGCCATGAGCCAGTCTCGGCCGGCGTGAGCGAACACCGCGCAAAGCACGATGGCCCCGCCGAGCATGCTGGCTGCCGGCGGGATCTCCGCGAGGAACAGGAAGGCAAACAGGATCGCGAATGGCACTTCGGCCGAGCCCAGCAATCCGGACTCGGCCGCCGGAATAAGCCGGGTGCCCTCCGTCCACAAGATCGAGGCCAGCGCGAACGAGGCGCCGAAGGTGGCTAGAAGCACAGCATCCCAGGCCGAGACGGCCAGCGGCTCGGCGATGAGCCAGCCGAGCACGAACAGGAGGAACGCCGACACGGCACCCGCCCACACCACCGGCGTGTCGCGGAAGGCCCGCACCATGATCATGTAGAGGGCACTGCCGATCGTCATCAGCAGCGCCAACCCGTCGCCGAACAGATGGCCGGTGCCGAAGCCGGACCAGACCATGATCGCCACACCGCACAGTGACACGGCGGCGGCGGCAAGCGTCTGCAGCCGGAACGGCTCGCGGACCAGCATGAAGGCAAGCAGCGCGGTGACGAAGGGTGCGGTGGCGTAGATGATCGCGACATTGGCGACAAAGGTGAACTTGAACGCCGAGATGAAGGCGATGCTGGCGAGCGCGCCCTCGATCGCCAGCAGCCAGCCGCGCCAGCCGAGCCGCAGGCTGTCGCGACCGCCGGAGCGCTGGCGACGCCATAGCACATAAAGGCTGATCAGGATCGAGCCGACGAAGCCGCGCCAGCAGGTGATGGTCAGCGGGTCGGCATGGATCGATTTGGTCAGCACGCCGGTGAGGCCGAAGACGGCCGCCGATGCCGAGACCAGGATGATGCCGAGGGTACGTTCGCGGGCGCTTTCCACTGTGCCTGACATGTCCAGCGATTCCGTCATTTCACCAGCTTACGCTGCCCCGTCCTGACACCATAGTGTCAGCTTGATCGAGGCGTCGTGCATCGAAACAGCAGACGGCAGCGCCGTTGAACAGGATGCCCGCAAGAACCCTTTCGCGGGTTTCCAGGGTGGCGATATCGGCCATATGTCCGGCGGCCTTACGAATGTGTTGCGAGAGAGGGTGTGAAGGCGTTGGATGTCGGGCATCCGTATCGTCCGGCTATACGGGCGAAACCCTGCCAAGCGCTACGCCAGCGGGGACTTGCGTTTGGGGCAGGCGACACCGCCGTTAAGCGGCGAAGCCAGACAACTATGGGAGAGAAATGAAATGGACGCGATCGCATTAAGGCCATGCAGGCGCCGCTGAAGGAGGCCTATCGCGACGACGCCTCGCGCGCGCTGATTACCCTCAAGGCCAAGGGCTCGATCGACGACCAATCGATCGCCTGCAAGGTCGAGACGGGCAGGGCGATTGCCATTGCAGGGCTGCATCCGGCGACCGGCGGCACCGGGCTCGAACTCTGCTCCGGCGACATGCTTCTGGAAGCGCTGGTGGCTTGCGCCGGTGTCACGCTGAAGGCAGTGGCGACGGCGCTGGAATTCAAGCTTGGGGCCGCCACGGTGGAAGCCGAAGGCGATCTCGACTTTCGCGGCACGCTTGGCGTGGCGAGGGATGCGCCGGTTGGCTTCCGCGCCATCCGGCTGACATTTGGGCTCGACACCGACGAACCGCAGGAGCGCATCGATGCGCTGCTCAAGCTGACCGAGCGCTACTGCGTGGTGTTTCAGACCATCAGCCAGAAGCCGGAGCTGACGGTCAGCGCGCGACGCTGACGATCTCCCCCTTGAGGGTCCCTCAGGGGGAGATGTCGCCGAAGGCGACAGAGGGGTTGTCTCGCGTGAAGTGCCAACCGCTGCAGCAGGCCGAGCGCGGTCGGACCAGCCTGGCCTGTCGGCCATGTCCCCCCAAGGGTCCCTCAAGGGGGGAGATCACGTTCTCCTACTGCGCCGACGGCTCCTCGGCGTCGCCCTCGTCGGCGAAGGGCGAGGCGCTCGGCACGCACTGCACCGACCAGCCGGCCGGCGTCGGTTGCTTCTGGTATTCGGTTATGGCGAAGGCGCACTGTTCGCGGGTGTCGAATGTGCTGGGCAGCACGACCATGCCGCCTTGCGGGCCGGCGATCACCAGATACCAGACTAACGCTACGCTCGGTGCCGCCATGAGTATTTCCTCGCTCTGCTTGTTTGGGAGTCGCACGATCCTAGCAACTCCGGCCCAGCGGCGAAAGCTGGGCCAAAGCGCGGCGTTAAGCCACGGCATCACAGCCGCGTGATGTCGGTCGTTTTCCGGCTGTGGTTCAGTTCACCGCAAAACAATAGAACAGGCCGTCGCCGCCGGTGCCCTTCAGCGCCTCCTGGCTGCAGCCACCGCGTGACGCATGCGAGGAATTCCACGATTTGGCGGCTGCCGAATCATCGAGGCCGGTACGATCGTGATGACCCATCATCGCCACACCTTCTGCTCCGCTCAGCGTCCAGTCGCCGCAGGTCTGGTCGGCTATTTTCGTGCCATCCGGCTTGGAGCCGGTCAACACGTCGTGCCGGTTGGGCGTGTCGCCGCGGCCGTTGACCATTTGGCCCTTTTCGTCGAGTGCCGTCTTTTTGGTGATGGCGTTGGCATCGCTATGCAAGGAAGCGACATCATCGGCGATCTTGACGCCCTTGGCGTTGAACCACGGGCCTTTGCCGATACGGTCGCGTGCATCGGTATCGCTGGTCGAGAGATAAGCGCGCCATGTCTTGCCGGTAACGCCCGCGGCTTCGGCCAGTGAACTACAATGGGCGTCGGCGCCGGCCACACCGCCGAGATCGGCGCCTTTGCCGGAGCCGACGCTGGTGACGAAAAAGCTCATCGTTGCCTCCTGCGACGACGTGGCGCCGATAACTGCAAGCAGCGCGGTGGCAGTCAAGAGAAGCAGTCTCCGCATATGGTCCTCCGTTCCTCGAATTGTGGCACCCGAACAACGTTGGTGCCGGCGCAATTCTTCCGGCAAAATGCGATGTGTGGCTACTCCGGCTGCCGGTAGGCGACAAAGCGATTGTGCTTGGCCTGGAAGATCAGCCCGGTCTCCTTGAGCATAGGGCTGGCCAGCGGCACGATACGCTTGGCGATCTCCGAAGGGTGCGGCAGTGTTTCAGGATCCTCGCCGGGTACGGCCTGCGCCCGCATCGCGGTGCGCGTTGCCCCGGGATCGGCGGCATTGACCCTGAGCGGCAGGTTTTCGGTCTCATGCGCCCATGAACGCGTCATGGCCTCGACCGCCGCCTTCGACGCCGCATAAGGCGCCCAGAAGGCGCGTGCGGAGTGGGCAAGGCTGGAGGAAAGCACGATAGCACGGCCGGCATCGGAAAGCCTGAGCAGCGGGTCGACCGAGCGGATCAGCCGCCATGTTGCGGTGACGTTGATGGTCATCACCTTCTCGAAGGTCTTGGCCTCGACATGGCCGATCGGGGCGATGACGCCGAGCACAGCGGCGTTGGCGACCAGTATATCGAGCTTGCCCCAGCGCTCGTGGATGGCGCCGCCCAGCCGGTCGATCCCCGCCATGTCGGCAAGATCGAGCGGGGCCAGCGTCGCCTGTCCGCCACCTGCCTTGATCTGGTCGTCGAGTTCTTCCAAGCCGCCGACGGTGCGAGCAACCGCAATCACATGCGCACCGGCCGCGGCAAGCTCCCTGGCGATGAAATAGCCGATACCGCGCGACGCGCCGGTGACGACCGCAACGCGGCCGGAGAGGTCAAGGCTCATACGATGATTCCGACAGGCAAGGTGAAGCCGCCGTAAGGGGCCAAGGGGACGGAGACAAACGGACCGGCAAGGCCTACGACCCGCCGGCCGCTAACAGCGACAGCGTGCGCACATTGTCGGAGCCTTCGAAATCGGCAAGCCGGGTCGGATACTGACCGGTGAAGCAGGCGTCGCAGAATTGCGGCTGCTCGTTGTCGCGGCCGGCTTCGCCGACGGCGCGATAGAGCCCGTCTATCGAGAGGAAGCCGAGCGAATCGACGCGGATGAACTCGGCCATCTCCTCCACCGACATGCGCGATGCCAGCAGCTTCGATTTCTCCGGCGTGTCGACGCCGTAAAAGCAGGAGGCGCGCGTCGGCGGCGAGGCAATGCGCATATGCACTTCCTTCGCGCCGGCATCGCGCACCATCTGCACGATCTTCTGGCTGGTGGTGCCGCGCACAATGGAATCGTCAACCAACACCACACGCTTGCCTTCGATCATGCGGCGATTGGCGTTGTGCTTCAGCTTGACGCCCATGTGGCGGATCGAATCGCCGGGCTGAATGAAGGTACGACCGACATAGTGGTTGCGGATGATGCCGAGCTCGAACGGAATGCCCGCGGCCTGCGAGAAGCCGATCGCCGCCGGCGTGCCCGAATCCGGTACCGGCACGACGATGTCCGCCTCGACCGGGCTTTCCAGCGCCAGCTCGGCGCCGATGCGCTTGCGTACTTCGTAGACATTCCGGCCTTCGACAGACGAATCCGGCCGCGCGAAATAGACATATTCGAAAATGCAGAAGCGGGTCTTCTGCGGCTCGAACGGGAACAGGCTTTCGATCCCCTTGCTGGTGACGACGACCATTTCGCCGGGCTTCAGGTCACGCACGAAACGCGCCCCGATGATATCGAGCGCACAGGTTTCCGAGGCGAGGATCCAGGCACCGTCGAGATCGCCGAGTACCAGCGGGCGGATGCCGAGCGGGTCGCGGCAGCCGATCATCTTCTTGGACGTCATCGCCACCAGCGAGAAGGCGCCTTCGACCTGGCGCACCGCATCGATAAAGCGCGAATTCAGGTCGCGCTCCTTGCTGGTGGCAACCAGATGCAAAAGCGTCTCGGTATCGGAGGTGGAAGAGAAGATGGCGCCTTGCTTCTGCAGCGCGCGCTGCACGGTCATGGCGTTGGTGAGATTGCCGTTGTGGGCGACGGCAAAGCCGCCATCGGCAAGTTCGGCGAAGAAAGGCTGGATGTTGCGCAGGCCGGAGCCGCCGGTGGTGGCGTAGCGCGTGTGGCCGATGGCACGGTTGCCTTGCAGGCTGTCGATGACACGCTGCTTGGTGAAGGTGTCGCCGATCAGGCCGACATGGCGTTCGACATGGAATTGGGTGCCGTCGTAGGAAACGATGCCGGCCGCTTCCTGGCCTCGATGCTGCAACGCATGCAGGCCGAGGGTTACGATGGCTGCGGCGTCCTGCCGGCCGAAAATGCCGAACACGCCGCATTCGTCGTGGAAATGGTCGTCGGCTTCGGCGGAAAGCACGTCGTCTGCGTCTGCCATTGGGGGCTCAAGCTCCGCTAAAGTCGCCATATAAGGTCATAGCGCATCGAAAGCAACGCACGTCGTGCGGCGTTCACATGATCGTCAGTCTTGATGCCTCGCCAAGTCTGCAGATTGGCAAGTCTGTCGAAATCAGTTTGCCGGCGCCGGGTTTGCAGGTGCCGGCGTCGCGGGCGCATTGTCGGCCGGTGGCGCGTCGCTGTCATCGGGTGCCGGAGCGGTGGCGTCGTCGCCGGCGGCAGGTGCTTCCGCTGCAGGCGCGTCTGGGGCCAGAGGCGTCTCGGTGGCTGGCTGATTCGGATTGAGCTTGTTGAGGATAGCGTTTTCCGGATCCTCGGGCAGCAGGCTTTCGAGCTTGGCGCCGATCGATTCGAGCAGCGGCTTTGACTTGGCGTTGGCAATCCAGCCTGGGGCCTTGGCGCCGGCCAGCCAATTGAAGAAAAGCAGCGCAACAGCGACGACCAGGATACCGCGCGCCGCGCCATAGAGGAAGCCAAGTGTACGATCGAGCGCGCCGATCCTGGAATCGATGATCCAGTCGGCGAGCTTCATGGTGATGACCGAAACGACGATCAGCGCGACAATGAAGACGATACCGGCGGCCGCTGCCATGGCGGCCTTTTCGTTGTCGATATAGGGCTGAATGTAAGGCAGCACCGGCTTGTAGAAGAAGAAGGCGGCCGCTGCAGCGGCTGCCCAGGAGATGATCGACAGGATCTCGCGCGAAAAGCCTCGAACCATGGCGAGCATCGCCGAGACCAGGGTGAAGCCGACGAGAATTCCGTCAAGCAGCGTAATCGGCATGTTTTCGCCCCACTCCGATCTCTTTTTCGCGGCTCGACGAGCCGCATCACTCTCGCTCGTCGACGCGGCTGCGCCGTGAGCCGGCTATGCGCGCCACGAGATCGGCAAGCTCGGTGGGCTGGAAAGCGCCGGCTCCGATCCCCCCGACCCCATTACCACCGACAAGTTCCTCGCTGCCCAAGGGCAGAACCGCGCTTCCGAAACCCAGCTTTTCGGCTTCCTTGAGGCGCTGCTGCGCGTGCGCAACCGGCCTCACCGCACCCGAAAGGCTGATTTCGCCGAAATAGACGCAATCGGCGGGAAGGGCAAGACCGGTGAGCGAGGAAACCAGTGCCGCCGCCACTGCCAGGTCGGCCGCCGGCTCCGAAATGCGGTAGCCGCCGGCAACGTTGAGATAGACGTCGTGGGTGCCGAAGCGGACGCCGCAATGAGCTTCCAGAACCGCCAGGATCATCGATAGCCGGGCACCGTCCCAGCCGACGACGGCGCGGCGCGGCGTGCCCAGCGTCGACGGCGCCACCAGCGCCTGGATCTCGACCAGCACCGGCCGTGTGCCCTCCATGCCGGCGAAAACCGCGGCACCCGGCGACTTCGCATGGCGCTCGCCGAGGAAAAGCTCGGACGGGTTGGCGACTTCCCGCAAGCCCTTGTCCGACATTTCGAAGACGCCGATCTCGTCGGTTGGCCCGAATCGATTCTTGACCGTGCGCAGGATACGGAAGTGGTGGCCGCCTTCGCCCTCGAAATAGAGCACCGCGTCGACCATGTGCTCGACGACGCGTGGGCCGGCGATCTGGCCCTCCTTGGTGACATGGCCGACCAGAACGATCGCCGCCCCTGTGGATTTTGCGTAGCGGATCATCGCCTGGGCCGCAGCACGCACCTGGGTCACCGTGCCGGGCGCCGAATCGGCCATGTCGGTCCACAGCGTCTGGATCGAATCGAGAATGACCAGATCCGGCCGCTTGCCATCGGCGACGGTGGCGAGGATGTCCTCGACATTGGTCTCGGCGGCGAGCTCGACCGGGGTGTCGGCGACGCCGAGCCGCTGGGCGCGCAGCCTGATCTGGGCGACCGCCTCTTCACCCGAGACGTAGACGATGCGGTGGCCCTTTGCCGCCAGCGCGGCCGCGGCCTGGGTGAGCAGCGTCGACTTGCCGATGCCGGGATCGCCGCCGACCAGCAGCGCCGAGCCGCGCACGAAGCCGCCGCCTGTGGCGCGGTCGAGCTCGCCGATGCCGGAGACAATGCGCGGCGCATCCTCGATGTCGCCGGACAGCGTCGTCAGCACCACGGCGCGGCCCTTGCGCGCATTGCGGGTGTTGGCCGGACCCGAGCCTATGCCGCCGGACGTGCCTTCCTCGACCAGCGTATTCCACTCGCCGCAGGCATCGCATTTGCCGGCCCAGCGCTGATGCACCGAACCACAATTCTGGCAAATGAACTGGACGCGGGACTTGGCCATCAGCGTCGCGTCGCTTGCCAATTGCCGAGGCTCGGCGATCCGGCCCACCCCCCTCTGTCCTGCCGGACATCTCCCCCGCAAGGGGGGAGATTGGCTGTCATCGACGCTGTCGCCAATCTCTGATGTCGCAGGAAGAGAGCCGGCGGCAAAACTGCCGATCTCCCCCCTTGCGGGGGAGATGGCCGGCAGGCCAGAGGGGGGTGTGACGGAGCGCGACGGTTGGTCAAAAAGCTACTCGAACCGATCCGGCAAATGATGCTCCTCGGCAAGATCCGAGAAGCGGGTGAACTCGCCCTGGAAGGCGAGGCTGACCGACCCCGTTGGGCCGTGGCGCTGCTTGGCGACGATGACTTCGGCCTTGCCGCGCATTTCGTTCATCTCGTGTTCCCATTTGATGTATTCGTCGGTGCCCGGCTTCGGCTCGCGGTTCTTCAGGTAGTATTCCTCGCGGTAGACGAACAGCACCACGTCGGCGTCCTGCTCGATCGAACCGGATTCGCGCAGATCCGAAAGCTGCGGGCGCTTGTCGTCGCGACTCTCGACCTGGCGCGACAGCTGCGACAGCGCAATGATCGGCACCGCCAGCTCCTTGGCCAGCGCCTTGAGCCCGGTGGTGATCTCGGTGATCTCCTGGACGCGGTTTTGCGATGATTTCGCGCTCGACCCCTGCATCAGCTGGATATAGTCGATGACGATGACGTCGAGGCCGCGCTGGCGCTTCAGGCGACGTGCCCGGGCAGACAGCTGAGCAATGGAAATGCCGCCGGTCTGATCGATGAACAGCGGGATTTTCTGCATCGTCTGCGAGCACGCGACGAGCTTTTCGAAATCCATCTCGCTTATCTCGCCGCGGCGGATTTTCGACGACGGGATTTCGGTCTGTTCGGAGATGATGCGGGTGGCCAGCTGTTCGGACGACATTTCGAGCGAAAAGAAGCCGACGACGCCGCCATTGGCCGCTTTGAACGACCCGTCGGCCTGCTGCGCCGGGACGTAGGCCTCGGCGATATTGAAGGCGATATTGGTGGCGAGCGAGGTCTTGCCCATGCCGGGGCGCCCCGCAATGATGATCAGGTCGGACGACTGCAGGCCGCCCATGCGGCGGTCGAGGTCGCGCAAGCCGGTGGCGACGCCCGACAGATGCCCGTCGCGCATATAGGCGGCATTGGCCATGTCGACGGCGGTCTTGACGGCGTCGGTGAAGCTCTCGAAGCCGCCATCATAGCGGCCGGTCTCGGCCAACTCGAACAGGCGCCGCTCGGCATCCTCGATCTGGTCGGAGGGCGACATGTCGACCGGCGCGTCATAGGCGATGTTGACCATGTCCTCGCCGACGGTGATCAGCGCGCGCCGCGTGGCCAGATCGTAGATGGCGCGGCCATAGTCGGTGGCGTTGACGACCGTGACGGCCTCGACCGCCAACCGCACGACATATTGCGCCACTGTCATGTCGCCGACCTTCTCGTCGGCCGGCAGGAAGGTCTTCAGCGTGATTGGCGTCGCGATCTTGCCCATGCGGATGAGCTCGGCCGCGACCTCGAAGATCTTTCTATGCAGCGGCTCGTAGAAATGGCCGGGCTTCAGGAAGTCGGAGACGCGGTAGAAGGCATCGTTGTTGACCAGTATGGCGCCGAGCAGCGCCTGCTCGGCCTCGATGTTGTTCGGCGCCTCGCGATAGAGCGGTGTTTCCGCCACGCCGAATTTTCGTGCTGCCTCTGCCATGATGTCCCCGGTCCTGATCCCCGGTCTCTCGATATCAGAACGAGACAAGTCGGTGATGACTTATCTGCATCAGTCCCCAACCAACCAACTTTGATGCCCGCGATTCACAGCCAGGTTCTTTCGGTGGAAAGAATCTCAATTGACTCGAATCAAGATGGCGAGCCTAGCCGTTCTTGGGCGCGAACAAAACAGGAAAATAGCTGCCGGTCATTCCGGCAAGGCATCACCCCACTCCAGTCGCCGTGCGGCCTTGAACGTCTCGCCATCGCGCTTGGTGAACAGTCGCTCGGCAGCACTTCCATCCTGTTGGCAAAGCTTCAGCAAGACCTTGCCGGAGCCCGACTTCGGCGGTGCGATCACTCGCGCTCGAGGCGGAGTGGCCGGATGGCGGGAAGCCGCGACAAAGATGAATTTCTCGTCCTCCCACGGCACCTCGGCATCCTTGGCCAGACGGTGCAGGCGCGAGCGGGCGACCCGGCGGGCGAAATGGCACCAGTCGGGAGCGACGAGCGGGCAGGGCGCCTCATGCGGGCAGGGCGCAAGCACGTGCGCCCCCGCCTCGATCAGCTGCCGCCGCACGGTAAGAATACGCTGCCAGCCGGCCGGCGTGCCCGGCTCGACCACCAGCAGCGTGTCGGCGGTCAGCTGCCAGAGCCGGTCGACGAGTTTTGCCAGCGATGCCGGCGCGATCTCATCCAGCACATAGGCTGAAGTCACAAGCTCGGCCGGCTCCAGATCGACCAGGTCGACAGTGACGTCGCCGGTCCGCCAGGCGGTCCTGGCCGTGATCGCATCCGCGGCAAGTGCTTCGCCGACCCTTCGCACGGCGGCGCCGGCCTCGAGCAGCACCGCCTGTTGGAGATCCGGCCAGAGATTGATTGTGGCCCAAAGCACCGTGCCAGGGCCGGCGCCGACATCGAGCAGGGTTCTCGGAGCATAATCGGGCCGCGCCTCGCTTACCGCGTCGAGGCTGGCGCGGACGGCAGCATAGGTCGCCGGCAGCCGCGTTGCCAGATAGGCCTTCACCGCCATGTCTTCGGCCATGTGCAGGCGACCGTCGCGCAACTCTGCGCGGTAGCGGTCCGACAGCGTCTTTGCCGCTTGCTTAAGCACCGGCAACGGCACCTGTTCGAGAAGGCGGTCGACGCCTTGTCTAAGCGGGACGGGCAGTTCCATCGCTTAGACGGTCCGAGGTGAGAGCAGAATGACCGAGGCGCCAACGATGCAGATCGCGGCACCGGCAAGGTCCCAGCGGTCGGGGTGCACGCCTTCCGCCAGCCACAGCCAGGCCAGCGAGGCGGCAATGTAGATGCCGCCATAGGCGGCGTAGGCCCGGCCCGCCGCGCTGGTGTCGACCAGCGCCAACAGCCACGCGAATAGCACCAGCGAGACGAGACCGGGCGCCAACCACAGCGGCGATTTTTCCAGCCGCCACCATGTCCAGAACGAAAAGCAGCCGGCGATCTCGGCAAGTGCGGCAGCGACGTAGAGGAGGTAGGTCATAAAAAAGGTCCCGCGTTGACGGGAGCCTTTTCAGCGTGCCAACCGGCAATGGCAAGCGGCAATGGCGCGATCGCCGGCCGTCTATTCCGGATCCACCATTTTGCGGCGGCGAGCGGGCTTGGCCGCCGCAGCCTTTTCACGACGTCCAAGATCGCGCATCTCCAGCGCCTTCTCACAATTGGCCATGTAGTCGCGCGTCATCGGCAGCGTGTCGTTCTTCTTGGCAATCTGGATCTGGAAGATCACCAGATCCTGCCAGCGGAAGGCAGCTTCCGAGGCGGCAAGATAGAACTCCCACATACGGCAGAAGCGCTCGTCATAAATCGCCTTGGCCTTGTCGCGGTTGGCGGCGAAGCGTTCGCCCCAATGCTTTAGCGTCTCGGCATAATGCAGCCGCAGAACCTCGATGTCGGTGACGACGAGCCCCGATTTTTCGATGGCCGGCATCACTTCTGAGAGCGACGGAATATAGCCGCCCGGGAAGATGTATTTGCGGATGAAGGCGCTGGTCGCCCACGGCACGCCGGAGCGGCCGATCGTATGCAGCAGCATGACGCCGTCCGGCTTCAGCAGCGTCGCCGACTTGTCGAAGAAGGTGCGGAAATGATTGACGCCGACATGCTCGAACATGCCGACCGAGACGATGCGATCGAAACGTTCATTGAGTTCGCGATAGTCCTTGATGTCGAAATGAACCCGGTTTTGCAGGCCTTGCGCATGGGCGCGGTCGGTGGCGACGCCGTGCTGCTCGGTCGACAGCGTCACGCCCTGTACGTCGACGTCGAACGCCTTGGCGAGATAAAGGCCAAGCCCACCCCAGCCGGAGCCGATATCGAGCACCGTCTGGCCGGCCTTCAGCCTGAGCTTGGCGGCAATATGGCGCTTCTTGGCCGCTTGTGCCTCGTCGAGGGTCATATCCGGCTGCTCGAAATAAGCGCAGGAATATTGCATGTCCTCATCGAGGAAGAGGCGGTAGAGGTCGCCCGACAGATCGTAATGGCGCTGCACGTTGCGGCGCGCCCGCGACGCCGTGTTGATCTGCTGCAGGCGCCGGAAGGCGTGGCGCAGACCTTCGATCGCTTTCGACCAGGTGGCATCGATACCGCCGCTGCCCATGTTCTGGAAGGCAATCCGCATCACCCCCAGCACGCCGCCCTCGAGAATGTCGAGTTCACCGTCCATGTAGGCTTCCGGCACCGCCAGCATCGGATCGAAAGTGATGGCGCGCTCGGCATGCCTGGTCTTGATGTGCATGTGCACCGGTTCACCGCTGCCGTCACCGAAAGTCACCATCGAGCCTTGCGGCCCTGTCACCTTGAGATTGCCTGTGCGGACCAGGCGGTCGAGAATGCGTTTAAGCAGAATATTCATGACCAAATGTCCCCTCTCGGTCAGACAGGCTGTCTTATTCTGCATCAAGATATAGGGGTTCGAAAAGTTCCATTTGGCATAAAAATGCCCGGGTACGAGGCCCGGGCATTGGTCCAGAATAGCGATTAGCCGGCGAATGCCGACGAATGACGATCAGCCGTTGTCTTCGCCGCCCTCGAACTCCGCATTCGGATCGAAGAAGTTTTCCGGCCGCGCATTATCGTTGATGTCCTCGCCGTAGATGGCTTCGGCGGTGGTCAGCGTTTCGCCCTTGGCCTGGCGCTCGGCTTCGTCGGCCGTGCGGGCAATGTTGAGCGTGATGGTAACCTCGACCTCCGGGTGCAGCGCGATCGCCACATTGGTGACGCCAATGGTCTTGATCGGCTGGTTGAGCAGGATCTGGTTGCGGTTGACCGAAAAACCTTCCGCCGTCACCAACTCGGCGATGTCGCGTGTCGAGACCGAACCATAAAGCTGACCGGTCTCGCCGGCCGAGCGCACGGCGATGAAGCTCTTGCCGTCGAGTTTTTCCGCAATCTGCGCGGCCTCGGACTTGCGCTCCAGGTTGCGGGCTTCCAGTTGCGCCCGCTGTCCCTCGAACTTCTTCTTGTTAGCTTCGTTGGCGCGCAGCGCCTTGCCCTGCGGCAACAGGAAATTGCGGGCGAATCCGTCCTTGACCTTGACGGTGTCGCCCATCTGGCCGAGGCGGGAAACGCGTTCGAGAAGAATGACTTCCATGGTTTTGTTCCTTCGCTTGGGCGCTATCCTCAGGATCGGCGCCGAGTTGTCTGGAACAGGTCAGGAAGCTGGGCGTCGCCGCCTGTGTCGCTGTCCTGCCTGTCGCGGCAGTTAGGATCTCTTGTCGAAATCCAACCCGGGATTTGGTGTTCGATCCGGCTACGCCCGTCGTGGCCGGTGACAAAAAGCGGGCGGCGAACCGCCCGCGTAGATTTAGCGGACCACGTAGGGCAGCAGGCCGAGGAAGCGGGCACGCTTGATCGCCTTGGCGAGTTCGCGCTGCTTCTTCTGGCTGACGGCAGTGATGCGCGATGGCACGATCTTGCCGCGCTCGGAGATGTAGCGCTGCAGAAGCCGCACGTCCTTGTAGTCGATCTTCGGCGCGTTGGCGCCAGAGAACGGGCAAGTCTTGCGGCGGCGGTGGAAGGGGCGCCGGGTTGGGATCTGGTTGATGTCGACCATTATTCTGCCGCTCCTTCAAAGCCTTCGCGCGGACGGCGCGGGCCACGATCGGCACCGCCATCGCCGAAGCTGCGCGGCGGACGATCACCGCGGTCACCGCGATCGCGGTCGCCGAATGAGCGCGGGCCACGGTCGCGGTCGCCGAAGCCGCCGCGTTCCGACCGCTCTTCGCGCTTCTGCATCATTGCCGACGGACCTTCCTCATGCGCATCGACCTTGATGGTCAGGAAACGCAGTACGTCCTCGGACAGACCCATCTGGCGCTCCATTTCGTTGAGCGCGGCCGGCGGGCAGGTGATGTCCATGAGTGTATAATATGCCTTCCGGTTCTTGTTGACCCGGTAGGTGAGGGACTTCAGTCCCCAGTTCTCGACCCGGCCGACGGACCCGCCATTCGCGGTGATGACGCCCTTGTACTGTTCGACAAGCGCATCGACCTGCTGCTGCGAGAGGTCCTGCCGAGCAAGAAACACATGTTCGTATAGAGCCATAGTGTTCGTGCCTTTCTTCGTTTCTCTCCCGGTTCCCGGCGGCAAAAGCCTCTGCAACTTCTCTGACCCGCAATCCTTGCGAAGGCGGGGAAGAAAGGAGCATGACGAGACGGTCGAGAGCGGAGACACGGGAGGCGGAAGCGCTTCTGGCTTCACGCGAAGGTTTCGAAAAACCTCCGGCCCTCCGTTCAGCCCCCAGCAAGGACCGGCAGATTGCGGGCGTCTATACAGGAATTTGGCTGCAAGGCAAGGGCAAACGACGTGTCGTAAGCAGATGAGTTGCACGCGAGTTGTCCGGTTTTATTGGGCTGCTGGCCTCATTCGCAAGGTCTTATGGATTTCCTGCCCGGACCCAAGAATGTTTTCCGGCATTTCGCCTGACAAAACAAACCGGATGCCCTGTTCGTATAATCGCGGGAGGCGATCGAGGTAACGCCAACAAATCGAACAGCTCTACGCAGTCGGCAGTCAGCTGCAACAATTCCCGTCTCTCGACGACACGATCGGAGTTCGCGCATCACACTGCAACTTCAGCTGCCTCAGCTCGTGTGCGCAGCCACTTTGCCTGTGGTTTCGGGGAAGAAATCGGGCGCCGCATGGCGCTTGCCGAACATCATGTCGTATTGCAGCAGACGGAAGTCGCGGATTGCCGGGTCGATCTCTTTCTTACGCGACCAATCGGGGGTGGCGTCGCCTCCCGGTGCCAACAGCAAATTACGGTCGATGACGCGGTAGCGCTCTCGCAACTGGCCGAGGAAGCCGGTGTAGTACGGATGGCTGATGCCGGCCGTTTTCAGGATATGGTAGGGCAGGAAGGCCGGGCTGACGGCGCCCAGATCCTCGGCCGGGCCGCTGCGGTTCGACCAGACGATCAATGGCGTCTGGTGGTGCTGCAGCATCTGGTCGGCCGCCTCCTTGCGCGGCGCGACATTGTCCTTCAGGAAACCGGTCTCGACGTAGACCGGCCCAAGCGGCGGCAGGTGATCGCCGAAGAATGCGATGACGGTCGGCCGCTCGCGTTTCTTCGCCCATTCGATCAGCCGCTCGAGGCCGCGGTCCGCATCGGAAGAGCCTTCGGCGTAGCTCAACAGCGATTCACGTGCCCATTGGCTGATCGGCGCCTGCACCTTGTGGGTCGGATTGTTATAGCGATACGGCTCATACGGCCCGTGGTTCTGCAGGCTGACGGCGAAAAAGAAGACCGGCTCGGCGCTGGTATCGGCTTCGCGGATGATCTCGTCGGTCATCGCTGCGTCCGACGCGAGCGGTCCGCGCTTCTGCATGGGCGGCAACGTCTCCTCGGACTTGAAGTCGTTGAAGCCGAAATCGGCATAGACGGCCCCCCGGTTCCAGAACCAGTTGGTGCCGGGATGGATGGCGCGTGCCCGGTAGCCCTGACTTTTCAGGAAGGTCGCCAGCGAGGGAGTCGGTGTCCGCACATATTGCTGGTAGGGAATGCTGCCCGCCGGCAGGAAGGCGTTGGAAAAGCCGGTCAGGGCCTCGAACTCGATGTTGGCCGTCATGCCGCCGAACTCGGGCGAGAACATGTAGCCCGTGCGCAGGGCCCGCACATTGGGGATAGGGTCGGGTGTGATGGTGACGCCGGGCAGCTTGGTCGGATCCCAGAAGGATTCGCTCATCACGACGATGATGTCGGGCTTCTCGGCAGGTACCGAGGCGGTCACCTGCGGTTTGCCGATCGCTTCGATCGCCTTGTCGGAATAGCCGGGCGGCGCCGAGACATGCGCCATCGGGACGTTCAGCGCGAAGGCGAGCGCAAAACCGTTCGAGGCATAGTTTTCCTTCTGGTCCCACATAATCGGGATGATCTGCAGCCGGTCGCGCGTCCACGAGAAGGTGGCATAGTCCATGATGGAGACGAAGAAAGCGATCAGCGGCACCGTCAGCGTCAGCCGGGCAAGGCGGCCCTTGTGGCTGAGCGCCGGAACGCGGCGGCGCCATAACCGCCAGCCATAGACGAGCAGCGACAGCCCGCCGACGATGCCGATCGCCAGGGCAATGGCGGTTCCCGGGCGGTCGCGGACCAGGAGCGGCATCAGTGCCACGATCTGCCGGGAATAGAGGAAATCGGTCGGATAGAGCGGATCGCCGAGATAGAGCGACTTCTGGTGGCCGACGAACGCCAGCGACAATGTCAGCGGCGCGACGATCATCAGGCTCTGATGGCTGCGGCCGAGCACGGCGTCGAGACCGATGAGGATCAGCGCAAAAATGATGATCGTGGTCCAGCCGGGTTTGAAAGGCTGCAGAAAGAAATCAATGGTGCCGGCAAAGTTGCCGCGCACGATCAGTTCGATGGCAAACACCAGGATGGCCGCAGCCAGCAAGCTGATAAGGCCATAGCGGATGACAGGCCATCTGCGCGCCGGCAGATAGCCAGTCGACGGATCGCCTTCAAGAAACTGTGGCGCCGCCTCGGCTGCGCTCTGCTTGGTCTTTGCCACTTCAATAGTTCCCCGGCCCGCAACAAAGGCGTCACTCGATTGTCATCGAACTGTCACGCAAAGCCTAGCGCCTGCGGCGGAAATAAGAAGAGCCAACAAACAAATCGTGAGCGGTTTTCATCATGAGTGATCGCCAAAAAGCCTGCCGAAACAGGCACTCGGCCGACGCTGAGCGGTCAAGGTTGGACTTGACTTGGGCGCACGCCTTGCGTCACAGGCAGCGAGAACCAGCAGCTGGGAGCCGACCATGGCCATCGCATTCACCTTTCCGGGGCAGGGCAGCCAGGCCGTCGGCATGGGCAAGGACCTCGCCGATACTTTTGTGGAATCGCGGCGGATCTTCGAGGAAGTCGACGACGCGCTCGGTGAAAAACTATCGCAGCTGATCTGGGAAGGCCCGGAAGAGACGCTGACGCTGACCGCCAATGCTCAGCCGGCGCTGATGGCGGTGTCACTCGCCGCAGTCCGGGCGCTGGAGGCGCGCGGCTTCTCCCTGAACGGCAAGGTCACCTATGTCGCCGGCCATTCGCTCGGTGAATATTCGGCACTTGCGGCCGCTGGTTTCGTTTCGGTCGCCGACGCCGCCCGGCTGCTGCGTATCCGCGGCAATGCCATGCAGGCGGCTGTACCGGCCGGCGGGGGCGCGATGGCGGCGATCATCGGGCTGGAACAGGCCGACGTCGAGGCCGCTTGCGCAGAGGCCGCCCAAGGCACCGCCAAAGATCCCGCGCAAGCCTTGGTGTGCCAGATCGCCAACGACAATGGCGGCGGCCAGCTGGTGATCTCCGGCGCCAGGCCGGCGGTCGAACTGGCGGCGAAGCTATGCACGGAGAAGGGCGCCAAGCGGGCGCTGATGCTGCAGGTTTCGGCGCCCTTCCATTCGGCATTGATGAAGCCTGCGGCCGAGATCATGCGGGAGGCGCTGGCCGCCGTGACTAAGAGTGCGCCCGCCGTGCCGCTGGTCTCCAACGTTACGGTGACCCCGACGAGCGATCCCGACGAGATTGCCCGCCGCCTCGTCGAACAGGTGGTCGGGCGCGTGCGCTGGCGCGAAACGGTGGAGTGGTTCGGCAGCAACGGCGTTGCGACGCTTTACGAAGTGGGCGCCGGCAAGGTGCTGTCGGGGCTGGCCCGCCGCATCAACCGCGATATTGCCACCACTGCCATCGGATCCGCGGCGGATGTCGAGGCGGCGCTGGGGGCGCTTGCATAATCAACTGGCGATTTGACCCCGCTCCATGCAAAGGGTGTTCGCTCAGATCAGGAGGCAAGAATGTTCGAATTGACCGGCCGCAAGGCGCTCGTCACCGGCGCATCTGGAGGTATCGGCGAGGCGATCGCCCGCGTGCTGCACGGCCAGGGCGCCATCGTCGGCCTGCATGGCACACGTATCGAGAAATTGGAGGCGCTGGCCGCCGAACTGGGCGACCGGGTCAAGCTTTTCCCGGCCAATCTTTCCAACCGCGACGACGTCAAGGCGCTCGGCCAGAAGGCGGAGGCCGACCTCGAAGGCGTCGACATCCTCGTCAACAATGCCGGCATCACCAAGGACGGGTTGTTCGTGCGCATGGCTGACGCCGACTGGGATAGCGTGCTCGAGGTCAACCTGACCGCCGTGTTCCGGCTGACCCGCGAGCTTACCCATCCGATGATGCGCCGCCGCCATGGCCGCATCATCAACATCACTTCAGTGGTTGGCGTCACTGGCAATCCCGGCCAGACCAATTACTGCGCCTCCAAAGCCGGTATGATCGGCTTTACCAAATCGCTGGCGCAGGAGATCGCCACCCGCAATATCACCGTCAACTGCGTCGCCCCGGGCTTCATCGAATCAGCGATGACCGCCAAGCTCAACGACAAGCAGAAAGAGGCGATCATGGCGGCGATCCCGACCCGGCGCATGGGCACGGGCGCCGAAATCGCCTCTGCCGTCGCCTACCTAGCTTCCAACGAGGCAGCCTACGTCACCGGCCAGACCATTCATGTCAATGGCGGCATGGCAATGATCTAACACTTGGGAAAACGCTTCATTCCGTCTTGGATGCACGGGATTTTTCGTGTAATGCCGCCCGCAACCCGGCGGTTCGGGCAAAAACCGGTCCTGTTCCGCTGCGTTTCCGGCAGGACCATCTTTCAGCTTGATTAGCGGCATTCTGCCCGCTAACGAAGACAGACAACCAAAAGACGAGGATGCCCAAATGAGTGACACCGCAGAGCGCGTCAAGAAGATCGTCATCGAGCACCTTGGCGTCGATGCCGACAAGGTGACGGAGCAGGCGAGCTTCATCGATGATCTGGGCGCGGACAGCCTCGACACGGTCGAACTTGTCATGGCGTTCGAGGAAGAGTTCGGTGTCGAGATCCCGGACGACGCCGCCGAGACCATCCTGACTGTTGGCGATGCGGTGAAATACATCGACAAGGCCTCGGCCTGACGCTATTTGCAGTCATCACCGAGGAGGACCTGCGATGAGGCGTGTCGTCGTCACGGGCCTTGGGCTGCTTTCGCCGTTCGGCATGGGCTTCGAGCACAGCTGGAAGGAGCTTCTAACCGGCCGCAGCGCAGCCAAGCGCATCACCGAATTCGAGGTGGAAGACCTTGCCTGCAAGGTCGCCCACGTCATTCCGCGCGGTGACGGCTCCAACGCCACTTTCAATCCTGAAGCCGTTCTCGAGCCGAAGGAACTGCGTAAGATCGGCGATTTTATCCTGTACGGAATCGCGGCCGCCGACGAGGCACTCAAGGATTCCGGCTGGCAGCCGAAGACGCACGAGGAACAGTGCGCCACCGGCGTGCTGATCGGTTCGGGCATCGGCGGCATCGAAGGCATCGCCGAGAATGCGATGATCCTCAAGGAACGCGGCCCGCGCCGCATCAGCCCATTCTTCATCCCCGGCCAGATCATCAATCTCGTCTCCGGCCAGGTCTCGATCCGGCATGGGCTGAAAGGCCCAAACCACGCCGTCGTCACCGCTTGCTCGACCGGTGCCCACGCTATCGGCGACGCCGCCCGCCTGATCATCTGGGGCGATGCAGACGTTATGGTCGCAGGCGGCGCCGAAGCGCCGGTGACGAGACTCTCGGTCGCCGGGTTCGCCGCTTGCCGCGCGCTCTCCACCGAGCGCAACGACGCGCCGCAAACGGCCTCGCGTCCGTATGATCGCGATCGCGACGGCTTCGTCATGGGTGAGGGCGCCGGTGTTGTCGTGCTCGAGGAACTCGAACACGCCAAGGCCCGCGGCGCCAAGATCTATGCCGAGGTCACCGGCTACGGTCTGACCGGTGACGCCTATCACATCACCGCGCCTGCCGAGGATGGCGACGGCGCTTTCCGTTGCATGACAGCGGCGCTAAACCGGGCGAAGCTGACGCCCGCAGATGTCGACTACATCAACGCGCACGGCACATCGACCATGGCCGACACGATCGAACTCGGCGCCGTCGAGCGGCTGGTCGGCAACGCCGCCTCTAAGATATCGATGTCGTCGACCAAATCGTCGATTGGCCACCTGCTGGGCGCGGCTGGTGCTGCCGAGGCGATCTTTTCGATCCTCGCCATTCGCGACAACATCGCGCCGCCGACCATCAATCTCGACAATCCGGAGCGCGAAACGGCGATCGACCTGGTGCCGCACAAGCCGCGAGCCCGGCAGATCGACGTGGCGCTGTCCAACTCCTTCGGCTTCGGTGGCACCAACGCCTCGCTCGTCTTCCAGCGCTACAATGGCTGACCGCTCTGCCGGTTTTCGTCTGCCGTCAATTTTGCCATATTCGCCCCTACTCTGCCCGAGGGGATTCGTCGCAAGATCAGATGGTAGGGCGCTATGAACACAAATCCGGCCGATAACGGGGAATTCGGGCAACGGCCAGCAACGTCCGGCCCGATCGTGCCGAAAACGGCCAGCGAGGCGTTGCGGCCCGAGGCCGGCACGCCGCCGCCGAAGCGCTCGCGTGCCTCGCGCAGCCAGTTCGTCGTGTTCATGAACTTCGTCATCTCTTCGGTGATGCTGATGGTTCTGGCGGCGGGCGTTGCGCTGTATTTCGGCAAGCAGGAGTTCAACGAGCCCGGCCCGTCGGCCAATGGGGACACTTTCCTGGTCAAGCCGAATAGCGGCGTCCAGGAGATCGCCGACCAGCTTGAGCGGCGAGGACTGATCAGCGACGCCCGCATTTTCCGCCTTGGCGTGCGCGCCTTCGGCAATGATTCCGCCCTGAAGGCCGGCGAATACGAGATCAAGCCGCAGGCGTCGATGCACGACATCATGGAACTGCTGAAGAGCGGCAAGTCGGTGATGTATTCGCTGACTATCCCCGAGGGGCTGACGGTGGAGCAGGCGCTGCAACGGATCGCCGAGCAGGACGCGCTGACCGGCGATATGCCGTCGACCACTCCACCTGAGGGCAGCCTCGCCACCGACACGCTGCGCTTCACCCGCGGCGCAACACGCCAGCAGATGGTCGACAAGCTTCTGGCCGACCAGAAGAAGCTGGTCGACGAGGTCTGGCAGCGCCGAGCGCCGGATCTGCCGATCGCCAATGTTGAGGATTTTGTCACCCTGGCCTCGATCGTCGAGAAGGAGACCGGCAAGGGCGATGAACGCTCGCGCGTAGCCGCCGTCTTCCTCAATCGGCTGGCCAAGGGTATGCGGCTGCAATCGGACCCGACCATCATCTACGGCCTCTTCGGCGGCAAGGGCAAACCCATCGATCGCCCGATCTATCAGTCGGACATCCAGAAGCCGACGCCCTACAACACCTATCTGATCAACGGTTTGCCGCCGACGCCGATCGCCAATCCCGGCCGTGCGGCGCTGGAGGCCGTCGCCAATCCGTCGAAGACCAGCGATCTCTACTTCGTCGCCGACGGCAGCGGCGGCCACGTCTTTGCCTCGACGCTCGATGAGCATAACGAGAATGTCGCTCGCTACCGGGCACTGCTGAAAAAGCAGGCGCAGGACGCCGCCAAGGCCGGGGCAACCAATACCGGAGCCGACACGCCGGCGGGAGCCATCGTTGACGATGCGGGCGCCACCGCCGCCCAGTAGGGCCGGACGCCATCAGGTTGGCCCTGTGCATGTCCGGGTGGATGTGCAAGGGCTGCTATGGCATTGAAATTCACATGATCCTGCCCGGAGAAAATCGCTCCGGCTTGAGGGCATTCGGCAAAGGGACGCACGGCTACATGAACTTGCAGAGCATGACCGGTTTTGCGCGCAGTGTCGCCGAACACGACGGCACTTCGATTGCCTGGGAAGCCAAGTCCGTCAACGGCAAAAGCGTCGAGGTCAGGTTGCGGCTGCCGCAAGGTTTCGACCGGCTGGAGCCGGCCGTCCGGCAGACGGTGCAAAAGCGTTTTGCGCGCGGCAATTTCCAGATGACGCTGACCATTGGCCGCGCCGCCGGCGCGCAAGCGCAACCCGTGGTCAACGAGGCTTTCCTGAAGGATCTGGCGGGCTTGGCCAAGCGGCTGCAGGAGCAGTTCGGAGTAGCCCCTGCGGCGGCCGACGGCCTGCTTGCGCTGCGCGGCGTCCTCGACATTCCCGAAACCATCGAAACCGAAGAGGCGCGCAGTGCGCTCGATACCGCGATACTGTCGGCGCTGGAAGCAGCACTGAACGGGCTGCAGCAGGCGCGCCAGGGCGAAGGTGCCGCACTTCGTGCCCTGCTGTCCGGCCATATCGATGCCATCGAGGCGCTGACGCTGCGGGCCGAGGCCGATCCATCACGCGAGCCGGCCACGATCCGCGAAAGGCTCGCCGAGCAGATCCGCTTGTTGATGGACGCGTCCGCCAATCTGGACGCCAGCCGGCTGCATATGGAAGCGGCGTTTCTGGCCACCAAGGCCGACATACGCGAGGAAATCGACAGGCTGAAGACGCACGTGGCGTCGGGGCGGGCGCTGCTCGCCGGCGGTGGCGCCATCGGCCGCAAGCTCGATTTCCTGGCACAGGAATTCAACCGCGAATCGAATACGCTGTGTTCCAAGTCGAATGCTGCCGCGGTCACCGCCATCGGGCTGGAGCTGAAGGCGGTCGTCGACCAGTTTCGCGAACAGGTCCAGAATCTGGAATGATCCCGATGCCAAGCCACATGACTGCCAAGCCCCATGACCGCTAGGGATTTGGGTTCCCGCATTCGGCGCCGCGGGCTGATGCTGGTCTTGTCGTCGCCCTCAGGCGCCGGCAAGTCGACGATTGCGCGCAATCTGCTGGAGAGCGATTCCAGTCTAGAATTGTCGGTCTCGGTCACCACGCGGCCACGCCGCGGCAGCGAGATAGAGGGCGTCCATTACCACTTCCGCACCATGCGCGAGTTCGAGCGGCTACGCGATTCCGATGCGCTGCTCGAATGGGCGGAGGTGCACGGCAATTGCTACGCGACCCCGCGCGAGCCGGCCGAACAGGCGCTGGCCGAAGGCCGCGACATGCTGTTCGACATCGACTGGCAAGGCGCTCAGCAGCTCAAGGAGAAGATGCGCGCCGACATCGTCTCGATCTTCATCCTGCCGCCATCGATGAAGGAATTGAAGGCGCGGCTGAAGCGTCGCGCCGAGGACCAGGAAGCGGTGATCGAGACGCGGCTCAAGAACGCCCGCAACGAGATCGAGCACTGGAAGGAGTATGATTTCGTCATCGTCAACGACGATCTCGACCGCGCTTTCGCCGAGGTGCGCGGCATCGTTACGGCCGAACGGCTCAGACGCGATCGCCGGCCGGGCCTGTTCGATTTCGTCTCGGGGCTGCTCGATGAGAAGACGGATTGATCAAGGCGCTGTCCCCGCGACCAGGATCAGATTGCGGCTGAGCGCGGCGTCGCGCAGTTCCAATGCCGCGGCATATTCGGCGGAGCGGTACCAACGCCGCGCCGTGTCCATGTCGGGGAATTCCACGATGATCAGCGGCCCGGGAGACCAGTCGCCTTCCAACCTTTCCACCTCGCCGCCGCGTACCAGATAGCGCCCGCCATGCTGGGCGATGGAGGCAGCCGCGCGGGCGCGGTAGGCTTCGATAGCCTCGGCGTCACGGATCGTGACGTCGGAAATGACATAGGCGGCCACTGTTGTCTCCGGGCAGGGTTTGTCCGGCTATCTATGCCATGAGAGCGGAAATTCAACGCGGACGCTTCCCGGCATCACACCGCGTTGGTCAGGCGAACGAATTCCTCGACGCTGAGCGTCTCCGCACGCCTGGTCGGATCAATGCCGGCGCGGGTGAGCAGTGCCTCGCCGCCGAGGCTTTTCACGCTCTGCCGCAGCATTTTCCGGCGCTGGCCGAATGCCGCTTCGGTGACGCGGCTAAGCCGTTTGACCTCTGCCGGCAAGGGGCTGGCGCGCGGCACTAGATGCACCACCGAGGACGTCACCTTGGGTGGCGGCGTGAACGCCTGGGGCGGCACGTCGAAGACAATCCTCGCCTCCGTCCGCCAGCCTGCAAGCACGCCGAGCCGGCCATAGGCCTCGCTGCCGGGGCTGGCTGCAATGCGTTCGGCGACCTCGCGCTGGAACATCAGCGTCATCGACGCGTAGAAAGGCGGCCACTCGGTCACGGTCAGCCAGCGGATCAGCAATTCGGTGCCGATATTATAAGGCAGGTTGGCAACGATTTTCACCGACCCGCCGCTTCCCGGTATTCCTTTGGCAAGCGCTGCAAAATCAGTTTTCAGCGCATCGCCGGCCACGATCTCGAGCCGACCCGGATAGTGGTTCGCGATCTCGGCCAAGGCCGCCAGGCAGCGCTCATCGCGCTCGATCGCGACGACCCGGCGGGCGCCGTTGAGGAGCAGGGCCCGAGTCAGCCCGCCCGGACCGGGACCGACCTCGATAACCGTAACGTTGCTCAGGTCGCCGGCGGTCCGCGCAATCTTGCTTGTCAAGTTAAGGTCGAGCAGAAAATTCTGGCCGAGTGCCTTGTTCGCCTGCAGCCCATAGCGCTCGATCACCTCGCGCAGTGCCGGCAGGCCGTCTATGCTCATCGGGTTGGGCTCATCGGGCTGGGCTCGTCGGGTTAAGGCCATCGAATTGGGCTCATTGGGCCCAGTGGCCTACGGCCTTTTCCCGGTATCGGCAAGCAGGCGAGCGAGTTTCAGCGCCGCAATCAGGCTGTCGGCACGGGCAATGCCCTTGCCGGCGATGTCGAAGGCGGTGCCGTGGTCGGGCGAGGTGCGGATGAAGGGCAGGCCGAGCGTGACGTTGACTGCCTCGTCAAACGCCAGCGCCTTGGCGGGGATCAGCGCCTGGTCATGATACATGCAGAGCACCACGTCATAGCCGGCGCGGGCGCGAGCGTGAAACAGGGTGTCGGCCGGCAATGGCCCGAAGGCTTCTATTCCTTCCTGCCTCAGCCTGTCGATCGCCGGGCGCACGATCCGCTCGTCTTCGGTGCCTATCGCGCCGCCTTCGCCGGCATGAGGGTTGAGGCCGGCGATGGCGAGCCGCGGCTTGGCAATTCCGAAGCGGTTTGCAAGGTCGGCGGCGGTAATGCGGCCGGTGGCGACGATCAGGTCGGTCGTCAGCGCCTTCGGCACCTCGGCCAGTGCGATGTGAATGGTGACCGGCACGGTGCGCAGGTCCGGACCGGCAAGCAGCATCACCGGCGTCACTTCGGTGCCGGTGTGAAGTGATGCCAGATGCGCCAGATATTCGGTGTGGCCGGGAAAGCGAAAGCCGGCATCGTAGAGCGGCTTCTTGGCAATCGGGCAGGTGACGACCGCGGCAGCGCGGCCGGCCAGGCAGTCGGCAACGGCGCGGTCGATCGCCTCGATGATTCCGGCGGCGTTGGCTGGATCCGGGCGGCCGGGACTGTCGACGAAACGGGCGGAAAGCGCCACCACCGGCAGCGCGCGCGAAAACACACTAGGCGCTAGCGCCGGCGTCGTCTCGGCAATCGCGATATCGGTGCCGAGCCCGTGCGCCCGCGCGGCAATCAGCGCCGGATCGGCAAGGAGATAAAAAGACGGAACGCCGGCGCTGTCGCGGGCCTGCCAAGCGGCGATGGCGATGTCCGGCCCCACGCCGGACGGATCGCCGACGCTCAACGCCAGCGGAAGCTCTGCGTCAGGCATGGCGATCGCGACTTCAGCGCTCGATGATGCGGGCTTTCTTCCGCAACTCCTCGACGTATTTCTTTGAGAGCTCATCGGCGTTCTTGTCGCTCGAGCCCTCGCTCTGGAACACCATCTGCGCGACTTTGTCGTCCGACACTTCGCGCGAGGAGCAGATGCCGACGAATTCGACGCCGCGGTCGGTCTCGCGCGTCGCGGTGGCGCCGCCGACCTTGGTGGCCTTGATCTGCTCGGCCCAGTCCGGCGGCAGTTGCGGCGCCAGCACCCGGCCGAGGTCGCGAACGGTGACATCGATCAGGCCCTTGGCGAATTCGCGGGTGGTGTTGCAGCCGTTGAAGCGGGCGCGCATGGCATCGGCTTCGCGCTTGCGCTTGGCCAGCGTCGCGCTGCGCTCGGCTGCCGGCACCACGAAGATGACCTGCTGCAGCATGTATTCGGTGGCGCTCGGCTTGCTGCCGCCTTTTTCGAGCATGCGCTTGACGACGTCCTGCTCGCTTATGGCGCCGCCCCCGTCGGCGGAGCGGTAGCGCGCGGACAGCGCCTGGTTCCAGGCCATCTGCGCTCGGATGAATTCCTTGAAGTGCTCCTTGGTGACGCCTGATTGCGCCATCACACCATCAAGCTGCTTGAGCTGCATCTTGTTGTTCGTGGCGAAACGCTGATAGGCGGCATCGACCTGCGCATCGCTGATGCGGATGCCTAGGCGCCGGGCCTCGGCCGAGCGCAGCGTCTGATCTATCATTTCCTGGCCGGCATCGCCCTTTCTGCGCTGCAGGCGCAGGAAAGCGGCCCGATGCTGGATGTCGCCTGTGGTGATCGGTACGTTGTTGACGACGTATTTGATCTCGGTGGCGAAAGCCGGCGGCGTCACTGCGGTGGTCGAGAACGCCACCAGCAGCGCGAACCCTGCCGAAAAGAGGTATTTCCTCATCGAAAGCATCCCAGTTCCATCCCGATTCGACCCAACCCATCCCAGTTCAGGTCGCCGAAATCCGTGCCTGCTCTATGCGGCGAAACAATGTCGTCCGCCAGCCGCCCCGTTGCCGACTGCCGTTATTGGATGGTGTCGATGGAGCGTTGCGACGAACCGAAATCGCCGAGCGTGCGGAACGACAGGTTGAAGCCGACGTTCTGCGACACTTCCCTGGTGTTAAGGTCACGTCTTTCCGAAAACGTCATCAAATAGGTAAAGCACGAATCACTATAGGCAAACCCGACGCCGTCCTTGACCAGCACGCTCTGCTCAAGATCATATGTGCCGGTGCCAAAGACGCGCCAGTTCTCGGCAAGATGCGTCGAGGCGCCGAGCGTGACCTCATGGCGATCCGTGGAGAAGCCATAGAGCGGCTGCGCCTGGATGAAGGCGTATTTGGCGCTCAGCGATACCGGCAGGCCTGAAAAGGCGGCCTTTACCTCAGCGCGGCGGATCTCGAAGCTTTGCTCGTCGAAACGGCCGCTGACCGAGCCGGAAAATCCGCTGGGGCTGTTGAAGCCGACAAGGCCGACATAGTCGGAGGTTGCAGTTTCAAGACCCGAATAGGCACCGACGTTGACCAGATCCGGCGTGCCGAACGAGTTCTGGCCGCCGAGCTGGTAGGATTGGCCGAACACCGCATTGGTGCCCCAGCCATTGTCGTATGCGCCGGAATAGCGGAGCCCGACATTGGCGCGTGTGCCGCCTTCCATGCGGTCATAGCCCGAGAATTTGTCGCGCTCAAACAGCGTCGTGGCGTCGAAGACGAAGCTCTGGGCGTCCTCGTTGGGAACCGCCAGCCCGCCGACATATTGCTCGTTCGGACGCATGAATACTTGCGCCATCGGCTCGAAGACATGGCTGGAACTGGTCATCGAGAACAGCACCGGCCAGCGCATCTCAAGGCCGGCGGTCGCCATGTAGCGGGCAAGCGATGAACGCATATCGTCTTCGACGCCGAGATTGGTCGCCATCTGGTTGATGGCGTCGAGCGAGGCCGAGGAGGCGTTGACGTAGCCGGCGTCGCCGCGCAGCGCCAAGAGCGGTGTGAGCAGCAGCCCGCCATCGGTGGTGAAGGTGCGCTTCCATTCGGCTTCCGCGGTAAGGCGGCCGGATTGACCGTCGATGCCGCGAACGTTGTTGACGGACGAAGGGATGCCCGAATCTGCAAGAGCCGTATCGAGCCTGTCGCGGTCTATGACCCGCGCGTTGACGTCGAACGACAGCTGTCCGCCGGCCACCGGCATGTCGGGGATATAGGCGTAGTCGAGCGAGGGCAGCACCCAGGGCTGCTTGGCGGCGCGTGCGGTCGGATCGCTGGCGAGAGTGTCTTCCTGAACGTCGAAGTGCATGGCGCGCACATCGAAGTAATTGCGATCGTTGAGTCCCGTCAGATACACCTCGGAGCGGTGCACGCTGTCGTTGAAGCCATCGATGTCGTAAGTGCGCGCGAAATTCTTGTCGCTCTGCAGCAGGATGTCCCAACCGAAGTCCCAGCGCGTGTTGATGGCGAACTGGCCCTGGGTGCCCATCATGCCGCGGAACCTGTTCGGGTCGCCTTCGGTACCCGAATTGACGTTGTGGCCATTGTCGTCGATGAAGGCGTCGGGATTCTCCTGCCGGATGCCTGCAATTTTCAGGCTGTACTGACCGTTGTTGAAGCGCTGCCGCCACTCGGCCTCACCGAGGAAACCTTGCTTGGTATAGCCGCTGCCGGTGACAGTGAGATCGTAGGTCGGCGAGAGCGCGAAATAGTAAGGGACCTTAACACCGACGCCGAGGTCGCTCTTGTAGGCGACGCCGGGAATCAGGAAGCCGCTCTTGCGCTTGACCGTTGGGTCGGCGATCTCGAAAGCCGGCAGATAGGCCAGCGGAAAGCCGAAGAACTCGAAGTTCGAGTTTTCGAAGCGAACCGTCTTCTTTTCGCCGTTCCAGATGATCTTCCTGGCCTTGATACGCCAGGTCGGCGCTTTGTCGGGCTTGTCCTCGCACGGCTCGCACGCGGTATAGACGCCATTGTGGAACGTCGTCAGCACGCCGCCCATGCGCTCCGCGCTTTCGGCGGCGAAGTACGCCTTGTCTATGGTCTCGACCCGCAACGCGTTGACGAAGCCGTCGGCGAAATCGTCGGTGATGTCCGCATGCTGCGAATAGATCTTGGTGCCGTCGCTATTGACGAGTTCGACATTGCCGCTGGCGACGAGGCGTTTGGTGTTGCGGTTGTATTCGACCCGCTGGGCGACGAGACGGTTGCCGCCATAGTCGATCTGGACGCCGCCGACGGCCGTCACGGTCTGCTTGTCGTTGTCGTAAACCAGCGTATCGGCTGCCAGCAGCATCTGCGTGCCACTCGGAACCTTCGTCGCCAGGTCACTGACGTCCTGGGCAAAAGCCGGAGCAGCCGGGGCGACGGTGGCAAGCAGGCATGCCAAGGCGCTCGCCGCAGAGAGGCGTGCCAAACCGGCGTGCCTATGGCTGCGCAAAACCGCCTCCCTCACTAGCCGTCTTCCTTGTATAGCAGGAATGTCACCCCGAAGAACATAGCCACGACAACCGGGACCCAAGCCGCTACGGCTGTGGGTACGAATCCCGCTACGCCGAATGCCTTGACCAGCACCGAAACGACATAAAGCAGAAAGCCGGCCACGATGCCACCCAGAATCATCGTCGCCGACTGCCCCATCCTCGCAAATCGCATTGATACCGTTGCCGCAATCAGCGTCATCGCCACGAGCAGGAAGGGCAGCGCCACCAGGGAATCGAACTGCATGGCGAAGGCATTTGCCTTGAGGCCGAAGGAGCGGGCCACCTCGACTTTGCCGGGCAAGTCGTAGAAGGGGATAGTCTCAGGGCGCGCCAACCGCTCTTGCACGAATTCCGGCTTGAGATTGGTCGGTAGCCGATCGCTGGGTAACGACTGGATGGTGCCGTCCCGGAATATCTTGACGTCCTGCAATTCCCAGTAGCCGTCCCGCAAAAAGGCGCGCGCCGCATCCTTGCGCTCGATGATATCGCCTTGCGGACTGAAGCTGAAGAAGACCGCGTCGGCCATCTCCAGGCCTTGATCGAGAATGGCGCGCGCTCCGATGATGGTATCGCCGGAACTGGTTTTCTGCCTGATCCAGGGGGCGGCATCGGCCGAGACCGTATTCGACTTGCCCGAACGGAGCTGGGTCTCGATCTGCTCGGACCAGGAATAGGCGTGGGCGGCTATCGGATTGATGACGCCAACCGACAAGGCACCAAACAGCAGCGCCCCGATGCAGCATGGCAGCAGGAACTGCCATGCCGAAACCCCGGCGGAACGGGCGATTACCAATTCATATTTGCGGTTGAGCGACACCAGGGTTGCCATCGCCGAGAACAGGCCGACGAACGGCACCGTCTGCAGCATGATCATCGGCATCCTGAGCCCGGAAATGGCGAAGGCAGTTCCGTACGTGAAGCCTGGCACGCCGGTCGTGCGGCCGGAAAGCTCGGTGAAATCGATCAGGAACACCAGCGCCAAAAGACCGATGAAGAACCAGATGGTGATCGTCACATAGCGAAAGAAGAAGTATCGACCCAGAGTCCAGCCCATCAGCCGGCTCCCTGTCCGGAAGCGCCGCGCCCAGCAAAACGGAGCTTGATGGCGCTCCAGCCCTCACTGAAGCGGCCGGCAAGATTGGTCACCCAGTCGGCCCAGGCAACAGGCAGTTCCATGGTCCGGTTGGAAACAATGAACCAGATGGCGATCGCCGATGTCACGATCGGGACGCCGTAGACCATATAGGCATATTGCGGCACCTTGTCGGCCTTGCCGGCGGCAAAGAACCCGAGCCAGCGCACGAACAGCGCGATCGCGATTGCCGTGATCAGCGGGTGCACACGCGCCTCACGATGCGAGCGTGCATCTCCGGCGACGGCGAGCGCGATCAGCGCGAAGACGAGCGAATAGGACCACTCGGAAAAACGCTGGTCGAGCTCGGCCAGGTACCTGTTCGGCTTTTGCTGGTACATCTTGTCGTTCGGACTGGGATTGAGCAGATACTGGGTCGTCCGGTCCTTCGGCAAAAGCAGGATGTCGGATGATGCCGACATGAAAGCGGACAAATCGAAGGCATAGGAGGTGAACCGGATCACCGAGAGGTCGCCGGTCATGGTTTTGCGATGGATCACCCCGTCATTCATCATCAGCACCTTCTCGTCGCCGCGTTCGATGATGCTGCCGGACTTGGCATAATAGACGAGATTGATGCCTTCTTCGCGCGAATCGGCGACGAAGATGCCGCCGAGGCGATTGTCGGGAAGCCGTTCGCCAACCTGCAGGAACAGGCCGTCATCGATCTTGCGGAAGGTGCCTTCCTGGATGATCAACGACAACAGATCCGCACGCGAAGATGCTATCAGCTCGCGGTTCTTCTGGCGCGCGTAGGGGTCGACGCCATTGTCGACGGCGAACGAAAAAACGCTGGCTGCGAGTGCCAGAAGCATGATCGGCCTGACGATTGTCCAGCGTGAAGCGCCGGCGGCATTGATGACGGCGAGCTCCGAATCCGAATTCATCACGCTGAGGATCTGGGCGACCGCGACCACCAGGGCGAACGGTACGACGATCGGAACGATCGTCGGGATGATCAGCGCTGCGACTTCGAAGAAGGTGAGGGCCGACTGACCGCTATCGGTGACGAGGTCGATGCGGGCGAGGACCTGAGTCGTCCAGACGATCGCCAGCGTCCAGACGAGCGCCAGCGCGAATACCGCGAAGGCACGGCGCATGATGTAACGTTCAACGACCTTCATGAAGGCTTTTCTCGGCGACTTCGAACGGCATCATGCCTTGGAACAAGGTAGTCGTCCGGCGCCGGCTGCACAACTGGCTCAGTTTGGCGGTTCGATCCGGGTTCTGTCCCGTATCATACATTCCGCTGGGCCGGAGTGTCGGCGGCAATGGATAAGAAAGGGCGAACATTGTTGGTTAACAACAGGTTGCGGCGGGAAGCGGGGCCGTGCCGCGACGAATCGTGGGTGGTTCGATATCGCATATGGGAGCGATTTCGGCCAAAGTCTTGTCAAATGCGGCAAAACGACCAAATGTCGCGCCGGTCGCGACCGCCGCGGCGTGATAAGACGGGTCAGGATCTGTTGAGCCCCAGCATGGAAGCGGAAAAATTGCGCAGTCAAACCGGTCGGGAAACCGTCTTTGACGGCGCGATCGTGGTCGGCGCCGGCGCGGCCGGCCTTGCCGCCGCCCACGCCTTGATGAAGGCCGGCGTACCGACGCTCGTCCTGGAAAAGGAGAGCCGGCTTGCCGAACCCTGGCATCGGCGCCACCAGCGGCTGCACCTCAATACCCATCGCGATCTCTCGACGCTCCCCGGTGTCGGCTATCCCGCAGGCACCCCGGCTTTTCCGCATAAATCGGCCGTCATTCGCCATCTGAATGATTTCAGCCAGACGCATGGTCTGCCGGTCGCGTTCAGCGTTGCCGTTGAAGAGGTCACGTTCGACGGCGATCACTGGACCGTGCGGACGAACGCCGGACGTCGTCTGGCGCGCCATGTCGTCGTCGCCACCGGGCGCGACCGGCAGCCGTTTATTCCCGCGTGGAAAGGCATGAAGGATTTTGCAGGCCGGATTATCCATTCGGCCGATTTTGGCGATGCGAAGGACTACGCCGGCAAAAGGGTGCTGGTGGTCGGTGCCGGCAATTCGGGTTTCGACGCACTCAATCATCTGGCGAATGCAGACGCCCAAAGCATCTGGCTGTCGGCCCGCAACGGCCCCTCTCTGCTGCCGAAACGCATCGGCAAGGTCGCCGTCCACAGGCTTTCACCGTTAATGGCGAGCTTGCCGGTGCGGCTGGCCGATGCGGTGATGGCGACAACCCAGCGCCTGGTTTTCGGCGACCTGACGAAATTTGGGCTTCCGCTGGCGCCCACAGGCGGTGCGAGCCGTCTGAGCGCCGACTATACCGCGATCGCAGCCGACGACGGCGCGGTTCGCGCCATCAAGGCAGGCACGATCGTGGTGATGCCATCATTGCGGGAATTTACCCAGGACGGCGTCGTGTTGAATGACGGCAGGTTGATCACGCCCGATATCGTCATTGCAGCGACCGGCTATCGCACCGGTCTGGAGCAGATGGTTGGCAAGCTCGGCGTTCTCGACGGCAAGGGCGTTCCGCTTTTCAACGGCGGCGATGCCGATCCGAAATTGCCCGGCCTGTGGTTTACCGGCATGCGGCCGAGCATTCGCGGTTGTTTCGCCAATGCCCGCATTCAGGCCAGGGCGATAGCGGCGCGGATTGTCAAGCAGCGATAGTGAGCAGGACTATGCCGATTGTTCCGCCCGCAATAGACACGCCTTGTTGGAGCGTGCCCGAACCGAAAGGTCAATGATCATGACGCCAGTCAGCATTCGCTACATGGTCGATGATGTCGCCACCTCGATCGATTTCTACTGTGGACAACTGGGCTTTACCGTCGAACAGGACGCGCGACCGGCTTTTGCTTCCGTCACGCGCGGCGCGTTACGGCTCCTTCTGAGCGGGCCTGGCAGTTCGGGCGCACGATCTATGCCGGATGGCCGGCAGCCGGTGCCGGGAGGCTGGAACCGCATCCAGTTGGTGGTGCCGGACCTGAAAGAAGAGGTTGCGCGCCTCAAGAGTGCTGGACTTGTCTTTCGCAACGATATCATAACGGGCGTCGGTGGTTCCCAGACCCTGCTCGAAGACCCATCGGGCAATGTCATCGAGCTGTTTCAACCCGCCACTCACTGACGCAACAACACGGGACCTTTCGGTCCGACCAATCGAACGCCTCTCGCGATAATCCAACGCACTTCCCGAAAGCAGGACATCATGAATTCGAGACCCTCGATTGCCTTCGCCAAAATCGCCGCGCCCAAAAAGGGCAGCGTTTTCGTTCTGGTGGCCGACGAGGGCGACCTCAGCGATGCCGCCAGGGCTTGTGATCCGGCAAAGACCCTCGATCGGGCTTTTCCGGTCGCCGACTTCACTGGCAAATTCGCTAGCCTGGTCGAAGTGTTGGCACCGGAAGGGACATCGCTCGAGCGGCTGGTAGCGGTCGGTGCCGGCAAGGGCTCCAATCTCGATGATTATGGTTGGCTGAAGCTCGGTGGCACGATTGCCGCGTCCTTTCGCAAGGCAACCGAAGTGGCCGTCGTGCTCGATCTTCCCGGTGCCGCCATCAGCGGCAGGCAAGCCGTTCAGCTCGCAGCAGGCATCCTGCTGCGCAGCTATTCCTTCGACAAGTATAAGACCAAAAAGAACAATGGTGACGACAAGCGCGAGCCAAAAAAGCCGGTCAAGGTAACTATTCACACCGCCGATCCGGCAGCTGCAAAGAAGGCCTTCGCCGATGAAGCGGCGGTGATCGACGGTGTCTTGCTGGCGCGCGATTTGGTCAATGAACCGGCCAATGTTCTGGGGCCGGTGGAATTCGCCACCCGCATCGCCGAACTGGAGGCGCTCGGCGTCACGGTCGAGATCCTGGCCGAGAAGGAGATGAAGAAGCTCGGCATGGGTTCGCTGCTGGGCGTAGCGCAGGGCTCGCCGCGTGGCGCCCGCATCGCGGTCATGCGGTGGGACGGCGGCAAGGCCAAGGAAAGCCCGGTCGCCTTCGTCGGCAAGGGCGTCACCTTCGACACCGGCGGCAATTCGATCAAGCCGGCCTCGGGCATGGAGGACATGAAGGGGGATATGGGCGGCGCTGCTGCCGTCACCGGGCTGATGCACGCGCTAGCCGCGCGCAAGGCGAAGGTCAATGTCGTCGGTATTGTCGGACTGGTCGAAAACGCCGTCGATGGCCACGCTCAGCGACCGGGCGACATCGTCACCTCGATGTCGGGCCAGACCATCGAAGTGCTCAATACCGACGCCGAGGGCCGCTTGGTGCTGGCCGATGCGCTGTGGTACTGCAACGACCGCTTCCAGCCGAAATTCATGATCAATCTGGCGACGCTGACCGGCGCCATCATGGTCGCGCTCGGCCAGCATTATGCCGGCCTGTTTTCCAACAATGACGAGTTGGCGGACCGGCTGACGGCGGCTGGACAGGCGACGCAGGAGCGGGTGTGGCGCATGCCGCTCGGTGCCGAATACGACAAGCTGATCGATTCCAAGAATGCCGACATGAAGAACATCGGCGGCCGCCACGGCGGCGCCATCATCGCCGCGCAGTTCCTGCAGCGTTTCGTCAAGGACACGCCCTGGGCGCATCTCGACATTGCCGGCACCGCTATGGGCGCGCCCTCCAACGAGATCAACCAGTCATGGGCTTCCGGCTTCGGCGTCAGGCTGCTCGACCGGCTGCTGCGCGATCATTACGAGCAATGAGCGGCTGGGGCGGGATTCCGAAAATGTAGACTGAGCCATGGCCGAGATTCTGTTTTATCACCTGACCGAATCGACGCTGGAGGATGCGCTGCCCGGCCTCCTGGAGCGCAGTATCGATCGCGGCTGGCGCGCCGTGGTACAGACCGGCACCGAGGAACGGCGCGACGCGCTGGACCAGCATCTGTGGACTTTCCGGGACGATTCATTCCTGGCCCACGCAACGGACCGCGAAGCCCGTCCCGCCGAGCAGCCGGTGCTTCTGACCGTCGGCCCTGACAATCCGAACCAGGCGCAGATACGCTTCCTGGTCGATGGGGCGGTGCCGCCGGAGCTTGGCGGCTACCAGCGCGCCGTGTTCCTGTTCGACGGTCACGATGCAGCCCAGCTAGAGGCGGCACGCACGCACTGGAAGACAATGAAGGAGGCTGGCCACACCGTGACCTACTGGCAGCAAACGCCCGACCGGCGCTGGGAACGCAAGGCTTAGGGAATTTGCCGCCTAGTGGAATCACTGGCGCCGCAAGAATGCGACGCCAAAAAGATGGACTGCCGGCTATTCAAAAGACCTGAGCAAGCCCGATGCCGCCCGATGAACGAACACCAGGCATGCCGATAGATGCCGCACTTGTTCGCCGGCTGATTGCCGCGCAGTTCCCCAAATGGGCGGACCTGCCGGTAGAGCCGGTCGAGCCTGGCGGCTGGGACAACCGCACGTTCCGACTGGGCGATCGCATGTCGGTGCGGCTGCCGAGCGCTGCCGCCTATGTCGCCCAGGTCGAGAAGGAGCATCGCTGGCTGCCCCGCCTGGCGCCTCACCTGCCTCTGCCCATACCCGTGCCGCTGGCCAAAGGCGCGCCCGGGGAAGGCTATCCATGGCCTTGGTCCGTCTATCGCTGGCTTGGCGGCAGACCGGCGGCTGGTGGACTGATTGCCGATCTTACTGAGTTCGCCCGTTCGCTGGCCGGCTTTCTGGTTGCGCTCTACCGGATCGACGCTGCCGATGGGCCACCGGCAGGGCGGCATAATTTCCACCGCGGTGGCCGGCTTTCGGTCTACGACGCCGAGACCCGAGCCGCGCTCTCGGCGCTCGGCGGCCGCATCGACAAGGCCGCAGCCGAAGCCGTGTGGGCGACAGCCCTTGCCTCGCGATGGCAAGGGCCGCCGGTCTGGGTCCATGGCGACGTCGCCTCGGGCAATCTGCTCGTCGAAGATGGCAAGCTGTGCGCGGTGGTCGATTTCGGTAGTTCGGCTATCGGCGATCCTGCCTGTGATCTGGTGATCGCGTGGACGGAATTTTACGGCGAGAGCCGTCAGGCGTTCCGCGATGCCATTGCCCTTGACGAGCACAGCTGGGCGCGCGCTCGGGGCTGGGCGTTGTGGAAGGCGCTGATCGTCGCTTCGGGACATGACGGCAATCAGCGCGAGGCGGAAAAATCGTGGCGGGTCATCAATGAGGTGCTGGCGGATCACACAAACAGTCAGAGCGGGAGGGCCAATTCAGTTTGAACGGATCCCGCTCTAATGACGAGCGCATTACTGGCCGCCCATCTCCTTCTTGAATGTATCGAAATCGACCTGCATGCCGTTGAAGATGGTGCTCCAATGGCGGGTCAGCGCTGAAACGGCGACCGCCTCCTGGATCTCCTCGTCGGTGGCGCCGGCCCGCTTGGCGTCCTGCGTGTCCGACCAGATACAGTAGTTGCACGGGATTTGCGCCGCCACCGCCAGCGAGATCAGCGACTTGACCTTCGGCGGCAGCGCCGTCTTGTCGCTGAGCTGGATAGCCTTGACCTCGGCCCATGCACCGGGCAGACCGGCTTTCGGGAACTGCTTTACGAAACCGGGCACCCCGCCCATGGTCGACTGGATGTCCTTGACGGTTGCGTCATACTCATCGGCATAAGAAGGAGTTGCAGCCAGCGTCAGCACACAGGCGGCGGCGAGCAGGCAGGCACGGCGGATGGAAGAATGCGTTGATGAAAAAGTACGATAGACAGACATGACGTTCTCCTCTGGCGTTTGTAGACCTTACGGTGTAAGGTAATGTCGAAAATGAACCTTACAGTGTAAGTTGTCAAGCGGCACCATGGACACATCGATCAAAAAAAAGCGACCGCGCGGCAGACTGTCTCGCGAGATGATCGAGGCTGCCGCTTTGAAGGTGATCGAGAGCGAGGGCCTCGCCGGTTTTTCGATGCGCAAGCTAGCGACTGCACTCGGCTGCGAGGCGATGAGCATCTATCACCACTTTCCTTCGGTGGCGCATCTCTTCGAAGCCTTGGTGGACCGGCTGATCGGCTCCCTCGAAATGCCCGACACGGACCTACCTTGGCGACAAAGGTTGCGCATCGCCGTGCAGGATTTCCGCCGCGTCGCGCGTGAGCACCCGGCTTTCGCCAGCTTCTTCGTTACCTACCGGATGAACTCGCCGACCTGCCTTGCGTGGCTGAACGGCATCCTCGGCCTGTTCGAGGCCGGCGGCTTCGGACCGGAACTTGGTGCGCGGCTGTTCCGTACCACCGGCTATTATCTGATGGGTGCCATCCTCGACGAGACTGCCGGCTATGCGAAGGGGCCTTCGGCCGTGACCACGGTCAGCGATGAGCAACTGGCGCAGGATTTTCCAAAAGTAGCTGCGGCCGGGCGTTATTTCGGCACCGCCGAATTTGACCGGACGTTTGATCTCGGCCTTGACATGCTCCTGGACGAAATGGAGCGCGCCCGCGACGGCACCAGCACGCCGAATACCGGGTCTTGACCTCATGCGCTCTCTGTTCGCCCTGATACTGCTCATCGGTACCGGCATCGGCGTCGTCTATCCCTGGGCGATGACCAATTTCTCCGGCCGTGAGATCGGCACCTGGAGGGTTTACGACCAGGGCCGGTTCAAGCCAGTGACGGTGGCCCTTAGCGCACGCGACGGGCCGCTACGCGTGCTGGTCGACCTTACGGCAAGAGCCGAGCGTATCGTCTCGCAGCAGCGCACCGTGTTGACCCTTACTGCCGCCACCGCCGGCAGGACGGTGCTCGCCTCGACGCTGCAGTTCAACCATTCCGACAATCCTCGGCAGGTCAGTCCGCAACTGCCGGACAGGATCTTTCGCGACGAGGCCGGCCTGATCCCGACCGTTACCACCGGCCCCTACATTTTCACCGTTGGTCCAGGCGACGCCGAGGGCATTCCGATGCGGGCCGTCGATCTCGTCCTGCGCTCGGCTGCCGGCGAGGTCGACCGCCGGGCGCGACCGGTCGGTTTTTCCCTGATGGCGGCCGGCCTGGCCGGGCTGGTGCTGGCATTCCGTTTCGGCCGCCGGCCGGAAAATCCGAACTCGCAGCCGCCACCGCCTCGCTGGGGCAGGGGCTCCAATTGAACTATCGCCACGCCTACCATGCCGGAAACTTCGCCGATGTCGTCAAGCATGTCGTGCTCAGCCGGCTGATCGAATATCTGAAGCAGAAGGACAAGGCGTTTCGGGTCATCGACACCCATGCCGGGATCGGCCGTTACGATCTGTCCTCGACCGAAGCGCAAAAGACCGGCGAATGGCAAGGCGGCATCGGCCGGCTGGTCGATGCGGCCCTCGATGCGCCGGCGGCAGCACTGCTGGCGCCGTATCTTGAAGCCGTCCGCTCGCTCAATCCGGACGGCGGCGTGACAAAATACCCGGGTTCGCCGCTGATCGCCCGGCACCTGATGCGCAAGCAGGACCGGCTGTCGGCGGTCGAGTTGCATCCCAAGGATGCCGCCAGGCTGAAGTCGCTGTTCGACGGCGACTTCCAGACCCGGGTGATCGAGCTCGACGGCTGGCTGGCGCTCGGCGCGCATCTGCCGCCAAAGGAGAAGCGCGGTCTCGTCCTCATCGATCCGCCTTTCGAGGAAGAGGGCGAGTTCGGTCGCTTGGTCGACGGGCTGCAAAGAGCCCATCGGCGCTGGCCAGGAGGGATTTACGCGCTCTGGTATCCGCTCAAGGACCGCAAGGCGGTCGCCGCCTTCCGCAAGGCGCTGAAGCAGACGGGCGTTCCCAGGCTGCTCGACATCGGTTTTGAGATCAGGCCGGCCTCCGTCGAGCCGAGCCTCGATGGCTGCGGCATGGTGGTGGTCAATCCGCCCTTCACCCTGGAGGGCGAGTTGCGGACGCTGCTGCCGGCGCTGCACCGGCTGCTTGCTGTCGAGCAGCCATCGCATTGGACGCTGGACTGGCTGGCGGGAGAGTAGTTTGAGATGCGGTCCTTGCCGTTCCCTCAGTGCAACCGCGTCACCACAACCATAGTCGCTACAACCGCTTGACCGCGCGTCAGCGAATCCGCACAGTGCGCGCAGTCGACCTTGAGAGGCTGCCATGACTCGCTTCGCCCAATCCGCCCTTGCCGTACTGCTCGCCGTTTGCACGCCGCTGGCTGCGCCTCTCGGCGTTACTCAGGCGGTGCAGGCCGCCGACCTTGCAATCTATACCGACGAGGACAGCGGCGTGTGCGGCGAGGCCTGGGTGCTGAACAAAATCACCGACCGCTTCTCCTATCAGGTGCATCACGTGCCGCATTTGCCGGATGTGCAGATCGTCGACTTCCAGCGCATCCACCAGCATCGCTATCTGCCGGCCGACGACATCTGGCCGATCGGTCGCCGTTATTGCGGAGCCACCGTCAGCCTCTCCGATGGCCGCGCCCGCACCATCTGGTACCTGATCGAGGAAGGCCAGGGCTTTGCGTCGATCGGCGACAATGTCGAATTCTGCGTGTCGGGCTTCGACCGCTGGATGGTCTACAACGGCCGCTGCCGCGTCCTGCGCTGATCGCGCACTCGCTGATTCCGACTTTTTAGCACCGGCCACCTGATCGACCGTCACCGTTTCCATGCGGCGCAGCATTCGCGGGATGCGCGATCTGCTGTCACGAGTTTGCGGGGAAACAGCACCACATGGATTTGCTTGTTTATACTGTTGCTCTCGGCGCGGTCGTTGCTGGCTTCGTCCAGGGGCTTTCCGGGTTCGCTTTCAGCCTGGTTGCCATGTCGATTTGGGTTTGGACCGTGGAACCCCAACTGGCTGCTGCCATGGCGGTCTTTGGGGCGCTCACCGGTCAGATCATCGCTGCCGTCACCGTCCGCCGGGGTTTCGATCTCAGGCTTCTGCTGCCCTTCCTGATCGGCGGGACCATAGGGATTCCGGTCGGTGTCGCCATCCTGCCCTTGCTGGATGTGCAGTTGTTCAAGCTTGTCTTCGGCGCGCTGCTGGTCGTTTGGTGTCCCTTGATGCTCTTTGCGCGTCGCCTCCCTCCCATCACGGTCGGGGGTCCTGTTGCAGACGGTGCAATAGGTCTGGTCGGCGGCATCATGGGTGGACTTGGCGGCTTCACCGGCCCGGTTCCAACGCTGTGGTGCGTGCTGCGCCAATGGGAAAAGGACAGGCAGCGTATTGTCATCCAGAATTTCAACCTTGTGACCCTCTCCATGACGATGGCCGCCTATCTTGCGGCCGGAAAGATCAAGCTCGAAATGCTGCCGATGTTTGCCGTCGTCGCGCCGGCGATGTTGATACCGACACTCCTTGGCGCGAGACTCTACATCGGCATCGGCGAGGCGACTTTTCGAAAGATCGTCCTCACACTCTTGACCGCATCAGGTGCGGCATTGTTGGCATCGTCCCTGCCGCACCTCACAAGCCGGGTTTGAACGACACACAGAAATCCCGATTTTCGCCGTGCCATGCGCTATCGACCGGTACGGCCCGCTCCCGATAGATAGGCGCAGATCAGTTCGACGAGTTGCTTTTGCAGCTCCGGCGCGGCGAGCATGTTCCGGCGTGCCGCGTTGTGGATCACACCTTCGATCGCTGACGACAGCACCCGCGCCACGGACTCCGTGTCGGCGCCTTTCCTTGGCTTGCGATAACTGGCGACAGCAGTCGCATAGTGATTGAGGTATTGTGCCTGGAACGAAGCATGGGCGGCCCTGGAGCCACGATCGCCAGGCGCCTCGTCGAGCAGCACCTGGTGTAGTGTCGGGTGAATGCTGTGTGCCGCGATCATGCCGCGCACCAGCTCCTGCGCGAATGTCCTGAGCGGCTTTTGGTCTTCCGCCGAATCGCGAATGACCGACAGCACATGATCGAAGTGACGGCGCCGGACGGCTGCGAGCAGGGAGAGCTTGTCGGGAAAATACTGGTAGAGCGTGCCGATGCTTACACCTGCTGTCTCGGCCACTTTGTTGGTGGTGAAGCCGGCCCAGCCCAGCCCGCTCAGAACATGAGCCGCTGCCTCGATGATCGCCTCGACGGTTGCCCTGGAACGCGCCTGGCGCGGCTGCTTGCGCATGCGCGGATGCGGTTTTGCAATGCGAGTAGACACGCCCTCTCATTCTCCTGAAAATATAAACAACATACTCGCATTTCCGGAAAAGGACACCGACCATGAGTGCGCTCGCTCTGCTTCGCAGCCTGTTTGCCTATCAGGCCTGGGCCATGACGAACTGCTGGAAAAGCTCGCGAGTCTCGACCCGCATGTTCACGGCAAGGAACGGCAGGCCGTGATACAGACGCAAGCCATGGCTACTCCGCCGACACCACTGAGGACACGCCGGCGTTCGACGAACTTCGCGCCGCGGTCGCAGCGACCGATCGCTGGTATCTCGATTATCTCGAAACCGTTTCGTCGCGGCAGCTGTCCGAGTCCGTCGCCTTCGTGTTCACCGACGGGGATAAGGCATTGATGTCGCGACAGGAAATGCTGACCCACGTCGTACTGCACGGCGGCTATCATCTCGGTGAAGCGGGGCGCATCCTGGCACAGATTTCCGTCATGCCGCCATGGGATACCTTCGCCGTCCATCTCCACAGGGCCGAGCCTTCGCGCCGGCTGCAGATGAGCCGTGAGCCGCTCGGCACCTGAACGGCCAAGCGCTTTCGATCACGCGGTCGGCTCGACCGGATCTATCGAACGATATCCTGTCCTTCAGAAATGTGAGCTGTCCGCTTACTTTCATCGCGCCGTGCAAGATAGTGCAGCGGCGTGCGCGTCGCGTTGCTTCCTACTTACCTGTAGTTTATCTTTTCAAACAAGACGAGGCGGGCGACCGCCTTCGTTCTGGACAATGTTCGCGCTGAGCGTCGGACGTTGAAGCGCAAAGCTGGTCGAAAAGGTCCTGAGCTTGACGAGAAGACCGGTCGAGATAGAGCGGCCAGAATTTCTGTCGCAGAACTTCACTGCGGGAGACAAAGATTCGCAGCCGGTTTTTGCGCGGGTAAAATGGTCGTGCGCTCGCCGTAACCGAAACTTAAGCTGCAAAAATCATTCTAATGCTTCGCTGGCTAGCAAGCCGCGAGTCAGATATGCAATGCGCGCCGGGTCAATAACGGCCGTCGGCACAACGGAAGGGGCATGATATGGCTAAGCAGTCATCCAAGGCGCCGGCATCCAAGGCACCGGCAAAGAAAGCACCAGCAAAAGCAGCCGCGGCAAAGGCCGCAACTGCTGTGAAGAAAGCGGCACCCGCTGCCAAAGCGAAGGCCGCGCCTAAGGCAAAAGCAGCGCCGGCCAAAAAGCCGGCCGCCAAGGCCGCGGCAAAACCGGCCGTGAAGAAAGCTGCACCTGCCAAGGCAAAGGCAGCACCGGCCAAGGCTGCACCGGCAAAAAAGGCGGCACCGGCCAAGAAGCCGGCTGCAAAGGCCGCGGCGAAGCCAGCTGTGAAGAAGGCAGCACCGGCAAAGGCCGCCGCTGCGAAATCTTCTGCGGCAGTGAAGAAAGCAGCGCCCGCGGCCAAGCCGAAGGCAGCGCCCGCAAAGGCGAAGGCCAAGAAGTAGTCGCCGCCCTGCTACCGTCGGGGACAATACTCAAGACAGTCAGGGCGGGATGCCGGACAGGCGCCTCGCTTCTTGGTTGACGGTCGGGCAGACGAGAAAGAGGCGGGAGGAAGACGTCTTTTCGCAGCTCCCAGGACTTCGCCATGCGGCGAAGTCCGGTGGGATTTTCGTGGCTGCCAAAGGCCAACCTTCGGTGCAAGGCCGAGTTGGTAGCCAATTCGGATTTGGATTGTCCGACGCGCTCGCGTCTGCCGCCGCACTGCGGCTTATAGCATCGCGATTGACGTCGAGACAATGGCTGTACTCTGGCGGCGCGGTTTTCCGCCTCTGGCCGTTGATGAACCCTGCATGATCGGTCAACAGTGCCCACGCACGAGCCCCGTCGGAATCGGTTTTCGGTGAGGGTTATGCGCGAAGTCACAATGCTACGGCGTCCTTTTGCGCGTGCAACGGGGCATATGGAGCTGTAGCCGGCAAACAGGAATCGACAATGCCCAGACTGCTCTACGCGTCTACTTCCCCCTACAGTTCCAAAGTGCGCATGGCAGCACTTTATGCTGGCATCGCGGTCGATCTCGTGCCGATAAAGACCGAGGAAAGGCCGGCCGAACTGATCGGCGCCAATCCGCTCGGCAAGATCCCGGTGCTGGTGCTCGATGACGGCCGCTCGGTCCACGACAGCCGCGCCATCACCCAGCATCTCAACCGGATGTCGAAGAACGCATTGTTTCCGCGCAATCCCGACAAGCGCCTTGAGGCGGAGGTGCTGGAGGCATTGGCCGACGGTATCTGCGACTGCGCGCTGTCGATGGTCTATGAGCGGCGCACGCGGCCGGAAGAGATGGTCTACCAGCCTTGGCTCGAGCGCCAGTGGACGAAGATTTCGGCCGCGCTCGATCTGCTCAACGCCAACCCGCCGAAGCTGCCGAAGAAAATCACCTTAGGCCAAATCGCATTGCGCGCCTGCCTTGGCTATCTCTCGCTGCGCTTCGCCGGAAAATGGGAAAAGGGCCGCGGCCGGCTGACGCGCTGGGCGGCACGCTTCGACGAGAAGTTCCCGGAACTGAAGCCCGCCATCCCGGCTTGAAGGCGGGCGGCCTCAACCGGTGCCACAAAAAAAGCCGGGCGCGAGGCCCGGCTTTTTCGTGTCGTGGCTTGGACGACTTAGAACTTCATACCGACGCCGAAAGTGACGCGATTGTCGGTCGACTTGACTTTGCCGATACCGTCGAAGTCCTTCCTGCCGAAGTCCGTGTAACGATACTCGACACGGCCGAACACATTGTCGGTGATCTTGATGTCGGTACCGACGCCGGCTGTCCAGCCGAACTGCGTGTTGGTGTCGCTTACGCCGGCAGCTTCAATCTTCTGGTTCTTCAGCGCGCCACCGGCGGTGCCGTAGAGCAGGATGTCCGGGCTGACGGCATAGCCGAGGCGGGCACGCAGCGAGCCCTCGAAGCCACCCTTGGCCTCGATGCCGGCATCGTCGCCCTTGACGCCGTTGTAGCCGATATCGGCTTCGGCACCGTAGACGAAGTTCTCCTGCTGCCAATTATAGCCGCCGAAGACGCCGCCGACGAAACCCTTGGTGTCGACGTCGACGCCAATGTCTTTGGCTTTGGCGTGGCCAGCGAAGCCGTAGCCGACGCTCACACCGGCATAGGGACCGGCCCAGGATGCGACCGGAAGTTCTGCAATCGGGGCAGGTGCCGGCGGCTCTTCCTGAACCACGTCCGCGGCATAGGCGGTTCCGCCGAGGGCGAACAGCCCAAACGCCACCGCGAGCGGTCGCGCAAATTTAAGATTGGCTTGCATTGTTCTTTACTCCTTAAGCCACAGGACACAGGCTTGTTGTTTATGAGCGCCCTCAACCCGTCCGGGGGGTGAAACGGATCCGGCGTTCAACGGTTCCAAATGTCGTGTCGAAATGCGGCTGAAGCGAACCTGAACTTGGGTCATTCCCAGGCACGAATGAGGCAGAACCTTGACGTTGCATCTTCGCAACAGCCAATGTCAGCAGGTTCGCCGTGCTGCACTGCACACGGCTTGGTGTAAGGGCTTCAGCGCCCTATATTGCGGGCGGGCTGGTACGAATTCCGGTCGAGCCAGAACGCCCACAAGCCACTTTGCCACAATCCTGCCCCAGGTGGAAATGGGATTTAACGCTCTGGCGGGCCATAATTTGCCGGCACGATCCCGGCAGGTCGGAATCGGCATCGGATTAAGGATTGACAGATGAGCAAGGTCGCCGCGACGGCACTGGTGACGGGCGGGGCGAAGCGGATCGGCAGGGCGATCGTCGAGGACCTTGCCGCGCATGGTTTTGCCGTCGCCATTCACTGCAATCGCTCGCTGGCCGAGGCGGAGGCACTGGCGGCCGAAATCAACAGTGGTCATTTTGGTCGACATGGCCGGGCCGCAGTGATTGCTGCCGACCTGACCGACCTGAACGCGGTCGGCCACCTAGTCGGCCGCGCGGCGGCGGCGCTCGGGCCGGTGTCGCTGCTGGTCAACAACGCCTCGCTGTTCGAGCACGACAGTGTTGAGGATTTCGACTGGCCGGCCTGGGATCGCCATTTCGCCGTGCATGTCAAGGCGCCGGCGCTGTTGGCGCAGACTTTCGCCCGGGCCTTGCCGCAGAACAGTGAGGGGCTGATCGTCAACATGATCGACCAGCGCGTCTGGCGCCCGACGCCGCGTTATTTTTCCTATGCGCTGTCGAAGTCGACATTGTGGGCGTCGACCGAGATGATGGCGCAGGCGCTCGGTCCCCGCATCCGCGTCAACGCTATTGGTCCTGGCCCGACCTTGAAGAACACGCGCCAGCACGACAGCGATTTCGATGCCCAGATTGCCGGGCTGATCCTGAAACGCGGCCCGGAATTGCCGGAATTCGGTGCCACCATCCGTTATCTGTGGGCGGCACGCTCGGTCACCGGCCAGATGATTGCGCTTGACGGCGGCCAGCACCTTGCATGGCAGACGCCCGATGTGACAGGCATGGCGGAATGAGCCCCATGGACCAGAAACAAAAAACGCGCGGTGGCGCCGACGACCTGCCGCCCGAAATCGACCTCGAGGACGAGGCGGCCGAAGAGGTCGTCGAGCCTGCGGCCGGCGGTCCGGACGTCACCTTCACCGCCATCGACTGGACCCCGCATGCCGGCGACGCCGACGGCATGGTCGGCGCCGAGGTGATCCAGACGCTGGTCAAGCGGCTGCCCAATGCGCCCGGCGTCTACCGCATGATGAATGCCAACGGCGACGTGCTCTATGTCGGCAAGGCACGCAGCCTGAAGAAGCGGGTCACCAGCTACGCGCAAGGCCGGTTCCACACCAGCCGCATCGGCCGCATGGTGCGCGAGACGTCGACGATGGAGTTCGTCGTCACCCGCACCGAGATCGAAGCGCTGCTGCTTGAAGCCAACCTCATCAAGCGCTTGCGGCCACGCTTCAACGTGCTGATGCGCGACGACAAGTCGTTCCCCTATATCCTGTTGACCGGCGATCATGTCTCGCCCGGTATCTACAAGCATCGCGGCGCGCGCTCACGCAAGGGAGACTATTTCGGCCCGTTCGCCTCGGCCGGCGCCGTCGGCCGTACCATCAACTCGCTGCAGCGCGCCTTCCTGCTCAGGAGCTGCACCGACTCCTTCTACGAGAACCGCACCCGGCCTTGCCTTTTGTTCCAGATCAAGCGCTGCGCCGGCCCATGCACCGGCGAAATCTCGCATGGCGATTATGCAAGGCTTGTCGCCGAGGCGAAGGATTTCCTTTCCGGCCGCAGCCAGAAGGTGAAGACGGAGATCTCCGCCGCCATGCAGCAGGCTTCGGAGAACCTCGATTTCGAACGCGCCGCCATTTATCGCGACCGGCTGGCGGCGCTGTCGCATGTGCAGAGCCATCAAGGCATCAATCCGCAGACCGTCGACGAGGCCGATGTCTTCGCCATCCATCAGGAGGGCGGCCAGGTCTGCATCCAGGTGTTCTTCTTCCGCACCGGCCAGAACTGGGGCAACCGCGCCTATTTTCCCAAGGCCGATCCGGCGCTCGAAGCCGGCGAGGTGCTGGGATCGTTCCTGGCGCAGTTCTACGACGACAAGCCGACGCCGCGCACCATCCTGTTGTCGCATGGCGTCGAGGACCAGGAATTGCTGGCGGAGGCGCTCTCCACCCGGGCCGGCCGCAAGGTGTCGATCTCGGTGCCGCAGCGCGGCGAGAAAAAGGACCTGACCGACAATGCGCTGCAGAATTCGCGCGAAGCGCTCGGCCGGCGGCTGGCCGAAACCTCAACTCAGGCGCGGCTGCTCACTGGCTTTGCCGAGACCTTCGGCCTGGAAAAGCCGCCGGTGCGCATCGAGGTCTATGACAACTCGCACATCATGGGAACCAACGCCGTCGGCGCCATGGTCGTCGCCGGGCCGGAAGGGTTTGTGAAGAACCAGTATCGAAAGTTCAACATCCGCTCGACCGAGATCACGCCGGGCGACGATTTCGGCATGATGCGCGAGGTGATGCAGCGGCGCTTCTCGCGGCTGTTGAAGGAACATGGCGATGCCCCGCAAACCGAGGGCGCGGGCGAGGCGAGCCCTACCGAACCGGGCGACGATATCGAGGACGCGGGCGGCTTCCCCGCCTGGCCCGACGTCATCCTCATCGACGGCGGCCAGGGCCAGATGACGGCGGTGCGCAAGATCCTCGCCGATCTCGGCATCGAGGATCGCGTTGTCGCCATCGGTATCGCCAAGGGTCAGGACCGCGATGCCGGCCGCGAACGCTTCTTCGTCAAGGGCAGGGCCCCATTCTCGCTGCCCGTTCGCGATCCGGTGCTCTATTTCGTCCAGCGGCTGCGCGACGAGGTCCATCGCTTCGCCATCGGTTCGCACCGCGCCCGCCGCAAGAAGGAGATGGTGAAGAGCCCGCTCGACGAGATCAGCGGCATCGGCCCGGGCCGCAAGCGCGCGCTGCTGATGCATTTCGGTACGGCCAAGGCGGTCAGCCGTGCCGCCGTCGAGGACTTGGTCAAGGTCGACGGCATTTCCGAACAGGTGGCGAAATTGGTCTACAATCATTTTCACGAGAGCTAAGACTTATTGCCGATATTTCGGCTGGCTAATCGATTCTGGCCTGTTGACCCCCCACATTCGCTTCTGATTTGACTAAGCAGGCAGAAAGAGTTCCCAAAACATGTCCCAGCGCGCGTTCAACCTGCCCAACATGCTCACTTACGCCCGCATCCTGGCGGTGCCGCTGGTGGTGCTGTGCTTCTTCCTGGAGGGGCATCTGAAATCGAGCGACTTCGCGCGCTGGTCGGCGCTCATCATTTTCCTGCTCGCCTCGATCACCGATTACTTCGACGGCTATCTGGCGCGCGCCTGGCAGCAGACCTCTAACATCGGCAAGATGCTCGACCCGATCGCCGACAAGCTGCTGGTCGCCACTTGCCTGCTGCTGCTTGCCGCCGACACCGACCGCCATGCCGGCATCGCCGGCTGGTCGCTGTGGGCGGCGATCATCATCCTGTGCCGCGAGATCCTGGTCTCGGGCCTGCGCGAATATCTGGCGGCTTTGAAGGTCTCGGTGCCGGTGACGCAGCTCGCCAAATGGAAGACCACCATCCAGATGATCGCCATCGCCTTCCTGCTTGCGGGCCCGGCCGGCGACAAGCTCTTTCCGCTGACCACCCAGACCGGGCTGGTGCTGCTGTGGATCGCCGCCCTGGTGACGCTCTACACTGGCTACGACTATTTCCGCGCCGGCCTCAAGCACATCATGGACGAGTAGCATGTCGACGAAGCTCATTTATTTCGCCTGGGTGCGCGAGCGGATCGGCAGACCGGAAGAAGACGTCGAGTTGCCGGCCGCCATCGAAACGGTCGCCGACCTGTTGCGCTGGCTGAAATCGCGCGGCGAGGAATACGAGCACGCGCTGCAATATCCTGACGTGATCCGCGTCGCCATCAACCAGGAACATGTCGAGCACCGCGAAAAGATCGCCGGCGCGCGCGAGATCGCGCTGTTCCCGCCGATGACCGGTGGCTGAACCATGTCCGCGGTGGTGCCTGTCGTGCGCATCCAGGCGGAGGATTTCGACGTCGCCGCCGAGATCGCCAGGCTGACCAGGGGTCGCAACGACATCGGCGCTGTGGTGACCTTCTCCGGCCTTTGCCGCGACGAGCAAGGCAGGCTCTCCGCGCTCGAGCTCGAACATTATCCCGGAATGGCCGAAGCCGAGATATCCCGCATCGCCGGCGAGGCAATCGAGCGCTGGCCGCTGCAGGGGCTCACCGTCATCCATCGCCACGGCAAGATCGCGCCGGGCGAAAACATCGTGCTGGTGGTGTCCGCTTCCGCCCACCGGCAGGCGGCGTTCGACGCCGCGAATTTCCTGATGGATTATTTGAAATCACGGGCGCCGTTCTGGAAAAAGGAACACCATAGCGACGGTTCCGAAGGCGGCTGGGTCGACGCCAAGGAGGCCGACGACAAGGCGGCGAGCCGCTGGAAGCGAGACTGACCAGGCTTCCGCGAGCCCTCAACCTTTGTCAGTGCCGATCAGATGATCGAGCGAAATCCGGCCGGGTCCCCAGGCCATGATGCCAAGCGCCATCGCCGCCCAGGTAATGTGCAGCGGCCAGCCGTCCGGCACGGTGAACTCGATGACCAGCGTCATCAGCAGCAACCCGAATGCCGCCAGTCGCGTCGCCAGGCCGATAACAAGGAGAACTGGCAACACGAGCTCCGCTGACCCTGAAGCGAACGCCACCAGCGCAGGTGCCGGAAAATCATAAGGACCGCCCGGCAGATGCAATTTGAGTTCCGAGCTGAAAAGCAGCACTGCGACATCGTTCAACTGTAGAAAACCGTCCCATTTGTTGACGCCGGACCGCCAGAACGGGACAGCGAGGGCGCAGCGCAGGACAAGCTGCGTCAGCGATGGCGTCGCGATCGTGCGCAGGGCGGCATTTAGCCTTTCGACGAGAGCGGCGAACCCTCGCGGTTCGGTGCTCGCGTTCTGCCTATCGCTCATCGTGGTCACCTTTCCTGATGTGCAGTCGTGAAGGCTCCCGCTTCCAGCACGCCGGCAATGTTGGCGGAAAGCTCGAATTCGGCACTCTCCGCAAACGCCGCCGCGGCCGCGGCGCCGAGCGACTCGCCCGCGACCAGATGCGAGATAAATATTGCGCCGCCGGGTGGTAGGTGGCGGACGAAGACCTCTAGGCCGGGCCGCGTGACCAGCGCATCTTCAGCGCCCGTTGCCCGGATCGGCCCAACAGGACCGTCGTTCCGGTTTGCCGCGAAGACTGTGACTGCCGGGAACCGGGAGCGCGCGATCCGCGTCGCCGGATGCGGCCGCAGCACGGTGTCGGCAAGCCTCTCGCGAGGGATCGACGCCAGTGCCTCAGCCGACAGCGCCTTCGCGTCGGCGGCATGATAGGCATCGAGCCAGGCCCGCTCGATGCGCGCCACGTCGGCCAGCCACGGCATCGACTGCGCGTGTTCGTAGCGCTCGATGAAATCGGGAAAGTCGCGGCCATATTCGAATAGAAGCGGCGAGGTGGGTGGCGTTTCGCGGATGTGAAAGCGCGCCATCGCGCGAAAGAAATCCGGGCCGGTGATGCGCAGCGTCGCTGGAAAGCTGGCGGCCAGCGCATCGATCAGGCTGACCGTGACGTTGTTGCGGTAGACGGCATATCGCTTGATCGCAGCCTTCCCGTTCGGCCCCGAAACAGAGTCAGGCGGGGCACGGTCAGGATCGAGCAAACCGGCGGTGAATGCCGCGGCATAGTCAAACCGGCGGCCGAGATCGCCCGACTGGAGCTCATCCTGCGGCATGGGCTTTTCCGAAATAGTCGTCGGCATGACGGTCGAGGATGGCCTGGGCGGCGGCGGCTTCCGCCTTGAGCACCGGCCACTCGGGAATGTCGCTGTCCCATTCGATTAGCGTCGGCAGTGGCCCGCATCGGCCGATGACGATATCGAAGAGCTTCCAGACCGCGTCGGCAACCGGGCCGTCATGGCTGTCGATGAGCAGCAGGTCGCCCTCGTCGTCCTCCTGCCTGGCGTGCCCGGCCAGATGGATTTCGCCGACATGTTCGAGCGGGAAGTCCGCGAGATAAGAACGTGCCGAATAGCCGTGATTGGTGGCCGAAACGAAGACGTTGTTGACATCGAGCAGCAGGCCGCAGCCGCTACGCCGAACCAGCTCGCGGATGAAATCCGTCTCACTCATCGTCGATTCCGGAAAAAGCACATAGGTCGAAGGATTCTCGAGCAGGATCAGGCGGCCGATCGCGCCCTGGAGCTCATCGATGTGATCCGCCACGCGCGAAACCGTTGCCGGCGTGTAGGGCAGGGGAAGCAGGTCGTTATAATAGGTGGTGTCGTGGGTCGACCAGGCGAGATGCTCTGAAACGAGCGCCGGCTCGTAGCGGTCGACCAGCGCCTTGAAACGACCGAGATGCACCTTGTCGAGCGGCTGCGGGCCGCCGATCGACATGCAGACGCCATGCAGCGAGACGGGATAATTGCGGCGGATGCGGGCGAGCGCGTCGTGCGGCGCGCCGCCGGCGCCCATGTAGTTTTCCGCATGAACCTCGAAGAAGCCGCTTACGGGGCCGTCGCCGAGGATTGCGGATAGATGCTCATGCTTGAAACTGGTGCCGGCAAGGCCGGCGACCGGGTGCGCCGGAAAGCGCGAGGTCTTCGACGTGCGGGATGCTGGACGAGTCGGTTCGTTCATCGTCATCGCCGCTTTCCGGCATGGTGCATCGCTTACGACGGGACGTCGCGAGTCAGCTCGGTGGGTGAGCCCTTGCGGCCGCCGGGCAGGTCCATCGTCGTGCAGGTGCCGCCGTCGACGAACTTCCAGGCGTTGCCTTGGTAGTCGACGGTCGAGGTGCCTTGGCAGGTGGTCCCCGGGCCTGCCTTGCAGTCATTCTGTCCCTTCAAGGCGACGCCAAAGCACTTCTCCTTGCCAGCATCCATCGCTGCCTTGACCTGTGCCTCGGTCAGCGGCGCGGCCGTCGCAAAAGAAGCAAGAGCCGTGGCAACGGCGCTGGCCAGTAAGGCCGCGCTCACGGTTGATCTCGTTGACATGATTTCACCTCCGGTTGGGTTTCAGGCGCACTCTCCTCAGTGTGCATTGGTCAGTTCGGTCCGGACGCCCGCCGTGTTACCTCTGTTGGGAACACGAATTCGTGATCGTCTGAGGCTTGGCTGAGCGTGGACTGAACAGAGTTTGCGGAGCGGCCAAGAAGGCCGACGACAAGGCGGCGGGCCGCTGGAAGCGCCCGCCGTCCAAATAAATTCCTGGGACAGCCATGCCCATAGGCCGCCGGCCATTCATTGACCGCAATCCTGCGAAACCCTTGCCGGAAGGGGAGCAGGATCATGCTGGACAGGATCGCCGAGTTCTTCATCTTCGGACTGGTGCCGCTGGCCGTTGGCATACTTGCCGTTCCGGATCGTTCCGTGGCTGCCGAAAAGACCCTCAAGGGCGAGGTGATGTATCGCGAGCGCATCGCGCTGCCGCCCAATGCCGTGCTTTCCGTGCAGCTTGCAGACGTGTCGCTGGCCGACGCGCCGGCAGCAATCATCGGCGAGCGCAAGGTGGTGCCGGCCGGCCAGGTGCCGATCAAGTTCGAGATCAGCTTCGACCCGCGGGTGATCCGGCCTGATATGACCTACGCGCTGCAGGCGCGCATCACTGTCGATGACCGGCTGCTATTCGTCGCCGATACGCGCCATCAGGTCGACCCGCTCAGCGACGCGCCACAGACCATCATGCTGAAAATGGCGGCGCCGGGCGACGAGCCGGCGGCACCTTCCGTGTTCGGCCAAAGCTGGCTGGTCGAATATATCGACGGCATCGGCGTGATTGCCGAGCCGCGGGCGACATTCCGCATCAGCGAAGCCGGCAAGGCCGGCGGCAGCGGCCCTTGCAACGTCTATTTCGCCACCGCCAGGATAAACGGATCGACGATCGCAATCAGCGACATCGGCTCGACCTTTAAGGCCTGCGCGCCTCAGGTCATGGCCGAGGAAAAGGCGCTGTTCGAGGCGCTGGCCAAAGCAGCATCCTACCACGTCGACGCCGGCAAGCTTGTCATCGCCGACAAAGATGGCCGCGACATCCTGCGCTTCAATGCCGCGAGCTAGCGCTTAGTCCGCGCCGATTGGCCCGCGCGGCAGCCGCATGTCGATCACGATGTGTTTCAGCGGGAATAGGCCGGGCAGAGGGCGCGTTAGTTCCACATAAAATGGCGGGTAAGGCAAAAGGGACGTTTGTCCCTTCGTTGAAGCCGCCAGAATGGCTGCGGCTCGTTCTGGCCTTAACTCAAAGGAGTCCAGACATGAAAACGCACACGCTTATCCTTGCCGCCACCGGTGCATCGCTCCTTGCCTTTACCGGCCTTGCCAAGGCGGACGACCATCTTGTCAATGCTCTTGACCACGGTCTCAAAGCGGACAGCCAACCGTTCCAGACCAACAAGGCCGGCCATAGCGGCGATCTCGCACCGGGGCAGGGCAGCCCGTTTTCAGGTGAAGAGACCAAGACCCCGTCCACCGACACGGAGGCGGCGAATGAACATGCGAACGTGAAGGAACGCCAGGCGAAATAGACTGACAGAACCCGCCGCTAGGGGGCGGCGGGCGACATGTATCAGGCGACGATGCCGCATCTCACGCGATATTTCTCAATTCGTCGCGAGTTTGAATACCGCGCCATAGTGATAGGGCGGCACATCAACCAGCTCGGCGAGCTTGAACCCGCTCGCTTCCACCGACGCGGTGGTCTGTTCGGGCGACAGCCTCAGCTCGGTCTTTGGCCCGCGCGGCTCGCCCAGGACCGTGGTTTGCTCGCGCGGATACTGGTGCCAGTTGACGATGGCAAAACGACCGGCAGGGCCAAGCGTCGCGCGCACGGCGCGGGCAAGGCGCGGCCGGTCCGGAACGCCATGGAAAGCGTTGGCCATGAAAACGAAGTCGACGGTCTGAGGCACCAGCCCGGCAAGCTCATAGGCGTCGCCCGCCACAAACTCGCAATTGCCCGCGCCGCCTTTGGCCAACCGCCGCCTTGCGACTTCGAGCAGATCGGCATCGATGTCGATGGCGATTACATGACGGGCGACCCTGGCGATTGGCAGCGTGAACCAGCCGTCGCCGCAGCAGAGATCGACCACGTCCGTGCCGGGCTTCATGCCTACTGCCGCCAGGACGCTGGCGGGCTCGGGCCACAGCGATTCCCACCAGCCGCTGGTTGGCATTTCGGTGCCCTGGAAGAAGCCGGGAATGGCGCTGGTCATGGCCTTGTCGGCTCCCCAAAATCCTCATTGTCGGGACGGCGTTTGATCCGCCCTCCGAGCTTAACGCACCGGTGACCCGTCGAGGAGCCTGAAGCTGAAAATGTCCGCTACTGCATGTCGCGCAGCAGCGTGCAGCGGTTTTGCGATACCGACATGCACCAAAACAAGAACCTGAAGCGCATCGCATGAGACCGGTCGAACGCGACGGGCTTTGGCGAAAAAGGCCGGCGTTGCGCCGGCCTTTTTTGATGGGGTTCGGATGCCGGGCTTAGCCGACGATCTCGGTATCCGAGAACCAGTATTTGATCTCTTGCGCGGCGGTTTCCGGCGCATCGGAACCGTGCACGGAGTTCTCGCCGATCGACAGTGCGTGCAGCTTGCGGATCGTGCCTTCGGCGGCGCTTGCCGGATTGGTGGCGCCCATCACTTCGCGGTTCTTGGCAATGGCGTTCTCGCCTTCCAGTACCTGCACGACTGTCGGGCCCGACGACATGGATTCGACCAGCTCGCCGAAGAACGGACGTTCCTTGTGCACGGCATAGAAACCTTCCGCCTCGCGGCGGCTCATCCACACCCGGCGCGAAGCGACGACGCGCAGGCCGGCATCTTCCAGTATCTTGGTGATAGCGCCGGTGAGATTGCGACGGGTCGCGTCCGGCTTGATCATGGAAAAGGTGCGTTCGAGCGCCATGGGGTCGTCCTTGTGATGGAGAGTGGAATTGAGGGTGGCGGGCTCTATACAAGCCGCCCGCCGCCTTGCCAAGGGGAGGCCGGCGCAGCGCGCATTTCTGCGCTGGGGCGGCGGACTTTCAAGTCGAACCATGCCGCTGCTCATCTTTTTGTTGAGATCGGATTTTCCGACAACCGGTACCCACTTTGGATCCGACCGACTGGCCGCCCTATAGCGCGTCGTCGTCAGCCTGACCCGACGTCGTCATAACTGCATCTCGATCGTCAGGTTGGCCGTGTCGCCAGCCCCGAGGCCTTCGCGGACCCGCACCGCGGTCTTGATCGGCAAGAGCAGGCTGCCGGATTTCTTGTCGGGAAACAGCGATGTCCGCCATCTGGTCTGGCCGATGACGGCCTCCACGCCAAGCGAGCCCCAGGGCCTTGCCATCCCAACCATCGCCGTCTTGATCCGGGCTCCAAGCTCCGGCGGCAGGGTCACGAAATGCCAGCCGCCCTTGCCCGGATAGACCCAGATCTCGGCCTGCATGTCGTAGCGAAACATTCTATGCACTTCCTCAGGTCAAGGCCTTCACGACCGGCTTTGCCATGGTGTCTTGCTGGCATGCTGACGATCGGCGAACCATCCATGATATCCACAGCCCTGCTGGGGAGGAGTCATTCTTCCCCGCAAGGAGGATGGCAGCGCTGCCATTCCACTACCGCCTTGTCACGATAGACGGCCGCCGCGTTTCCCAGCCTTCCCGTTCCAGTTCCGGCACGCTGTGGTTCTCGCTGGGGTAGCCGATGCAGAAGTAACCGATCAGTGTCCACTCCGGCGGCACGTCCAGGATCGTCGCCATCTCGGCCGGGTCGAGGATCGAGACCCAGCCCATGCCTATTCCCTCGGCGCGCGCCGCCAGCCACATCGTGTGGACCGCCATGACAGCGGAATAGTCTATGGTGGCTGGCATGGTCTGGCGGCCAAGCCCATGCCCTTGCTCGGTTGCGCGGTCGGCGAAAACCGCAAGCTGGCAGGGCGCCTCGTTCAGGCCGGCAAGTTTCAGGCGCCCATACAGCGCGGCGCGTTCACCGCAAAAATTTGCGAGTGCCTCCGCGTTGCAGCGCTCGAAGCATGCCCTGACGGCGGCGCGGCATGTTTCGCTCTCGACGATGACGAAGCGCCAAGGTTGGCTCAGCCCGACGGACGGCGCGGCGCTGGCAAGCTCGAGCAGCCGCTCCAGCGCCCCTTCCGGGAGCGGCGTCGGCTTGAACCGCCTGACGTCGCGCCGCCACAGGAAGAGCTTGGCAAGCCCGGCGCGAAAATCGGCCGGGAACTCTGGGTTTGCGGTCATGGCGCGCTGCCTCTGTTGTGGTTGCCCGGTTCGCCGGTTTTTCGTCTTGTTTGCTTCGATCCGGGCAGTGATGCGGCGCCTCAAGCGACACTTCGTCTACCCGCGTTGTCGCATTTCGCCGGGCGGGAATTCTAATGCATGTCGCGCAAAAGTGTGCAGCGGTTTTGCGGCAACGACAAACAAGTGCATGCCGCGCAAAGGTGTGCAGCGGTTTTGCGGTAACGACATGCATCAAAACAAGAACCTAAAGCGCGTCACATGAGGCCGGTCGAACGCGACGCGCTTTAGCCGAGGCCGGGCGACGTTGCCGTCATCTACGCCGTTGAACCTTGATCGGCAAACAAAACCCGCCTCGGCAAGCCGGGCGGGTCGTCGGTACGAATCAGCACCATACCGAAATTAGTAGCATAGCTGCCGGCACAAAGCAAGAACAGAATGTGGCGTTGCCGATGAAGCTGCCGAGCTCAACTTGCGAGCGGGGCGATCGCTGCCGGCGCGACCGTGCGGCCGAGGCCGCCATGCAGATCGAGGCATCGTTCGAACCATTGAGCCACGACATCGCTGTCGTCGAGCAGCCGGTAGGGCGTGGCGATGCGCGCCCATTGCAGCGCGCCGAAAACGATGTAATCGGCAAATAGCGGCGACGGGCCGCCAATGAAGGGCTGATAGCCGAGCATCGAGCGGAGTGGCTCCAGCGAGGCGCGGAAGCCGGCGAGCCCGGCGTCGCGGGTGGCGTAAACCGCCTCCAGGCACCTGCCGAAGCGCTGCTCGCGGTTCTGCCGGAAATAGGCGGCGTTCGCTTCGTCCTGCATGGCATGCAGGTCCAGTAGCGCCGCGGTGGTGACGTAGGGATGGATGGTCAGCTGCGACCAGCGTTCGATGAAGCGCGCCGTCGCCTTACCGCCGTCGCCGGAAAACAATGTCGGCCGCTCGGGATAGGTCTCCTCGAGATAGAGCGCGATGGCGAAGGAATCGGCGACCACCGTCTCGCCGTCGCGGATCACCGGAACGAGCTTCGAGACGCCGCCTTCCACCTTCGGCACTTCGAGGAAACGGGTCGGCACGCTGGCGATGTCGAGTCCCTTGTGGGCCAGCGCCATCGCCGCCTTCCAGCAATGTGGGCTGAATGGGCGAGCGGCGTCGCGTCCAACAAGGTCGTAGAGCAGAATGGTCATTGGCGGCAGCGTCCTTGCAGTCTAACTATGGCCGAAACAGACCCGCGCGAAACAGGGTCCCGCAGGTCGAGAGAAGAATGAAACAGCATTTCAGGATGTTTGCGGCCTACAATCAATGGGCCAACGGCCGCATCTACGATGCCGCCGCCGATCTCGACGAGGAAGAGTTCGACCGCAATGTCGGCGTCTTCTTCGGTTCGATGATGGGAACGCTCAACCATCTCCTGGCAGCCGACCGTATCTGGATGAAACGCTTCACCGGCGAGGGCGACGCGCCGGCAAGGCTCGACACGATCTTGCACCGCGCCGTGCCAGGCTTGCGGCTGGCGCGCGAGGCCGAGGACAAACGGATCATCGACTGGGTCGACGGCCTGAGCGACAAGGCGCTGTCGGGCCGCTTCTCCTACATGACCGTCTCGGATATGCGCACCGTCTCCCAGCGGCTGGCGCCGGCGCTCGACCACTTCTTCAACCACCAGACCCACCACCGCGGCCAGGCACATGCGATCCTGACCATTCTGGGCAAGCCAAGCCTCGGACTGGACCTGACGATGTTCCAGCGCAGCGAGGAGGGCAGGGCTTTCGCCTGAACCTGGGGCGGCTGGTGAAGCGGACGGTGGATAGAGGACGATCCGCCGAGATTGCAAAACGCGCCAAAACATTTTATGGAGCGGACGGTCGTGAGGGCGGCCGCTCCAGCAGCATTCAGCAGCAACAGCGAGAATTGGCACGCATGCCCAATGAACCCTTGCGCCTTGTGGCGTTCTTCGCCGTGGTCTTGGCGCTTCTCAACTCCGGTTATTATTTCCACCAGGGCGACATTGTCGCGACCATCTATTTCATGATCGGCGCCATTCTTGTGACCGCGGTGACGCGGATGAGCATCAGAAGGCAGCTGATTTAGGACCGATCTTCTATCTGGCCGCCATCTCGACGGCTGGTTCGCGACTGCGATCGAATTGAAAGCAAAGTCTTAGGACTTCGTTTGTGCTGTTGCTTCAAGGTAGCCGGCTGAAGCAGGAGCAAAAGCATGCAGATCGATTTGTCCCCGACGAGCTGGGGCAGGGTCGTGGCGGTTACCGTCGCGGGTACGGCGGTCTGCATTGCAGCCGCATTCCTCGTCGATTCCTTCAATTTCCCATATTTGTCGCCGGAAGCGCTGTGGCGGGCGCAGCTGACCGACCTGCTGCTGCCGCTTATCCTGGCCAGCTCGTTCTTCTTTTTCCTGATGTGGAAAATGCGCCAGCTGGCGATCGCGCAGAAGGCACTGGCCGTCGTCGCGGCGACCGACAGCCTGACGGCGGTGTTCAACCGGGGTGCGTTTTCCATGCTCGTCGAGGCCTATCTCGAACAGGCCCGCAGCCATTCTGTCGTTAATGCCGGCGCCTTGCTGATCGTCGATGCCGACCATTTCAAATCCGTCAACGACCGCCTCGGCCACGACTGCGGAGACCAGGCGCTCAAGCTGATCGCCAAGACAATCCAGGGCCAGCTACGCGGCGCCGATATCGTCGGCCGGATCGGCGGCGAGGAATTTGCGGTTTTCCTTCCCGGCGCAGATCCTTCGCAGTCCTGGCTGGTGGCGGAGACAATTCGCCGACGCGTCCGTGAGGCGGAGTTCTCGCCTGGCGGCCGGCCCTGTCCTCTCTCGGTCAGCATCGGCGGCGTCGCCTTCAGCGGGCCGACCACCTACGCCGAGATGTTCGTGGTGGCGGACAAGCACCTTTACAAGGCCAAATCGAACGGCCGCGATCAGGTCAGTTTCGAACCCGCGGCAACGGGCGACCCGCCGGGCGGCGGCCCGATGACGGTCCATTGATGGTCGTTTCGGTCAGGCGGCGTAGCCGCCGAGGCCCCGGGCGACCGGCTTGACCGAGACCGCCGGCTGGGCGGCCGGCCAGAGGATGCCTGCCGTCGCGGCGAAGGTGATCAGGGCGTCGCGTGCCGCTTCGGCCGAGATATCGCCGGCACGTGCCGCCTCGCAGGCCTTTACCGCGGCGCCATAGCTCAGCCGCCGGCGCGAAGGTGGGAACTCGGTCAGGAATTCGTGCATCTCGGAGAACGAAGCGATCGTACGCTTGTAGCCGGCGCCAACGGTTAGGGCAACCGGAGTGGAAAACGTCCTGTCGTGCATTCTGGCCTCTCGAATGGGCGGAGGTCACGGCGGACGCCGTTCTCCGGTCTGGGGGTCGGGCAGAAACGCGGGTCACGGCGCGAGGTTCCATGTTGCCGCGATTGTTTTTTCGCTGGCTCCGGGAGCGGTCGCCGGGAGAGCAGCGCCAGCGGTGAGGCGGATGCCTATTTCCACATGCCACGCATGCGGGCGCCGAGGTCGACGCGCACCTGCGGCTGGCGGCGCGGATCGTCCGGGGCCCGGACGCTGGCCCAAGCCACCTGTTCGAAGGCGCCTAAGATCGAGCGCGGGATGAAGCGCGTGCGCGAGGCATAGACATGGCGGTCGCCGCGCGCCGCCTGGCCGTGGACGAAAAAGCGATGCGGCATGACCAGGTGCAGGCTGTCCTTGGCCCGCGTCATCGCCACGTAGAGCAGCCGCCGCTCCTCGTCGACGTCCTCCTTGCTGCCGACGCCGAGATCGATCGGGATGCAGCCGTCGACGGTGTTGAGCACGAAGACGTTCTTCCACTCCTGGCCCTTGGCCGAATGGATCGTCGACAGGATCAGATAATCCTCGTCGCGGTGCGGCGGGCCAGCCTCGTCGCTGGTCGCGTCAGGCGGATCGAGTGTCAGCTCGGTGAGGAAGCGCTCGCGCGACGCATAGCCGAAAGCGATCTGCTCGAGCTGCAGGAGATCGGCCCGGCGCGTCGTTGCATCCTCGTGGATGCGTTCCAGATGCGGCTCGTACCAGAGCCTGACCTGCTCGAGGTCGGCCGGCCATTTTTGCGCGCCGGCGCGCAGGCCGCAATAGAGCGCGACAAAGCCCGGCCAGTCGTCGGCGGCACGCTGCGGCGGCCGATAGCGGACAAGCCCCATTGTCTCGTCGAGCGACGTCGCCATGGTCTCGACGATCGCATTGGCGGCCGAAGGGCCGATGCCCGGCAGAAGTTGCAGCACGCGAAAGCCGGCGACGCGGTCGCGCGGGTTTTCGGCAAAGCGCAGTACGGCCAGCAAGTCCTTGACGTGAGCTGCATCGAGAAATTTCAGCCCGCCGAACTTGACGAAGGGGATGTTGCGGCGCGTCAGCTCGATCTCCAGCGGGCCGCTATGGTGCGAGGCTCGAAACAGCACCGCCTGGGCTTTGAGAACGGTGCCGGCCTCGCGCTCGGTGAGTATCGCCTGGCAGACATAGCTCGCCTGCTCGGTCTCGTCGCGCACGCTCACCAGCTTCGGCTTTTCCGCCGATTTGCGCTCGGTCCAGAGATTTTTGGTGAAACGTTCCGACGCTTCGCCGATTACCGCATTGGCGGCCGCCAGGATCGTCTCGGTCGAGCGGTAGTTGCGCTCCAGCATGACGACTTCCGCCGGCTGCGCGAACTGATTGGGAAAATCCAGGATATTACGCACTTCCGCGGCGCGGAACGAATAGATCGACTGCGCGTCGTCGCCGACCACCGTCAGCCCCGATCCGTCGGGCTTGAGCGCCGTCAGGATCGATGCCTGCAGTCGGTTGGTGTCCTGGTATTCATCGACCAGCACATGATCGAAACGCGCACCCAGATGCGCGGCGATTTCCGGCTCGCCGGCCATCTGCGCCCAGTAGAGCAGCAGATCGTCGTAATCGAGCACATTCTGCGCCTGCTTGGCCTCGACATATCTGGCGAATAATTGCTTCAGCTGTTCGGCCCAGCCGGCGCACCACGGGAACACCGAACCCAGCACCTCGCCAAGCGGCGCCTGTGCGTTGACGGCGCGCGAATAGATCGCAAGGCAGGTGCCCTTGGTCGGGAAGCGGGCTTCGGTCTTCGAAAAACCCAACTCGTGGCGGGCGAGGTTCATCAGGTCGGCGGAATCCTCGCGGTCGTGGATGGTGAAGGCCGGATCGAGACCGATCTCCAGCGCGTAATCGCGCAGCAGCCTTGCGCCGATGCCGTGGAACGTGCCGGCCCAGCTCAGCGCATCGGTAATCATCGAGGCATCGCGCCCCAGCACCTCGCCGGCGATGCGCTCGACCCGCTTGGCCATTTCGTCTGCGGCACGGCGCGAAAATGTCATCAAAAGGATCCGCCGCGGGTCAGCACCCCTGACGATCAGATGCGCGACCCGGTGCGCCAGCGTGTTGGTCTTGCCGGAGCCGGCGCCGGCAATCACCAGCAACGGCCCGGCGATCTTGCCGTCGCCATGTTCGACGGCAAGCCGCTGCTCGGTATTGAGCTTCGCCAGATAGGCCGGCTGGAAGGACGAATCACGGGCGGCGAGGTTCATCGCCCATCAAGCATCGTTTCTGCTTTGTTCGCAACAGTTTGCGGAGCCGGAACAGGGCTCGTGAACGAAGAAGCCTTTGCGGGCAGGCCTGTCGACTAACGCTCGGGCTCGACGCCCATGCTTGCCGATTGCCGCCGCAGCGCCTCGCGATCGTCCTGTGGCGGCGGCAACAGCAGCGGATCGAAATCGTCGGGCACCTCGTCGATCACTTTCCTGGCGACGCGATAGGCAACATAGACGATTGCCCCGGCGATGAGCAGACGGATCATGCCTTCCTCCATTGATTGTGCAGCAACCGGAGACGCGGCATTTTGTTCCCCGGCTCCTCGGCGAATGCGGGAACGACACCGGCCGCGCAACCAAATCGCCGACGCCTCGTTGTCGGGCGAGAGGAGACTGCGATGAAAAAGCGCTCAATCCTGCTGCTTATGGCAGCTCTGACTGTTGCGGGTTGCGACAACAACACCCAGCCGACCAAGGCCCCTAGCGATACCGTCGAGCAGAACCCGCAGGTCGACAAGAATCCGGTGCCGAAATCGACGACCGGCGGCGATCAGCCCGGCACGCCGCCGAAACAATGACCGCCTCAAATGGAGTCGGAAGGTGGCCGGCGCCGCTTGGGAGGAAGCTGATGGCGCCGGCCAGGCGGAGATCAGGCCCGCCGCACATCCAAGGATAGCTGAGTCTTTCCGCAGCGTCATGGCCGATAGCGTACAGACGGCACGCCCCTGTGGACAAACCTGCCGGCCACAGCAGCGTTTGTTCATCACATAGTTCGTTCTTCCCATGGAACAAAGCGGGCTGCTGCGTGTTTGGGTGTCGATCGGACGCTCCCAAGGCCGCCGTTCACGAAAGGGCCCGCTCTCCTTGTCCCCCCTCAGGATAGCGGGTTCTTTTTTGCGTTTTGCGGGACGTTGCGGCGCGCGGGGTCGACGTCACCTACTTGCCGGTTTTCGCGCCTTATGCGGCGAACCGGGCTCAAGGCCTTGCGAAGCATGGTTGTCCCGTGCAAAAGCCCGGCCATGCTGATCATCAACGACCTTTCGCTCCGCATGGCCGGACGCCTGCTTCTCGACCATGCCTCACTGACCTTGCCGGCCGGCAGCAAGGCTGGCCTTGTCGGCCGCAACGGCACCGGCAAGACGACCCTATTCAAGGCGATCACCGGCGACCTCGCCTCCGAGACCGGCTCGGTCAGCCTGCCCAAAAACACGCGCATCGGCCAGGTCGCGCAGGAAGCGCCGGGCACCGAGGAGCCGCTGATCGAGATCGTGCTCAAGGCCGACCTCGAACGGAGTGCCCTGCTCGAAGAGGAAAAGACGGCGACCGACCCGCACCGCATCGCCGACATCCACATGCGGCTGGCCGATATCGATGCGCACTCCGCCGAGTCACGCGCGGCCACTATTCTCGCCGGCCTCGGCTTCGACGATGCCGCGCAGCGGCGCCCGGCCTCGTCCTTCTCCGGCGGCTGGCGCATGCGCGTAGCGCTGGCCGCGGTGCTGTTTGCCGAGCCCGATTTGCTGCTGCTCGACGAGCCCACCAATTATCTCGACCTCGAAGGCACGCTCTGGCTGGAAAATTACGTGTCGAAATACCCGCATACCGTGCTGCTGATTTCGCACGATCGCGACCTGCTCAACCGCGCCGTCAATTCGATCGTCCATCTCGACCAGAAGAAGCTGACCTTCTGGCGCGGCGGCTACGACCAGTTCGAGCGCCAATACACCGAGCAGCGCGAATTGCAGGAGAAGGGCCGCGTCAAGCAGGAAGCCGCGCGCAAGCACATGGAATCCTTCGTCGAGCGCTTCCGCGCCAAGGCATCGAAGGCGAGGCAGGCGCAGTCGCGCATCAAGGCGCTGGAGAAGATGAAGCCAATCGCCGCGATCGTGAACGACACGGTGCGGCCGTTCTCCTTTCCGGAGCCGGTGAAGACGGTGGCCTCGCCGATCATTGCGCTCAACAACGTCAACGTCGGCTACACCGAGGGCGAGCCGATCCTGAAGAAGATGACGCTGCGTATCGATGCCGACGATCGCATCGCGCTGCTCGGCGCAAACGGCAACGGCAAGTCGACTTTCGCCAAGCTGTTGGCCGGCCGGCTGAAGCCGGAGACCGGCAGCATGACGGTGGCGCCCGGGCTGAAGGTGGCAATCTTCGCCCAGCACCAGCTCGACGACCTCAGGCCCGATGAAAACGCCTATGAGCATGTCCGCCGGCTGATGCCGGATGCGCCGGAATCCAAGGTGCGCGGCCGTGTCGCCCAGTTCGGCCTGACCACCGAAAAGATGAACACCGCCGCCAAGGATCTGTCCGGCGGCGAAAAGGCGCGGCTCCTGATGGGCCTGTCGGCCTTCGAGGGGCCGAACCTTTTCATCCTCGACGAGCCGACCAACCATCTCGACATCGACAGCCGTGAATCGCTGATCCATGCGCTGAACGATTTTCCCGGCGCCGTCATCCTGATCTCGCATGACCGCCATCTGCTCGAAGCGACCGCCGACCGGCTGTGGCTGGTCAAGGACGGCGCGGTCAATCCGTATGACGGCGATCTCGAGGATTACAAGACGCTGGTCACCGGCGTCTCCGGCGACCGCCGCGGCAAGCGCGAGGCGGACAAAGCGTCGAAGGCCGACCGCCGCCGCGATGCAGCCGCGCGCCGCGCCGCCTTCGAGCCGCTCGCCAAGGAAATCCGCGCCACCGAAGCGCTGATGGACCGCCTCCGCAAGCGCATCGACCTGATCGAGGATGAACTCGCCAACCCGGCCGTCTACGAAAAGGACCCCTCGACCGCGACAAGGCTGGCCAAGGAGCGCTCACAACTCGCGCAACAGCTGGCCGGCCACGAGGAAAAATGGCTGTCGATGTCGGCCGAGTACGAGGAAGGCACCGCGGAGTAGCTGAGTGTAGTCTCCCGACTTGGGGACCCTTGGGGGGAGATCGGCTCGTCATCTGGCCCTACACCTAGTAGCCCAAAGCAGCTAGTTTGCGCCCATGAATCAGCACGCCAAGCTCAAAATCGGCCACTCGGCCTGTCCGCATGATTGCCCGTCGACCTGCGCGCTCGAGGTCGAGCTGCTCGACGCCAGGCGCATCGGCCGCGTCCATGGCGCCAAGGCCAACAGCTATACGGCCGGCGTCATCTGCGCCAAGGTCGCCCGTTACGCCGATCGCGTCCATCATCCCGACCGCCTGCTGAAGCCGCTGGTGCGGGCCGGCGCCAAGGGCGACGGCGCCTGGAAGGACGCGAGCTGGGAGGCAGCGCTCGACCTTGTCGCCGAGAAGTTCATTGCCGCCGAGGCGAAGTACGGGTCGGAGACGGTCTGGCCGTACTACTATGCCGGCACGATGGGGCTGGTGCAGCGCGACGGCATCGAACGGCTGCGCCATGCGAAAAAATATTCCGGCTTCATCGGTTCGATCTGCACCAATCTGGCCTGGACCGGCTGGATGATGGGCGCCGGCGCGCTGCGCGGTCCCGACCCGCGCGAGATGGGCAAATCCGACTGCGTGGTGATCTGGGGCACCAACGCCGTGGTCACGCAGGTCAACGTCATGACCCACGCCATCAAGGCGCGCAAGGAACGCGGCGCCAAGATCGTCGTCATCGACGTCTACGAAAATGCAACGATGAAGCAGGCCGATCTCGGCCTGGTGCTGAAGCCCGGCACCGACGGCGCGCTGGCCTGCGCGGTGATGCACGTGCTGTTCCGTGACGGCATGGCCGACCGCGCCTATCTGGAAAAATACACCGACGATCCGCACGGTCTGGAAGCGCATCTTCGGACAAGAACGCCGCAATGGGCCGCTGACATCACCGGGCTTTCCGTCGACGAAATCGAGGCCTTCGCCCGTCTCGTCGGCACGACGAAGAAGACCTATTTCCGCCTCGGCTACGGTTTTTCGCGGCAGCGCAACGGTTCGGTCAACATGCATGCCGCGGCCTCGATCGCGGCGGTCACCGGCTGCTGGCAGTATGAGGGAGGCGGCGCCTTCCATTCCAATTCCGGTATCTTCAAGCTCAACCAGGAGCTGCTGGAAGGCACCAAGATGCGCGATCCCTCGATCCGCCATCTCGACCATTCGCGCATCGGCCCGGTGCTGACCGGCGCCAAGGATGCGCTCTATGGCGGTCCGCCGGTGACGGCGCTGCTGATCCAGAACACCAATCCGGTGAATGTCGCGCCCGAGCAGCGGCTGGTGAAGCAGGGCTTCCTGCGCGACGATCTGTTTTCCTGCGTGCACGAGCAGTTCATGACCGACACGGCAAAGCTCGCCGATGTGGTGCTGCCGGCGACGATGTTTCTCGAGCATGACGACGTCTACAAGGGTGGCGGCAACCAGCACATCACGCTCGGGCCGAAGCTGATCGACCCGCCGGAAGGTCCGCACACCAACCATTTCGTCATCGAGGAGCTCGGCAAAAGGCTCGGTGTCGCCGATCGCCCGGGCTTCGGCATGACCGAGCAGCAGCATATCGATATCATTCTGGGCAAGCGCGGGCTGGGCAGCTTTTCGAGCCTCAAGGACGAAAAATGGATCGACCTGCAGCCGGATTTCGCGGCCGCGCATTTCCTGGACGGCTTCGGCCATGCCGACAAGAAATTCCATTTTCGCGCCGACTGGACGGGGCAGGCGGCGCCCAACCGGCCGCCGAAAAGTATGGGCCTGTTCGGGCCTGTGGAGCAGTTGCCGGAATTTCCCGATCATGTCGACCTGATCGAGGTCGCCGACGAGGCGCATCCGTTCCGGCTGACGACCTCGCCGGCGCGCAATTTCCTCAATTCGACCTTTGCCGAAACGCCGGTGTCGCAGGCAAAAGAGCGCCGGCCGGAGTTGCTCCTGCATCCCGATGATGCGGCGGCACTCGGCCTCGCCGACGGCGGACGTGTCGAAGTCGGCAACCAGCGTGGCGAAGTGGTGCTGCACGCAAAACTGTTCGACGGGATCAAGCGCGGCGTGGTCGTTGCCGAAGGTATCTGGCCGAACAGCGCCCATGAGCGCGGCGAGGGCATCAACGTGCTGACCGGCGCCGATGCGCCGGCGCCCTATGGCGGCGCCGCCTTCCACGACAACAAGGTCTGGCTGCGCCCCGCGGATTGAGCGTCGGAACGATATCTCCATCCGGCCGTTTTCGCGTGGCGGGTGGAGGCATTGTCATGGCAGAAGTGTTGCGGGCGCCGGATCCCATCGGAAGGACATTGTCGTCCGGCGAACTCGTAACCACGATGTCCCACTTTCATCGCGCCGAGATTGCGCGCATGGCTGGGTGGCGCGACCGCCTGGACCGGACGAGCAACTGGGCGATAACCGTTGTCGCGGCGATGCTCTCCGTTTCGCTTTCGACGGCCAGCGCTCACCATGGCGTGCTGCTGTTTGCCATGCTGCTTGTCCTGCTGCTGCTGTGGATAGAGGCCCGCCGATATCGCTTTTTCGACTTCTATCGGGCTCGCGTGCGCCAGTTCGAACGGCACTATTTCGCGCAGATATTCTCGCCGCAGCCGGACTTCGCGTCCGATTGGCTGTTGATCGTCGGCGAGAGCCTGCGCGCGCCGAAATTCCTGATTTCGCAACGCGTGGCTTTGGCGCGCCGCCTGCGTCGCAATTACATCTACATGCTGCTGATTCTGCTGCTGGCCTGGATCCTCAAACTGTCGACCCCCAGTCTTCTGACCGAAGGCGTCCCCATCGGCTTCGTCGGGTCGATGCGTGAGGCCGTCGCCAGTGCTGCGCTGGGTCCAGTTCCTGGTGGCGCCATCGTCGTGCTGGTCGCCGTCCTCTATGCAGGCCTGCTGGTGACAGCCTTTCTGACAGAGAGCGACGACGGCGAACTCTCCTTCGGTGACGTTCACGTCTAGCAACGCAACGCCCTGTCGCGCGTTGTTGGACACGTGCATTTGGGCGATGGGGGTTTCATGGCTTGGCAGGCTCCGACACGTTCCAGCCTGGCGCTGCTGGTTTGCGCTTTCGTCCCCGCAGGCGCGGCCGGGGCAGCGGAGACGCTTGTTGCCGGGACCAAGGCCTCCGGCATGGGTGGCTCGGGCGAAGGCGCTTTCGTCGCCGAGATCGTGCTTCTGCTGCTTGTCGGGCGCGGCCTGGGCGAAGTGTTGCAGCGCTATGGCCAGCCGGCAATCATGGGCCAACTCATCGGCGGCATCCTGCTCGGTCCTTCGCTGTTCGGCTGGCTATGGCCGTCGGCCCAGCACCTGATCTTTCCCACCGATCCCGCGCAAAAGGGCATGATCGACGCCGTCTCGCAGCTCGGCATCCTGATGCTGCTTTTGCTGACCGGCATGGAGACGGACCTGCGGCTGGTACGCCGGGTTGGCGCGGCCTGTTTTTCCATTTCGGCTACCGGCGTCGTGGTGCCCTTCATCTGCGGTTTCGCGCTGGCGCAGTTCCTGCCGGACGCATTGCTGCCCAACCCGACGCAACGCACCGTTGCCGGGCTGTTCCTGGGCACCGCGCTGTCGATCTCGTCAGTCAAGATCGTCGCCATGGTGGTGCGCGAGATGAACTTCATGCGTCGCAACCTCGGACAGGTGATTATTTCCTCGGCAATCATCGAGGACACGATCGGCTGGCTGGTCATCGCGGTTACCTTCGGCATCGCCACCAATGGCAGGCTGCAGCTCGTACCGCTGGTGACCACCATCGCCGCCGTGGCACTGTTCATGGTGTTCTCCTTCACCATTGGCCGCCGTCTTGTCTTCACCTTGATCCGCTGGACCAACGATCAATTCCGCAGCGAGTTTGCGGTGATCACCACGATCCTTATCATCATGGGCGTCATGGCGCTGATCACCAACATGATAGGCGTCCATACGGTGCTGGGGGCGTTCGTCGCCGGCATTCTTGTCGGGGAATCGCCTATCCTCTCCAGCCATATCGAAGGCCAGCTGCGCGGCGTCATCACCGCGCTGTTCATGCCGATCTTCTTCGGCATGGCGGGGCTTTCCGCCGATCTAACAGTGCTCGCCGATCCGACGCTTGCCATGCTGACGGGCGCACTTGTGGTCATCGCCAGCATCGGCAAGTTTGGCGGCGCATTCATCGGCGCCAAGCTCGCCGCCATGTCGTTCAAGGAAGCAATCGCCGTCGGCAGTGCAATGAACGCGCGCGGCTCGACCGAGGTGATCGTCGCCAGCATCGGCCTGTCGATGAACATCCTGTCGCACAACCTCTTCACCATGATCGTCACCATGGCCGTGATCACCACCTTGGCCATGCCGCCGATGCTGCGCTGGGCGCTCGGCCGGCTGCCGGTTGGGCATGACGAGCAGCAGCGTGTCGAGCGCGAGGCGTTGGACGAATACGGCTTCATTTCCAGGCTGGAGCGGCTGCTGGTGTTGGTCGATGACAGCAGGATCGGCAAGTTCACTGCCTATCTCGCCGGACTGGTCGGTGGAGGCAGCGGCATGCCCACCACCTTGCTTCGCCTGCCCACCACCTTGCTTGAGGCGAAAGACGGCCGAGTTGACAGGCCGACCGACAGCAAGGGACAGGAGCGCGCCCTGCAGGAAATCAAGAAGGGTGCAAAAAAAAGCGCTCAGGCGGTGAAACGGATCGAAGACACGCTTGTCGACAAAGTCCATCTGACGGCCCGCACCGAATTGGAGGCCACGGGTGAGACGATCGCCGAAGAGGCCCGCAAGGGATACGGCCTGTTGCTGGTCGGCCTTGACAATGTGCTGACCGCCGATGGCGCCTTCGCGCCGGCCCTCAACGACATTGCCGCAGGATTTGACGGCCCGCTTTGCCTGGTCCTGAACGGCGGCAATGCTGCCGAAAAGATGCCGACGCTGAAGGCCGGAACCAGCATTCTCGTCCCCGTCAACGGTACCCAGGTGGCGCGTCGCGCCGCCGACTTGGCGCTGGCGCTGGCCCGTCCAAACCGGGCACGGATCAAAGTTCTCTACGTTTCGCAAAAGGCAGCCAAGGGCCGCAGGTCGACATCGGTGTCGCATAGCCGCGAAGAGGCCGTGCTGAAAGACATCGCCGATTTGGCGGGCCGCTACGGCCTGCATATCGACACAGCGTTCCATACCCGCGTCACACCCGACAAGGCCATCACCCGGGAGGCGGCCAACGGCGCGGCGATCGTCGTGATGGGCGTCACCCAACGTCCGGGTGGGGACCTGTTCTTCGGCGAAACCGCCGGCGCTGTTTTGGCCGCCTGCAATTGCCCCGTGGTGCTTCTGGCCAGCGCGCGGCCCAAGCATGACGCCGCTGGCGCTGAGCTGGCGGCGTGATTTTCATGGCGCGCACTGACCCGTCGGTAGACATGTCGATTGAGGCTCTGAAGCGCTGATCAGTCAAACGTAAAGAACTCGAACCGAACGGTTCGGTTCTGTTGACGGAGCGTACAGGAAAGGGTGAACGCCAGCTCCCAGAATGTTCGCCAAGAAAATCACCAATGACCGCGTAACCAATTGACAATAAAGAAGAACAGTGTGGCGGAAGGAGCCGCATGTCGAATTTCAAGCGGCCAATTTGGCGCACCCGAACAAAATTTTCGTGATTGGAAACGACAGGCTTGCCGACCCATCTCGGGGTGGTCCGAGCGACGCGAATTCCTCCCAAGGCACGCCACTTGACGGACAGAACAAAGACTACCGGAGTACCCGAAATGACCAAGATCGCTCTTACCGCCGCCGCCATCCTTGTTGCCACCGGCACTGCTTTTGCCGGCAGCGACCACTATGGCTCGGACAACGTCAACCAGCCGGCCGCTCCTGCTGCCAACGTCGACAACACGTTTACCGGCTCGATCCGCAAGCCGGTTACTTCCGAGCATGCTGGTGCCAAGACGACTTCCGAGTCGGTGGCGCCTGAATCCGGCCAAGGCATCTGGGGCCGCTGATTATCACGGCCCCGGAGCACAAAGAGCGGCGGGCTTGGCCCGCCGCTCTTGTTTGGTGCGAAGCGGGTTTGGCCGAAGGTCGGCGATCCCCCGGCCTGCCAGGCAATCCCTAGCGAAGATCCTTCGGCCAGATGCAGTGCGTCAGCCGGGCGCCGCCGAAGGTGAGACCGGCCCAATCGCCATCGACGTCAAACCGAGCCAGGGCCGCGGTCGGGAATTTATCCGCCAGTTTTTTCAGCGCCGCTTCATCCGATCCAGCCCCGGCAAGACCGCGCGCGAACTCCTCCAACCCGGGATTGTGGCCGAGCAGCAGCAGCGTTCCGGTTCCCGCCTTTACTTGCCGCACCTTGGCGAGGATGTCCGCCGCCGCTGCCTCGTAGAGCGCCTGGGCAAATTTGACCTGCACCTTCGCCGGCAATTCCGCCGAGAGCAGCCGCCACGTGTCGCGGGTGCGCAGCGCCGGCGATACCAGCGCCAGCTCCGGCAGCCAGCCGCGCCGGGCCAGTTCGCGTCCGACCAGCGGCGCTGCCTTCAGCCCGCGCGCGGACAGCGGCCGGTCGAAGTCGATGAGGTCGGGATCGTCCCAACTCGACTTGGCGTGACGCAGCAGCAGCAGTTGCTTCATGGATTCAATTCAAGTCCAAGGGATGTCCGGCTGAAAGTCTTTCCCATATCCGCCGCCATGTCTTGCACCCGTGACGGCATCAAAACTCGCCCAAAGCGCACCAAAGATAAACAGGCCTACGCACCGTTCATCTTTATCCCATCTGACCGAAATGTCTGCTTCAGTAATGGCCCAATCGCCCGATCGAACGTGAATTGCACCAACGACAGGACCTACTCGCCCGTCCTCGATCCGACAGAGATAAAAATATGCCGTGGCAGTTTTCGGATGGTCCGCCTCGTCGTACTCGAAGACGCCGGCCAGATCACGCTTTGTCCGGATCGCGCTGTCGAAAACGTCCATTGGTCTATTTCTGCCGACCCGACGATTTATTGGCTTTTTCGACGGACCCTTACGGGGTGATCCGCGCCAGGTGCTCGAGATCGGTCTCTTCGCGCAGCGGGTCGGGCGCGATCACCACCGACGTGGCGTTGTCGGCATCGTCGGCGAAGCGCGAAAACACCGTGCGGCCGCCTTCCATCCGCGCCTTGCCTTCGGCGACCAGCCCCAGCGCCAGCGGATAGAGTTGGTGCTCAGCCTTGAGCACGCGCGCGGCCAGCGTATCCTCATTGTCGCCGACCATCACCGGCACCGCGGCCTGGGCGATGATCGGCCCATCATCCATGTCGAGCGTGACGAAATGCACTGTGCAGCCATGGATGCGCATGCCTGCGCGGAGCGCCCGCGCATGTGTATCCAGCCCCTTGAAGGCAGGCAGCAGGGCAGGGTGGATGTTGACCATGCGGCCCTGCCACTTCTCGACGAAACGCGCGCCGAGAATGCGCATATAGCCGGCCAGCGCGACGATCTCGGCGCCAAAAGAGACAAGGGCCGCGTCGATCGCCCCGTCATGCGCTTCCTTGCTGGCATGGTCAGAGCGCGAAATCACCTTGGTGGCGATGCCGCGCGCCGCGGCGATACCGAGGCCGGCGGCATTGGCGCGATCGGAGATGACGCCGACGATTTCGGCCGGATAGGCCGGGTTGCTTGCCGCCGCGATCAGCGCCGTCATGTTGGAGCCGCGCCCCGAAATAAGCACTACGGTGCGTTTTCTGGTCATAGGCCGATCGAGCCCCGATAGATGACGCCGGCATCGCGGCGCGGCACGATCTGGCCGATCGGCGTCACCGTCTCGCCGGCCTCCTGCAGAACGGCGGCGACCTGCGCCGCCTGGCCCGAGGCGACGACCAGGATCATGCCGATGCCGCAATTGAAGGTGCGCATCATCTCTTCCGGCGCGACGCCACCGGTCTTGGCCAGCCACGAAAACACCGGCGGCACCTCGATGGCGCCGAGATCGAGCTCGGCCGAAAAATCCTTGGGCAGAACGCGCGGGATGTTTTCGGGAAAGCCGCCACCGGTGATATGGGCCAGCGCCTTGATGCCATGCGTGTTGCGGATCGCCTTGAGGATCGACTTGACGTAGATGCGCGTCGGCTCGAGCAGCGCCTCGGCCAGCGTCGCCTCGTCATTGAACGGCGCCGGATCGCCCCAGCCAAGGCCGCTTACGGCGACGATGCGGCGGACCAGCGAAAAGCCGTTCGAATGCAGGCCCGATGAGGCAAGGCCGAGCAGCACGTCGCCCTCGACGATGTCGTCGGTCGGCAGCAACTGGCCGCGTTCGGCGGCACCGACGGCAAAGCCGGCGAGGTCGTAATCCTTGTCGTGATACATGCCGGGCATTTCCGCCGTCTCGCCGCCGATCAGCGCGCAGCCGGCCTGCCGGCAGCCGGCGGCAATGCCGCCGACGATCGAAGCGCCCTGGTCGGGATCGAGCTTGCCGGTGGCAAAATAGTCGAGGAAGAACAGCGGTTCGGCGCCCTGCACGACGATGTCGTTGACGCACATGGCGACGAGGTCGATACCGATCGTGTCATGCTTGCCGGCATCGATGGCAATCTTCAGCTTGGTGCCGACGCCGTCATTGGCGGCGACCAGCACCGGATCGGTAAAGCCGGCTGCCTTGAGATCGAACAGGCCGCCGAAGCCGCCGATCTCGCCATCGGCGCCCGGCCGGCGGGTGGCGCGCACCAGCGGCTTGATCTTCTCGACCATGAGATTGCCGGCGTCGATGTCGACGCCCGCTTCGGCATAGGTGAGCCCGTTCTTGCGCTTGCTCATACTCTTTCCCTGCTTTCTCGGGCTCTTCGCATGAACGGTTTCGGTCCGCAAGGATAACGGCGCTGAAACTGCCGATCTCCCCACTTGAGGGGGAGATGGCCGGCAGGCCAGAGGGGGCGCTGTCCCGCCGACCTGCCGATCGGCACCATTGCGCATCCAGGTCAAACCCCAACCTGGTTCCAGATCAATGAGAAAGCCCTGCTGTCGGCTCAGCTTTATGAGGTAATGCTGGTTGATGGGGCGTTGATCGCAAATTGCGCGGTGAAAGCCCGGATATAAGCCGGCCGTGCTTCCCCGCGCGCTACATAGGCAGCCAAGTTTTGATATTCGTCCAAAATGCCGGACATTCTTAGTCGCAGCAGCACTGACACCATCAATAAATCGCCCGCGCTGAACGTATCATCGAGCCAGTCGGCGACGCCTAAGTGGGCCGAGAGTTTGTCCAGCCGAGCCCGAACACGGTCCTTTACCAACGGCAAGCGCTCCTCGCTCCAAGGCTTGTCACGTTCGAATATTCTTGCCGTCGTTAATTCGAGGATCGGCGGCTCGACGGTGTTAAGTGCGGCAAACATCCACGTGATCGCACGCGCGCGGGCATTGCGATCCTTCGGCAGCAATCCCGTATGCTGCTCAGCAAGGTGAAAGACGATCGAGCCGGTTTCGAACAGCGAGAGAGAACCTTCCTCATAGGTGGGGATCTGGCCGAAGGGATGGATGGCCAGATGGCCAGGCGCCTTCATTTCTGCAAAGGAAACAAGACGAACCTCATACGGCTGCCCCACTTCTTCGAGCGCCCAGCGAACGCGCGTATCGCGCGCCAGTCCCTTGCCGCCATCGGGCGATCGTTCAAAAGCTGTGATAGTGATTGTCATCGCGTCCGTTTTCCTTGCTCGCGGTCCAGGAAGGTCTGGGCGAATTCTTCGGCTTCCCATCGTGAGACGAATGAGCCTCCCCGAAATCGACATCTGTCTTGACCTATTTCATTTGTCTTGACCTATTTCATTGCTGGCGCCCTCGAGGGGTGATTGGCAGCTTCTGTGTCGCTTCTCACTTGCCGTAACCCTCCTTCTCCATCATGTATCGACAAACAAGAGCGACGGGATATGCGTTTGACCATCCCTAACATGATCACGATCATGCGCTTCGTGCTGGTGCCGGCAGTGGTGCTGGCCATGCTGCAGGAACGCTGGGACTGGGCGTTTGCCGGCTTCCTCATTGCCGGCATTTCCGACGGCGTCGACGGCTTCATCGCCCGCCACTTCAATCAGTTTTCCAGGCTCGGCGCCTATCTCGATCCGATGGCGGACAAGCTGCTGCTGGTCTCGGTTTTCGTGGTCCTGGGCTTCAGCGGCGAACTGCCGCTGTGGCTGGTCGTTACCATGGTATCGCGCGACGCACTGATCGTCTGCGCCGTGCTTTTATCCACCGTCATGGCGCATCCGGTTGAGATGAAGCCGCTCCTGGTGTCGAAGGCCAACACCGCGATTCAGATCGTACTGGCGGCAGTGGTGCTGGGCGAACTGGCCTTCGACATCCGTCTCGATCCGCTGAGGCCGGCCCTCATATTGCTGTCCGGGGTCTTGACCGTGGCTTCGGCCGCGGCCTATCTCGTGGCTTGGCTGAGGCATATGAGCGGCTATGGCGAAGGCTCCACACCCGGCACCTGAACATCGGGCACCTGACGAACGGTCCATCGACGCCGAGGCCGAAGCCGCGGCAGCGGAGGCTGCGGCATCGGCGTCGTTTCGCCGGCAGATCCGCTTCTGGCTGGTCAGCGCCATCATCCTCACCGTCTTCCTTTACGTCTTCAGCGGCATCCTTCTGCCCTTCGTTGCCGGCATGGTGCTCGCCTATTTCCTCGACCCTGTCGCCGACCGGCTGGAGCGTCTCGGCCTGTCCAGGCTGATGGCGACGGTGGTCATCCTCGTCGCCTTTATCGTCGTCCTGGTGCTGGCCGTCGTCATCCTGGTTCCGGTGCTCGCCTCGCAGATGGCTGATTTCGCCAGCAAGCTGCCGGACTATCTGACCCGGCTGCAGAGCCTGATCACCAGCTTCGACCCGAAATGGCTGGAAGAGAAGTTCGGCGTCGACGCCAATGGCCTGCGTGAAGGCTTGAACTCGCTGCTGACCTCCGGCTTCGGCCTCCTGACCACCGTCTTCACCTCGATCTGGAGCTCCGGCGTGGCGCTGGTCTCGGTCGTCAGCCTGTTCGTGGTGACGCCGGTCGTCGCCTTCTACATGCTGCTCGACTGGGACCGCATGGTGGCAATCGTCGACAGCTGGGTGCCACGCGACTATGTCAAGACCGTCAGGGCGATCGCCAGGGATATCAACACGGCAACCGCCGGCTTCGTGCGCGGACAGGGCACGCTGTGCCTGGTGCTGGGCGCCATGTATGCCACCGGCCTGACGTTGACGGGCCTGAATTTCGGCATCCTCATCGGCCTGTTTGCCGGGCTGATCTCGTTCATCCCCTATGTCGGCTCGCTGACCGGCCTGGTGCTGGCCGTCGGCGTCGCCTTCGTCCAGTTCTGGCCGGACTGGACCATGATCGCGGCGGTGGCCGGCGTGTTCTTCGTCGGCCAGTTCATCGAGGGCAATATCCTGCAGCCGCGGTTGGTCGGCAAAAGCGTCGGTCTGCATCCGGTGTGGCTGATGTTCGCGCTGTTTGCCTTCGGCGCGCTGTTCGGCTTCGTCGGCCTGCTGATCGCCGTTCCGGCTTCCGCCGCCGTTGCCGTTCTGGTGCGCTTCGCCATCGCGCGCTATCTCGAATCGCCGCTCTACAAGGGCCATGCCGACGAGCCGGTGCCGCCGCTGCAGGTGCGCCGCCGCGGGGGCGCGCGCGGTTGAGCCAGATGCCGGACAAGATCGATCCGCCGCGCCAATTGCCGCTCGATCTAGGCCACGGCACCGGCTATTCGCGCGACGAGCTTGTCGTTTCCAGCACCAACAGCCAGGCGGCGGCGCTTGTCGACCGCTGGCCGGACTGGCCGTCGCCGGTTGTCGTGCTGGCCGGGCCGGCCGGCTCGGGAAAAACCCATCTGGCCTCGATCTGGCGGACCCGCGCCGACGCGGTCAAAGTGGAGGCCGGCCGCATCGGCGACTGCATCGAAAATCTCGGCGCGCATCCGGCCCTGATCGACGATGTCGATGCCGGCCCGGTCGACGAGCACGGTCTGTTCCACCTGATCAATGCGGTGCGCGGCGCCGGCTCGACCTTACTGTTGACGGCGCGCCGGTTTCCCTCCGCCTGGGGCATCGGGCTGCCCGACCTGGTGTCGCGGCTGAAGGCGGCGGCTACCGTCGAGATCCACGAGCCCGACGACCTCTTGCTGGCCGGCGTCATCACAAAGCTGTTCGCCGATCGGCAGGTCGAGGTCGAGCCGCATGTCGTGCAATATCTGGTGCGCCGCATCGAACGCTCGCTGGCCACCGCAATGCGGGTGGTCGAGCGGCTCGACCGCACCGCGCTCGAGCGCAAGACGCCGATCACGCGAGCGCTCGCCGCCGAGACCGTCGGTGCCATGGACGAAGGGCAGGGCGAGTTCGAGATTTAGAGGATTCCAGTTCAGCCGCCGTCCCATTTTGGGAAAAAAGCCTGGCATCTGTCTTGCAAGAGAGAGCTTGCCGGCTAATCCCGGTCCTGATTGCGTATCAAATCAGGTAGTAGGCTCGCCGGGATGGAGTGGTTGGGGTTCTCGCCCGGCGAGCTTGCCGTCAGTTGCATCTGGTAGCGCCATTGCGCGGCGGCCAGGTCTCAACTTTCACCTCCTGCAATCGCGGCTCGTTCCACGCCAAAGCGCCGGCGATAATCGCCGGGCACCAGGCCGGTTATCCTGGCGAATACCTTGCGGAAGGAGCCGGGATCGTCGTAGCCGACCTCCCAGGCGATCTGGTCGATCGATCGCATCGTGGTTTCCAGCATCTCGCGCGCCTTGCCGACCCGCAGGTGCTGACAATATTCGGTCGGCCTGAGGCCAGTGGCGTTGCGGAAGCGTCGCAGAAAGGTCCGCTCCTCCAGCCCCGCATGCTCGGCCATGGCGCCAAGCGTCACGTCGCGCGCGCCGTTCGCCTGCAGCCAATGCTGCACCTTGAGGATCGCTTCGTCGTCATGGGTCAATCGCGGCGCAAACGGGCTGTAAAAACGTTGCTCGCGGCCCGGTGGATCGACCAGCATGAAACGCGCCGTGTCCATCATTACGGGTGACCCGAGCACCCTGTCCACCAGCTTCAGGCCGAGATCGGTCCAGGCCATGTAGCCGCCGGCGGTAATGATATCGCCATCGTCGATGACCAGCCTGTCGGCGTCGAGCAGGATATCAGGAAAGCGTAGCGCCAGCGCGTCGCGATAAGCCCAGTGCGTCGTCGCGGCGCGACCGGACAACAGGCCGGTCTCGGCAAGCACGAAGGCGCCGGCGCAGACCGAACCGAGCGTCGCGCCTGCCGTGTGGCGATCCCTGAGCCAGCCGGCATAGGGCGCGGCTGCTTCCCGAGCGATCGGATCCCCCAACGTCGGCGGGAGGATAACCATGGCTGGTTCATTGTCGGCGCCGGGCTCGCTGTCGAAGCTGCGGACTACGGTGTGGCCCGCGTCCTCCAATTGCCAATGACTGACGCGAAGCCTCGCCGCGTCCGGCGACCGCTCGACAGCCAGCCGGTTTGCCAGCATGAAAAGATCGGTCAGGCCGAGCACGGCTGCTTCCTGCACGCCGGGATACAAGACGAGGCCGATTTCGATCAGATCACGCGCAGCCGTCATTTGTCAGTTTTGCCACGTTGAATGTCCGTTTTGCCAATGCTCACCCTGACCGCACTGTTATAACTTTTCCAGCTGAGGGGGCTAAAAGCTTCCCTGTTACCCCCAACTTTTCCATCAAGGAGTAGGACGATGAGCACATTCACCACCCATGACGGCACCGAGATTTTCTACAAGGATTGGGGCAAGGGCCAGCCGATCGTGTTCCATCACGGCTGGCCGCTGAGCTCAGACGACTGGGACAACCAGATGCTGTTCTTCCTCGAAAAGGGCTACCGCGTCATCGCACATGACCGCCGCGGCCACGGCCGCTCGTCGCAGACCGCGACCGGCAATGAGATGGACACCTACGCCGCCGATGTGGCGGCGCTGGCGGCGCATTTCGATCTCAGGGATGCGATCCACATCGGCCACTCGACCGGTGGCGGCGAGGTGGCGCGTTACGTCGCGCTTTATGGCGGCGGCGGCCGTGTTGCCAAGGCGGTGCTGATCGGCGCCGTGCCGCCGATTATGGTCAAGACCGACAGCAACCCCGGCGGCTTGCCGATCGAAGTCTTCGACGGCTTTCGCGCCGCCCTGGCCGCTAACCGCGCCCAGTTCTACAGGGATGTGCCGGCCGGCCCGTTTTATGGCTTCAACCGCGAGGGCGCCAAGGTCTCGCAAGGCGCCGTCGACAATTGGTGGCGCCAGGGCATGATGGGTGGGGCCAAGGCCCATTACGACTGCATCAAGGCCTTTTCCGAGACCGACTTCACCGACGATCTAAGGAAGCTCGACGTGCCCGTGCTGATTATGCACGGCGACGACGACCAGATCGTGCCGATCGCCGATTCCGCGCTGCTTGCGATCAAGCTGGTGAAGCATGGCACGCTCAAGGTCTACAAGGGCCTGCCGCACGGCATGTGCACCACCCATCCGGAGATCATCAATCCGGATCTGCTGGCCTTCATCCAGGGCTGACGGCTTGGGTATCGGACGGGCAGCGCAGGCTCGTGCTGTCCGTCCGCTCGAGCGTGATCCGCTTGCGCTGCCGATGAGATTCGCTGTGAGGAATGGTCGGAGTGGAGAGATTCGAACTCCCGACCCTCTGGTCCCAAACCAGATGCGCTACCAGGCTGCGCTACACTCCGAACGGTCTGTTGCCTAGTGATTTCAGCCCACCAAAGCAAGCGTAAAAAGCCATCGGCCTTGCTGCCGGCGGCATTGCGCAGTAATGACGGGCTAGTGCATGGCCAGAGAACAGTAATCTGGTGTCGGGGTCGTGCGCTTGCAACCAGCAATGAGGTGGTCATGTCAGCCCGCATTTTCAGCCCAGCCAAAACCGCGATGCAGTCCGGCAAGGCCAAGACCGGCCATTGGGTGCTGGAATTCGATCCGGAGCAGCGCAAGAAGATCGATCCGCTGATGGGCTACACCACGTCCGGCGACATGCGAAGCCAGATCAGGCTGACCTTCGACACAAGAGAAGAGGCGGTCGCCTATGCCGAGAAGGAAGGCCTGGCTTTCCGCGTCGAGGAGCCGAAGGAAATCAAGCGCCGCCAGATTTCCTATGCGGAGAATTTCCGCTATGACCGCAGGACGCCCTGGACGCATTGATCCCATACCGGCCCTGCCGGCACAATCCGCCGGTCATGCGGCCGGCCAGCGGTCCCGTAGCTCAGCTGGATAGAGCACCGGCCTTCTAAGCCGATGGTCACAGGTTCGAATCCTGTCGGGATCGCCAATATTTTAGGGTACGGCCCAGAGCCTTGAACGGGTCTTCATCTATGATTGCTGATCCTTGCAGTCCTTGTTCGGCTGACATGGCCGGAGAGATTACGTCCCCCAAGGAACGACGCTGCAAGCAAGTACCTGGCGTATCTCTCATTGTCTGATCTGTCGCTACGTTAGCACGTTCGAATGGATGGCGGAGCCTGCGCAAGGCTCGCTGGTCCGGGTGAGATCAGTTTGCAATCCAGCGCTCCAGACGCTCTCACATTATTGCAACCGACGCCTACTTCTACGAGGTTGAGCAGCCGAACGAACTATCCGAGACGATCGGAGAAAACCGTTTCAGTGTTTGTCGTATTCGCCATTCATTCGTTGCGGGTAATGCCCTTTTCTCCTTAGCGCTTGTCGTCGAATGACAGGAGCGTGTCATCATAAACCGCAACGAGGTTTGCGGAGCGCTATAGAGTGAGTATCAACAAAAGGATGCTGCTTATGACCCTTCTCCAATTCGCCTACGCAATGCTCGCCGTCTCGTATATTGTCGCCGTGGTGGCGCTAGGGGTGGGGCATTGAATGGATGACAGTCAAAATATCAGAGCTGCGAAGCCTGAAGAGCGCTTCGCCTCAGCGTTTGATAATGCGAAACGTCTGTCCGATTTCATCGGAATGATCGTCCGCATGTCATTCGTTCTGTTTGGCACCCTTTACTTCATCCACAAGGGACAGGAAGTGCCTGCTCCGTTCAATGTGATTTTCTTTTTATGTGCAATTGTTTTCGGACTTTTGGCAGCCAAAATGCTGGTATTTCTCAACCAGATAATGGCCAGATATATCGGTGAAAAGTACCTACTCGCAAATAGCGTGGCCCATATGGTTCTACTGATCATAGTACTTTCGGTCTTGATGGCGGTATTTTCGGTCGGCTTTGGGATGTTCCTTATGGAAAGTGCCCAGGCCCTCCTGAAGAAGTGAAAGAGGCATATGTTCGAACTCCGCTTCGGTAGCCCATCAGAGCCGTCTCCTGCTGTGGAGCCGGGTCATCTGCTCGATTATCTGACGATCGGTGCGAACGTCATCGGCTCGATCGCTTGGCCTGTCGCTATCGTGGTTGTAGTTTTTGTGTTTCGAAAGCCGCTCGTTCGCCTTGTTGGGCGTGTGAGAGCCGTGAGTGGTCCTGGCGGTGTTGGTGCGACCTTTGGCGAGCAATTGGAAGAAGCAAAGGAGATCGCGCAGGATGTCCCGTCTTTCGCGCAGGTTGCCCCGGCGGAAGAAACGAAAAATGATCCCTTCTTGGAACTAGCGCAGAAGTTCCCCGAGGCCGCGATCTTGAACGCATATCAGGAATTGGAAAAGCAATTTGTGGACTCAAAGACTGGAAGGCGATGGCCAATTCCGCCAGTATATATGTTTCGCGGGCTAGAGATCGAGAATGTCAACGGCGAGGACATTGCAGACCTCTTTGTGAAAATTCGAAACACTCGAAATGCAGCCGTTCACTCACGGCGACCAATCACAGTTGGAGAAGCATTGGAGTTTCGGAAGCTGGTACAGACCCTCATTGCCGTGATTACGCCGTTTCTTCCTCAACTCCAAACCTGGCAGCGAGAACGCGATGAATCGAGGCCGAGATCTGTTGACTATCGCATTAGGCCGTACCCGAGTACATCTTAGGTTGGATCACATCGTCGATTGGCATTTATAGCTTTAGCTTTGTATGCATTACGCGGCTGCCCGTGCCTTATCGTGACTACTTCCTGTTGCACAAATTTCAAGCTGCGGAGCAGATAAGGCAATCAAAGAATGGACATTGCCCCCACCTCCCTGCGAGGCCTCATGCTTGATGAGGCCGCGAACGCCGATGCCACCATGCAACGACTTGGGGCGGAGCTGGTTCTGCTTGATCGAATGGACAGGACATTCGCTGATTTTCTTTCACGACGCCCGGACGCTATGGAGGGCGAGGGTAAATATTTTGTCTTGGCTTCGCTTGCTCGCATCCAAATCTTGAAATCCTGCGCGAACTACGTTCGCCTTCATATAGGCGATGCCTACTCGGCAAGCCGGCTGGCTGCAGACGCTGCCTTCTACGCGACGATGATATCCCTCGGGCACATGAGCGAAGAAGAATATCAGCGCGACTTCCGAAAGCGTAATTCTCTAGCCAAATCCATCCGGCGTAAAATTGATAGTGGCGAAGATTTCCCGCCGATCGTCGCCGCACTGTTGTTCGTGACGAAGGAACACAGTGCCCACGCCCACGCAGATCCTATTTCCCTGGCGAATCGCACAAGGTGCGACGAGCAAGGAGTGACGATCAGTTTTTTCCAAGACATCGAGGATGACAAAGACCTCAAGTACCTGTTCATGGGAATGCTGTGGGTGGGCTCGATGTGCCTCAAGGCGTTCGTCGACATTGCGGCTCGCGACTTTGGCGAAGATGTATCAGGATTCCTTGCTCGTTTAGAAGCCTGGAAGGCGGACATTCTTGCTCATCGACGGGCCATCGGCATTTTTCGCGACGTTCCCGACGGTGCTGGGTTCTAAACCCCGTCAACCAAGCGAGGGGCGGCTTGATCTTCCCAAGGAAAACGACGCCACGATCGTCGCGCGGCGGCAAGCCCAAGTCGCGTCGGCAGGCTCGGTCGCTCGGGAGTGTCACCAGAGCGGACTCGTGCATGACTGCGTAAAAGCCGGCGATCGCACCTGAAACATGAGGTGTGGACCCGTTTCTTTTTTCGGCTATCACTGTTCGCCTGGGCGCCTCGACAGACTGGATTCGCCGAGGTCTTGGGCACCTCTTGCTTGCGTTCATTCTAGGTCCGCGGTGAGGAGGAGCGTTGGTGGATGCGCCAATGGCGAGGCAGGGTGGTCTGAACGGGGCTTCCGAAACATGACAGCGATGGGCGCGGCGGCATTGCTGATCCTGGTCCTGACCTATGCCGGCGTCGCCGTCGGCAGGATACCCGGGCTGCGACTCGACCGGGCAGGTATCGCGCTGCTCGGCGGTGCGGCGATGATCGCCATCGGCGCGCTCGACATGGAAGACGCCTACCGCGCCATCAGCTTCGACACCATCACGCTTCTGCTCGGCATGATGATCGTCGTGGCGCATCTGAAAGTGTCCGGCGCCTTTCGCGCGCTCGGGGGGTTCGCCATCGAGCATGCGCATGCACCATTCATGCTGCTGGTGATGGTGACGCTGTTGACCGGCCTCCTGTCGGCATTCCTCGTCAACGACGCTATCTGCCTGGTCATGGCGCCGATCGTCGTCCATGTCACCCGCGTCATCAACCGCAACCCGGTTCCCTATCTGATCGCCACGGCGACCGCATCCAATTGCGGCAGTGTCGCGACCATCACCGGCAATCCGCAGAACATGGTCATCGGCGCCCTGTCGGGGATTTCCTATCCGGCCTTCTCGGCGGCGCTTGCGCCGGTGGCCCTGTTCGGCCTCGTCGCCGTCATCGTCATCATTCGCATCGTTTACCATGCCGAATTTTCGCGCAAGGCCGAGCTCAGCCCCGAAGTCTACCGAGGCCGCATGCTGCCGGGACAGGTGCTGAAGGCGGTGGTCGTCTGTATCGGTTTGGCCATCGCCTTCTTTGCCGGCGTTCCGGTTGCCAAGGCGGCGCTGATCGGCGGCGCGATTCTGTTGCTGACCCGCGCCATCAAACCTGAGCGCATCTATCGCGAGATCGATGGGCCGCTGCTGTTCATGTTCGCCGGGCTGTTCATCGTCGTCGCCGGAGCCGAGAAGACGCTGCTTACGCCCGACATCGTCGCTTCGGCAAAAGACCTTGGGCTGAATGATGTGTGGCGGCTGTCCGGCTTCACCGCGGTGCTGTCCAACATCATGAGCAATGTCCCGGCCGTGCTGGCGCTGAAGCCGTTCGTGCCCGGACTGGAAAACCCCGAGCGGGCCTGGCTGGTCGTCGCCATGAGCTCGACGCTGGCCGGCAATTTCACGTTGCTCGGCTCGGTCGCCAATCTGATCGTTGCCGAGCACGCGCGGGTCTCCGGCAAACCGCTGGGCTTCATCGCCTTCTTCAAGGTCGGCCTGCCGTTGACGCTGGTCACCCTTCTTGCCGGGACGGCATGGCTGGCGGCCTAGAAGCGCGTCGCATTCGACCCACCTCATGCGGCGCGCATTAGGCTCTTTTTCATCATGTCGTTATCGCAAAACCGCTGCACACTTTTGCGCGGCATGCATTAGCCGGTCAGGGCGATGTCACCGTCAGATGGCCTTTCATGTTGGGATGGAAGCGGCAGAAATAATCGACCGATTCCGCCTTCTTCACCGTCAGGCTCGCCGCCTTCTTCGGCGGGATCATCACTTCCCAGGCGCCGTTGACGGTTGCCGTGTGGGCGAACACGTCCTTGTTTACCCACCTGATCGTGTCGCCGACCTTCGCCTCGACCTTCGCCGGCGAAAACACAAGCTTCTCGATCGTCACCTCGATGGTTTCGGCCTTGGCCGGCGCGGCACCCATGGCCAATGCCAGAGCAACCCACAGATGCCGCCTCGACATCATTGGCTCGATCCTCACTTCAGCATGCCGGCGACGTGTTCGGCGTGCTGTTCGTGGCCCTGGAATATTTTCAGGCCGGTTTCCAGCAGGCTCTTCAGTTCGGCATTGCTGGCGGACGGGATCAGCAGAGTTTCGAGCGCGCCATTGACCTGCTTGTGGTAGGCCACCTCGCTGGCGACATAGGCCTTGTCGAACGCCGCGCCCTTGAGCTTGGCAAGCTTGGCACGTTCCTCGGCCGCCGCCTTGGTCAGCGCCTTGCTGGTCGGATTGTCCTCAGGCGTGACCTTGAGCTTCTTGACCAGCTCGAGAGCCTGTTTGTTGACCGCCTCGTGATCTCGCACCATGTCCTTGGCGAAATCCACGACCTCCTTGTTTTTCGATTTCTTCAGCGCCTGCTTGGCCGCCTCGACGTCAAGCACGCCCGCTGTGTAGGCGATATGTGCGATCTGCGGGTCGGTCGGTTTGTCGGCAGCTTGCGACAAGGGCGCCGCGCCAAGCAGGAAAATTGCGGCCAGTGCCGTGGTCGATCGAATAAACATGATGCTCTCCTTCGCCCCGACGCGGAACTGCATCGGGCTTCGTTTTCAGTGATGCTCATTGGATGCAGGTCACGGGAAAACGTTCCCGCGAAAATCGCCGCGGCCTATCCGGAAAGACCAAGCCGCTGCATCACGGCATTGGTCAGCCGTTCGCAGCGCCGGCCCGCGAACGGAAAGGCGTCGAGCAGCACCGGGCCGATCTGGTCGTCCAGCGCCTTGCGCACCAGCGCGCGGGCGCGGTGCAGCCGGGTCTTGATGGTTTCTGGTCGCACGCCAAGCAGTTCGGCGGTTTCCTCGATGCTCAATCCCTCGATGACGCGCGCCACGAACACCATCCGGTAGACATCGGGAAGACTGTCGGTTGCCCGTTCGACAAGCTCAAGGATCTGCCGTTGCGCCATCGTCCGCTCCGGATCGTCGCTCGGGTTGAAGGGAAACCGGATGATTTCGGCTTGCGGGTTTTCTGGCATCGCTACCATTCGCCGCCTTTTGCGCAAGCGGCCGAGGGCTTCGTTGATGACGATACGCGACAGCCATGTGGCGAGCGAGGCATCGCCGCGAAAGGACTCGAGATGGGCAAAGGCGCTGAGATAGGCCTCCTGGACGATGTCCTCGGCCTCGCTGTCGTTCCGCACAACGCCGCGGGCGATGCGGTAGAGCCTTTGGTTGTGCGTCTTGATGATGGTGCGGAATGCATCGCCATCACGTGCCAGCGCGCGGCCGACAAGCTGCATATCGCCGGAAGCGGCGGGCGTTGCCGTCAACGCAGCAGGCATGGCCGATCTCCTGATAGGCTTCTCATCGGATATTGGATGCATCGGCCGACAAAAGGTTCCCGACCGATTCCGCCGGCCAGCCTCGATCCGTTTCAAGCGCCGGCAGAGGCTATTCTACCGCCTTCACCACGCCGCCGCCCCTGTTTTGTAGAGCCCGCCGATCGGACGCCGTGATATCGCTCAGGATCGCAATTTTTCCAGGCTGTTACGCCGATTTTCTGACTCAGTCTGGAAAGGTGCTGGCTCAGGCCTCAGCGGCCGCCGCCAGCCCGCGCGCCAGGTCGGCCTTCAAATCCTCGACATCCTCGAGCCCGATCTGCAGGCGCACCAGCGGCCCGTCATACGGGCCCTTGGCGATTGTGCGGTCGCCAAGGAATACCGGCACGGCAAGGCTCTCATAGCCGCCCCAGGAATAGCCGAGGCCGAAAAACTTCAACGCGTCGAGGAAGGCGTGCTGCTGCTTCTGCCCGCCGCCCGCGAGAACGATCGAGAAGATGCCGCTCGATCCGCAAAAATCGCGCTTCCACATAGCGTGGTCGGGATGACTGGGCAGCCCCGGATGCAGCACCTGCGCTACGCCGGGCTGACCCTCCAACCAGCCGGCGAGGGAAAGCGCGCTCTTTTGATGATGCTCCAGCCGCACGCCCATCGTGCGCAGGCCGCGCAGCACCTGGTAGACGTCGTCCGGTCCGGCGCAGCAGCCCATCGTGTTGAACGTCTCGCAAAGCTGATTCCAGCAAGCTGCATTGGCCGACACCGTGCCGAGCAGCACGTCGGAATGGCCGGCCGGGTATTTCGTCGCCGCGTGGATCGAGATGTCGACGCCGTGGTCGAGCGGGCGGAAGTAGAGCGGCGTCGCCCAGGTGTTGTCCATCATGACGATGGCGCCGGCGGCATGTGCTGCCTTGGCGATGGCCGGTATGTCCTGCACCTCGAAAGTGTTGGAGGCCGGCGATTCGGTGAACACCACCTTGGTGTTGGGCTTGATCAGCGCCGCGATGCCGGCGCCGATGCGCGGTTCGTAATACTCGACCTCGATGCCCAGCCGCTTCAGCATCGTGTCGGCGAAGTTGCGGGTCGGATGATAAACGGAATCGACGATCAGCAGATGATCGCCGGCCGACAGGAAGGCGAGCAGCGGCAGCATCACCGCCGCCAGGCCGGACGGTACCGCGACCGTGCCTGCCGAACCTTCCAGCGCATCGATCGCGCTGTTCAGCGCATCGGTGGTCGGCGTGCCGCGCGTGCCGTAGGTGTATCTCTGGCTGCGTGAAGCCATCGCCGCCGCATTGGGATAGAGCACGGTCGAGGCATGCACCACCGGCGGATTGACGAAGCCGAAATAGTCATGCGGGTTGTTGCCGGAATGGGCGAGCCGCGTGTTGACGCCCATCTCGCTGCCGTCTTTTGCCATTGCTTTTCGTCCCATGGGTTGGTCGTTAGCCATAGTGCGGCGGCATTGGCCGCGCAACCGCACCGCAATCGCCAGGCCAAGGTCTTGAATATGCCAATTCAGCAATGCGCCGTAGATCCTCTGAACGGCTGCCAGGTGCGCTTGGCAAGTCACGGTCGGACTTTGCCGGCTTAATTGGCGCGCTGACCAATTTGCGAGCGCGTTTGTCTGCAATTTCAGGCATTTCAGGCGGTTGGTTTTCAAAGTCTTTCGGATTTGGTCATTTTCCTTGACCTCACAGGAATAATCGCCTTCGATGTTGTTCGTGAATGGGAGGCAGCGCGTCGGTTACGATGCGCGATTCCGGTAATGGGCCGGGATACATAGCTGCGTTCACACGGGAAAAAGTCAGGTTCGCCTGGAAAAAACAGAAAAGGGTCTGTGGGTCATGAAACACATTGCAATCGGCATTTTGGGCGCCGCCGCGTTTGGATTCGCGGCTTCGGCGGCTTCGGCGGCCACGCTCGACGATGTCAAAGCGAAGGGCTTCATCCAATGCGGCGTCTCGACCGGTCTGGCCGGCTTCTCGGCGCCGGACGACAAGGGTGAGTGGCAAGGCATCGACGCGGACTTCTGTCGCGCTGTGGCGGCCGCCGTGTTCGGCGATGGCACCAAGGTGAAGTTTACACCGCTCAGTGCCAAGGAGCGGTTTACCGCTCTGCAGTCGGGCGAGATTGACATCCTGTCGCGCAATACCACCTGGACCATCAATCGCGACACCGCACTCGGCCTGAACTTCATCGGCACGACTTATTATGACGGCCAGGGCTTCATGATCAACGCCAAGAAGCTTCCGGGCGTGAACTCGGCGCTGCAGCTTTCGGGCGCGGCGGTCTGCGTGCAGAGCGGTACCACGACCGAGCTCAACCTTGCCGACTATTTCAAGTCGAACAAGATGGAGTACAATCCTGTCGTCTTCGAAAAGCTGGAAGAGGTTAACGCCGCCTATGACGCCGGCCGCTGCGACGTATACACCACCGACCAGTCGGGCCTCTATGGCATCCGCCTGACGCTCGGTGCGCCGGCCGACCACGTCGTGTTGCCCGAGATCATCTCCAAGGAACCGCTTGGGCCGGCCGTACGCCAGGGCGACGACCAATGGTACCACATCGTCAAGTGGACCTATTTCGCGTTGCTCGACGCCGAGGAACTCGGCATCACCAAGGCCAATGTCGACGAGATGAAGAACTCGGACAGTCCCGAGATCAAGCGCGTGCTCGGCCAGGAAGCCGACACCAAGATCGGCACCGATCTCGGCGTCTCCAACGACTGGGTCGTCAACATCGTCAAGGCCGTCGGCAATTACGGCGAGATGTTCGAGCGCAATGTCGGCTCGGGCAGCCCGCTGAAGATCGCGCGCGGCATCAACGCGCTGTGGACCAAGGGTGGTCTGCAATACGCTCCGCCGATCCGCTGATCGAAAATGGATTCGGAAGGCAGATCGTCTGCCTTCCGGTCTCTCTTTCCAGGGGACTGTCGAATGGCATCGCAGGAAGCTCTTCGCGAGGGGCCAAGCCGCGGTTCCCTCATTAATGATCCTCGTGTCCGCGGTATATTCTTTCAAGCGCTGGTCCTCGTCCTGTTGGTAGCGGGGGTCTGGTGGGTTACCCACAATGTCATCGTCAATTTGACGCGCTTGCACATCGCTTCCGGTTTCGGCTTTCTCAAGGGCCGCGCCGGCTTCGACATCAGCGAAAGCGCCATCGCTTATTCGTCGGATTCGACTTATTTCCGAGCCATCCTGGTCGGCTTCATCAACACCGTGATCGTGGCTGTCGTCGGCATTATTACCGCCAGCATCATCGGTTTCATCGTCGGCATTGGCCGACTGTCGCGCAACTGGCTGATCAGGAAGATCTGCACGGTCTATGTCGAGGTCTTCCGCAACATCCCGCCGCTGCTGGTCATCTTCTTCTGGTATTCCGGCGTGCTCGCCGTGCTGCCGCCGCCGCGCGAGAGCATTAATTTGCCGTTCGGCTCCTTTCTCAACCAGCGCGGCTTCTATTTTCCGCGCGCTGTCTGGGGCGAGGGCTCCTGGCTGATCCTGGTCGCCCTGCTCCTCGGCATTGCCATGGCCTGGTTCGTCGCCCGCAAGGCGCGGCAGCGGCAGATGGCGACGGGTCAGCCATTCCCGGTGCTCTGGACATCGATAGCGTTGATTGTCGGCCTGCCCCTGCTGGCCTACGCGCTGAGCGGCTTTCCTCTGAGCTTCGAATTCCCGAAGCAATCGACTTTCAACCTGGTCGGTGGCTTTCAGGTCAGACCGGAGTTCCTGTCACTCTATCTGGCGTTGTCCTGCTATACGGCCGCCTTCATCGCCGAGATCGTGCGCGCCGGCATCAGGGGCGTCAGCACGGGCCAGACCGAGGCGGCCGCGGCACTTGGGCTGCGCTCGGGATCGATCCTCAGGCTTGTCGTCGTGCCGCAGGCGATGCGCATCGTTATTCCGCCGCTGACCAGCCAGTATCTGAACTTGACCAAAAACTCTTCACTCGCCATCGCCATCGGCTATCCGGACCTGACGGCGACTGCCGGCACTGTCTTGAACCAGACCGGGCAGGCGGTTGAAGGCGTGGTGATCATGATGGCTGTCTATCTCGCGCTAAGCCTGATCACGTCGGCGATCATGAACGTCGTCAATGCCAGGATGGCGCTGGTGGAGAGGTAGGGCCATGCAGGAACACGACATGTCCTGGGTGCGGACGGAGATGGCGCTGGCCCAACCGGCGCCGTCGAGCGAGCGTGGCCTCACCGCCTGGATCCGCAAGAACCTGATTGCCACCACGGGCGACACCATTCTCACCATCGTCGGCATCGCGCTGGTCGCTATAATCCTGCCCCAAATCATCAATTGGGCCTTCATCAACGCCCAGTGGACCGGACCGGACCGCTCGGTCTGCGCCACCGTGGCGCAAGGCGGCATCCAGCCGGATGGCTGGACCGGTGCTTGCTGGGCATTCGTCAACGCCAAGTTCGGCCAGTTCATGTTCGGCACCTATCCTATCGAGGAGCGTTGGCGGCCGATCGTGGTGGCCATCCTGTTCGTGGCGCTGTTGGTGCCGCTGCTCATTCCGCGCGTACCGCGCAAGGGGCTGAATGCCATTCTTCTCTTTCTTGTACTGCCGGTCGTCGCCTTCGTTCTGTTGGTCGGCGGCCTATTCGGCCTGCCGCATGTCGAGACGTCGCGTTGGGGTGGACTGCTGGTGACGCTCAGCCTGTCCTTCGTCGGTATTGCCGTGTCGCTGCCGATCGGCATCGTGCTGGCGCTCGGCCGGCGCTCGAACATGCCGATCGTCAAGCTGCTGTGCGTGATCTTCATCGAGACGGTACGCGGCATCCCGCTGATTACGGTGCTGTTCTTTGCCAGCGTGATGCTGCCGCTGTTCCTGCCGGCCGGCGTCAGCTTCGATAAGTTCCTGCGCGCGCTGATCGGCGTGTCGCTGTTTGCCGCCGCCTACATGGCCGAAGTGGTGCGTGGCGGCCTGCAGGCGATCCCCAAAGGCCAGTATGAGGGCGCCGATTCGCTCGGCCTCAGCTACTGGCAGAAGATGGGCCTGGTCGTCATGCCGCAGGCGCTGAAGCTGGTCATTCCCGGCATCGTCAACACCTTCATCGGCATGTTCAAGGACACCAGCCTGGTCATCGTCATCTCGATGTTCGACCTCCTCGGCATCGTCAAGCAGAACTTCTCCGACGCCAATTGGGCGACGCCGCAGACGGCCAGGTCCGGCCTGGTGTTCGCGGCCTTCATCTTCTGGCTGTTCTGCTTCGGCATGTCGCGCTATTCAATGTACACGGAACGCCGTCTCGACACCGGCCACAAACGCTAAAAAGGGGACCTTGTCATGGCCATAGAAAACGCCGTCAGCGCGGAAGAGATCAAGGTCAATGCCGCCAAGATGCACATTTCCACCACTGATGTCGCCATCGACATCATCGCCATGCACAAATGGTACGGCGAATTCCATGTGCTGAAGGACATCAATCTAAAGGTGATGCGCGGCGAGCGCATCGTCATCTGCGGCCCGTCGGGCTCCGGCAAATCGACGATGATCCGCTGCATCAACCGGCTGGAGGAACACCAGAAGGGCAAGATCATCGTCGACGGCAAGGAACTGACCAACGATCTGAAGAAGATCGACGAGGTGCGCCGCGAGGTCGGCATGGTGTTCCAGCACTTCAACCTGTTCCCGCATCTGACCATTCTGGAGAATTGCACGCTGGCGCCGATCTGGGTGCGCAAGATGCCGCGCAAACAGGCCGAGGAAATCGCCATGCATTTCCTCAAGCGTGTCAAGATCCCGGAACAGGCCAACAAATATCCCGGCCAGCTTTCCGGCGGCCAGCAACAGCGCGTGGCGATCGCCCGCTCGCTGTGCATGAACCCGCGCATCATGCTGTTCGACGAGCCGACCTCGGCTCTCGATCCGGAAATGATCAAGGAAGTGCTGGAGACGATGGTCGGGCTGGCGGAGGAAGGCATGACCATGCTCTGCGTCACTCACGAGATGGGCTTTGCGCGCAAAGTCGCCAACCGGGTGATCTTCATGGACCAAGGCCAGATCGTCGAGCAGAACACGCCGGCCGAGTTCTTCGACCACCCGCGCCATGAGCGCACGAAGCTGTTCCTGTCGCAGATCCTGCACTGATCCTGTACCCCGGTTCGGACAAGAGCGGCGGATCAAGCCTCTCTGTCTTGCTGGCTTCGCGCGCGTATTCGACGAGCGCTGACCGTGCGCTGCGCAAGAAGATAGCAAGCGCGCTTCAGGTCGTTCGAGTGGTCACGTTGCAACCTGGTAACTAAGGCCGGCGCGGATCATAAGCGCGCCGGCTGCGTTCATTGCCATTGGGAGTTGTATAGCGAGCCGCGTGGGCGCGTGCGGCGGCAGGTCACGGGTTCATCCGGATGCTCATCCAACCGATCGATTATTTCCTCGTCGTCTGGTTCGCGCTGGCGCTGGCTTCGACGCTTTATGTCGGCTTCGACCAATATCGCAACAACCCCGAGCCGGTGGTGATGAAATGGGGCTTCATTCTGGTCACCCTCTATATGGGTCCGCTCGGCTTGCTGCTCTACGTGCTCGCCGACAAGGAGCCTCGGCCCGGCGAGCATGAACTCTTCACCCGGCCGCTCTGGAAGCAGGGCGTCGGCTCCACTATCCACTGCGTCGCCGGCGATGCCACCGGCATCATTCTTGCCGCCGCCGTCACGGCGGCGCTCGGCCTGCCGATGTGGATCGACCTGATCGTCGAATATCTGGCCGGCTTTGCCTTCGGCCTGTTCATCTTCCAATCGCTGTTCATGAAATCGATGATGGGCGGCACCTATTGGGAGAACGTGCGCAAGAGCTTCCTGCCCGAGTTCATCTCCATGAACTTCATGATGGCCGGCATGGCGCCGGTCATGAGCTTCCTGATGATGGGCCGCGACATGCGCGCGATGGAACCGACGGAGCTGTTGTTCTGGGGCGTGATGTCGATCGGCGTCATCGCCGGCTTTGCGCTTGCCTACCCGGCCAATGTCTGGCTGGTCGCGCGGGGGCTGAAGCATGGGCTGATGACGCAGCGCGCGCAGGCAGCCGGCATCGATGGTCAGGAGCAGCCTGCGACGAGGCAACATGCGCAGATGCAAATGCAGCAGGCCGACGCCAGCGGCCATCGCGGGCAGCGCCACGATATGGCTTCCCACAAAGGCAAAGGCGGCGGCCATCACATGGAGACAGATGCCACGACGCCGCAGGTCGCTGCCCTAGGTGCCGTCTCCCTGCTGGCGCTCGGCATCGGCATGATCGCGCCGGCGAACTGGCTGAACCTGACGCTGTCGGCACGCGACGTCGGCGGGGTGATCATGCCGCGAGGCATGATCATGGATCGCGACACGCCGGCCGATACGATGCGCGACATGGCCGCCACCGATCCGCGCCTCGTGGCCGCCTCTTATGGTCTGTCGACAAGGGGTGACCAGGACCTGCCGTTTCGAGTTGAGAAAGGCGTCAAGGTATTCGAGCTCAGGCCTTCAGTGGTCCGCTGGCAGATCCTGCCGGACGTTGCGGTCGACGCCTATGCCTATAATGGCCAGATTCCTGGTCCGCGAATTCACATTCGCCAGGGCGATCGGGTCAGGATCAACGTCACCAACGGCCTGCCTGAGGAAACGACCATCCATTGGCACGGGATGATCTTGCCGAACCAGATGGATGGACCGGCCGAGATCACGCAGGCGCCGATCGAGCCCGGGCAATCCTATTCATACGAATTCACCGCAACCCAGCACGGAACCTATTTCTATCACCCACATGCCAAGCCGGACCGAACCCAGGCGCTCGGCCTCTACGGTGCGCTGATCATCGATCCCGCCAATCCCGCCGACGAGGTCGCGGCCGACCATGATTACGTCATCGAGCTTCAGGAATGGCTGGTGCGGGAAGGGCTGACCTACCCGTCGATGCCGATGGACGGCGGCATGCCGAATTTCTTCACCATCAACGGCAAGGCCTATCCCTCGACCGAGACGATCCCGATGAAGGTTGGCGAGACGCTCAAGGTGCGGTTCATCGGCACCAACAACGGCTTCATCCATCCGATGCATATCCATGGCGGACCGTTCGAGGTCGTTGCCCGCGACGGCGAAACGATCGCTGCCTCGGGTCGTTTCCTTGCCGATACGGTCAATGTCGGGCCGGGTCAGCGCTACGACGTGATCTGGAAGGCGCAGCGTCCGGGCAAATGGCTGATCCATTGCCACATCCCGCATCACACCACGAACAACAATGTCGAGGAGAAGGGCGGAGGCGGGCTGATGGTCGTCATCGATGTCACCTGACCGTAGCCGTCTAAAAAGGAGCGTCAGTGCTCGTGGCCGTGGTTTTCGTCATGCACGTCTCGTGAGGGTGCGGATGGTCGTTCTCTCCACGTTCGGTTGAAAACCGCACATTCGCCGTAGCCAAGGCCGGCATATGCTGGGACAGTTCGTCCTTCAGCGCTGCCGCGATGTTGTTCGCTTCCGAGAGCGGCAGGGTTTCGTCTGCGGCAATTGCGATGTCGGCGTGCAATCTATGACCGATCCAGCGCGCCTTGGCATCGACAATGCGTGCGCCCGGAACGTGCTCGGCGGCATGCCGGATTTCATCCATCACACCGGGTTCGATTCCATCCAGCATGCGGGTCAGCACCGAGCGGGCCGATTGCCAGACGATACCGAAGATCGCAATCGTGATCAGCAGGCCGACAATCGGGTCGGCCAAGGAAAAGCCGAGCCAGACGCCGATGGCTCCGATGACCACGGCAAGGCTGGTAAGTCCGTCGGTGCGGGCGTGATAGCCGTCGGCAATCAGTGCCGCGCTGTTGATTTCGCGGCCGACACGGATACGGAACACGGCAACGGCCTCGTTGCCGAGGAAGCCGACAATGCCCGCCGCCGCCAGCCAGCCCAGGTGCGTCACCGCTTGTGGATTGATCAGCCTGTCGATGGCTTGGTAGGCGGCGACTACAGCGCTGAACAGGATGACGAGCACGATGATGATGCCGGCCAGATCCTCGACCCGGCCCAAGCCATAGGTGAAGGTCCGCGACGGCTTGCGCCGCGCCAGCACGAACGCAATCCATAGCGGGATCGCCGTGGTCGCATCGCCGATGTTATGGATCGTATCGGCCAGCAATGCCACGCTCCCCGACAGCACAACCACGACCATCTGCAATGCTGCGGTGATCGCCAGGATCACGAACGACCATTTGATTGCGCAGATGCCCCGATCGGTGGTGGCAATTGTCGCATCGATGACGCCATGGCTGTGGCCGTGCGGACCGTGATCGCCGTGATGATGTGCGGCGTGCGAGCCGAACCCGAGCCATTCCAGAATGCGGGCTACGATGGCATTCATAGATATTTCGCCAGCTGCTTGAGTTCCGCCAGCGAGTTGCCGCCGGTTTCGACGCTGTCCGTCAGGCAATGCTCGATGTGATCGTTGATCAGCTCGCGCTTGGCGCTGCTGATGGCCCGTTCGACGGCATGAAGCTGCTGCGCCAGATCAACGCAAGGGCGATGCGCCTCGATCATCGCCAGCACCGCCGCGAGGTGGCCTTGCGCGCGCTTCAGGCGCTTTATGATGGAAGGATGCGAAGCGTGGAGGTGATCTGACATGCCTCTGCATATCCTCCCCGGGAGGATACGCGTCAAGCTCTAAGTCAGCTGTGCAATTTCCGGAGAGGCTTCACCTTGAACATTGCTTGGCCTATGCCTTCCTCCATGAAGAAGCTTGCTCGTTTTCTCGGCCTGCTGGTCGTTGCAGCAGTCCTTGCGGTGGCGCTGGGCGCGCTGCTGCCGCGCCCGCTCTGGCCGGCGGCCGCTGCCGATCCGATCGGCGCAAGCCACCGCATCCTGGTGCTGAAAAATCCGATCCACACCGACATCGCCATCCCGGTCGACGACGATGTGCGCCGGCGCTTCCACTTCTTGGTCGATGCCGGCATTCCGGCCGACATGGCGGAGGTCCGCTACATCGTCTTCGGCTGGGGCGGCCGCGCCTTCTATCTCGAGACGCCGACCTGGTCGGAACTGAAGGCAGTGCCGGTGATGAAGGCGCTGACCGTCGATGCCTCGGTGATGCATGTCGACATTTCAGGCGAAATCGCCTCGCCGCATCCCGACGTCGCCGGCTTCGACGCAAGTGAGGAACGCTTTGCGGCGCTGCTCGATTTCATTGCAGCGAGTTTTCAGCAGGGACCGAACGGGGCCATGCCGATCGAGGATGCGGCCTACTCCCGTTTCGATCGTTTCTTCGAAGCCAATGGCCATTTCAACGCGCTGGTCGGCTGCAACACCTGGGCGGCGGCGGCACTGCGCACCGCCGGCCTGCGCACCGGCTGGTGGAACCCGCTGCCGGCCTCGCTTAGCCTGTCGATGCGGCTTTACAATTGACAAGGCTCCGATGACTTAGGACCGCCGAGCGTCCGCCCGCCAGCCATAGAGCCAGTCCAGATCAGCGGCGAGTTTTTCGGGTGAGCGCATCGCCAGGAACAGGTTGCGGGCCATCGCCACCGGCCCGGCCGCATGCCAGGCGACGCGGTTGAGGGCGCCGCGGCGGGCGACCTGGGATACGCGCGGCCGCCGCGCCTGTTCCCAGGCGACAAGCGCGCTGCTGAGGTCGGCAGGCGAGGTGGCAACGAAACCGGCAAGGGTTACCGCGTCCTCGATCGCCATCGCCGCTCCCTGTGCGGCAAACGGCGTCATCGCATGCGCCGCATCGCCGATCAGCGCTATGCCCTCCGGCGTCGTCCACCGCCGCTGCTCGACGGTATGGATCGGCCATGCCGTCCATGGCGCGGCCTCGCTCGCCAGACGGACCAGCGCCGGCGCGGTACCGCGCATGGCGCTGGCGAGGATGGCGGGGTCGGCATGCCCCGACCAGCTCTCGGCGATGCGCTCGCCCTTGGTGAAGGCCGCGAGGTTGAAGGCCGCGCCACGGCTGACCGGATAGGCGACCATATGGAAGCCTGGATAGAGGAATGTGGTAACGCAATCGGGCGCACCGATCACCCTGAAGGCTTGTCCGGCGAGGCTGTCCGCGGCCACCGTTGCGCGCCAGGCAAGCTCGCCCGAGAAGCTGCTTCTCCGGAAATCGGCCCCCTCGCGGGCGAGCGTTTCTCGCACCGACGACCAGACGCCATCGGCTCCGACCAGCAACGATGCTTCGGCTTCGATGGTCGTGCCGGCAATCTCGACTGTTGCGGTGATGCCATTCGGTCCGGTTGCGACGCCGCCGACGCGGGCACCGGTGACAAGCTCGACCTCGGACCGCTCTGCTGTCCGCGCCATCAGCGCTGACTGCAGATCGGCGCGGTGGGCGACGAGATAGGGTGCTCCCCAGCGCGTTTCAGCCACCCGGCCAAGCGGTACGCGCGCCAGCTCGCGCAGCGTGACGGCATCCTTGAGCACGACCGCCTCCGGCCGCACCGCCGTCGGCAGCAGCCGATCGAGTACGCCGAATTGTCGAAGGATGCATGTCGCGTTGGGTGAAAGCTGGATACCGGCGCCGGCAGCCTCGAGATGCTGCGCCTGTTCGAACAGTTTTATCCGATAGCCGCGCTCGGCAAAGGCCAGTGCCACGGTCAGCCCGGCGACGCCCGCCCCGGCGATGACCACCTGCCGGGACTGCGTTTCTCGCATCAGGCTTGTCGCGGAAGAATCAGGCGGCCTGGTCGATATAGAGGCAGCCTGGCGGCTGCGTTTCCAATGCCTTCAGCTTGGGCGAATAGCGATAGAGCGTCGAGCAATAGGGGCAGACTTTTTCATTGTCGTCGCCCATATCGAGAAATACATGCGGATGGTCGAAAGGCGGATTGGCGCCGGTGCACATGAATTCCTTGACGCCGATGTCGATTGCCGGATAGCCCGCATCGTTCTGGAAATGGGGAATGGAACCGCCTGCCATCGTCGTCTCCTGATCTTGTCGATTGCATCTGGATCATAACCCATCTCTTTGCAAGATCGATGAAATGAAACTGTCGCAAAAGCCTGTCAGAGGATAAGTTGAGCCGGTTAAGGCTGTGGTCGTCGAACGGTGTGGGAAGAGCGGAAACCATGAACGAACTGAAGCCGGTGCAGAACGAATTCATCACCGTCGAGGCCGCGAGCCGCGAAGGCGGCAATCCCGACCGCTTCGTCAATCGCGAGTTTTCCTGGCTGCAATTCAACCGGCGCGTGCTCGAGGAATCGCTGAACGCAAATCATCCGCTGCTCGAGCGCGTGCGCTTTCTGTCGATATCGGCCGCCAACCTCGACGAGTTCTTCATGGTCCGCGTCGCCGGTCTTGCCGGCCAGGTGCGCGAGGGCATCGTGCTGAAGAGCCCGGATGGGCGCACTCCCGAGCAGCAGCTCGAACAATTGCTGCGCGAGGTCGAGCGCCTGCAGGAGGACCAGCAGAACAGCCTTTCGGCGCTGATGCTGCTGCTCGACAAACAGGGCATCGAAAGCATCACCCGCGATGCGCTGACCAAGGACGAGAAGACCTGGCTCGAGGACCATTTCCAGGAGCAGGTATTTCCGGTCCTGACCCCGCTGTCGATCGACCCGGCGCATCCGTTCCCGTTCATTCCCAACCTCGGTTTCTCGATGGCGCTGCAATTGCGCCACCGCAAGAACGGCGAGGAAATGAGCGCGCTTTTGCGCCTGCCGGTGGCGCTGAGGCGCTTCATCCGCTTGCCGGATCGCAAGCATCATGTCCGCTTCATTCCACTCGAAGAGGCGGTCAGTCTCTATATCGGCAAGCTGTTCCCCGGCTATGAGGTCAAGGGCTCCGGCACGTTCCGCATCATCCGCGACAGCGATATCGAGGTCGAGGAAGAATCAGAGGATCTGGTGCGGCTGTTCGAGACGGCGCTGAAGCGGCGACGCCGCGGCTCGGTCATCCGCATCGAGTTCGACAGGTCGATGCCGGCCGAATTGCGCGATTTCGTCGCCGGCGAGCTCGGCGTCTCGGCCAGCCGGATCAGCGTGCTCACCGGTCCGCTGGCGCTCAGCCAGATCTCGGAGATCGTCGCCGTCGCCCGCGACGATCTGAAGTTCACGCCGTACAATCCGCGCTTTCCCGAGCGCATCCGCGAGCATGGCGGCGACTGTTTTGCCGCGATCCGCGAGAAGGACATCATCGTCCACCACCCTTACGAATCCTTCGACGTGGTGGTGCAGTTTCTGCGCCAGGCAATGGCCGACCCGGAAGTGGTGGCGATCAAGCAGACGCTCTACCGCACCTCCAACGACAGCCCGATCGTACGGGCTTTGGTCGATGCGGCGGAAGCCGGCAAGTCGGTGACGGCGCTGGTCGAGCTCAAGGCGCGCTTCGACGAGGAGGCCAACATCCGCTGGGCGCGCGACCTCGAGCGCGCCGGCGTCCAGGTCGTCTTTGGCTTTCTCGAACTGAAGACCCACGCAAAGATGTCGCTGGTCGTGCGGCGCGAGGACGGCAGGCTGCGCAATTACGTGCATCTCGGCACCGGCAACTACCACCCGGTCACCGCCCGCATCTACACCGACCTGTCCTTCTTCACCACCGACCCGACAATCGCGCGCGATGTCGCCCAGTTGTTCAACTTCATCACCGGCTATGCCGAGCCGGCCGAGCAGATGCGGCTGGCCATCTCGCCGTTCACGCTGCGCGACCGCATCCTCCAGCACATTTCGGATGAGATCAGCCACGCGTTGGAGGGCAGACCGGCCCGCATCTGGATGAAGATGAACGCTTTGGTCGACCCGATCGTCATCGACGCGCTCTACGATGCCAGCCGCGCCGGCGTCGAGATCGATCTCGTCGTGCGCGGCATCTGCTGTCTGAGACCGCAGGTGCCCGGCCTATCGGAGAACATCAGGGTGAAGTCGATCGTCGGCCGCTTCCTCGAGCACAGCCGAATCTATTGCTTCGGCAACGGCCACGGCCTGCCCTCGGACGGGGCGATCGTCTACATCTCCTCGGCCGATCTGATGCCTCGCAATCTCGACCGCCGCGTCGAGACCATGGTGCCGATCACCAATCCAACTGTGCATGAGCAGGTGCTCGGCCAGATCATGCTCGGCAACATCATGGACAACCAGCAAAGTTTCGACGTATTGGCTGATGGAACCTCCCGGCGCGTCGTGCTGGAAGAGGGCGAGGAACCGTTCAACGCGCAGGAATATTTCATGACCAATCCGAGCCTGTCCGGACGGGGCGATGCGTTGAAGTCGCATGCGCCCAAGCGCATCGCGCAGTTCAAACGCCGCAAGAAACAGAACGCAGCGACGGGCTGATGATTTCAGCGTCCCAGGGCCGGCTCCAGGACCGCCGACCGCTGTCCATCATCGATATCGGGTCGAACTCGATCCGTCTTGTGATCTATGAGGGGCTGGCGCGCTCGCCGACCTTGCTGTTCAACGAAAAGATGCTGGCCGGCCTCGGCCGCGGCATCGTTTCGACCGGAAAGCTCGATCCCGAGGCGGTGACGCGTTCGATGGAAGAGTTCCGCCGCTTCCGCGCGCTCTCCGACCAGGCCGGCGCCGAGCGCATGTATGTGCTGGCGACCGCCGCCGCTCGTGAGGCGGTCAACGGCCCCGACTTCATCCATCGCGCCGAGGATGTGCTCAAGACCGAGATCCAGGTGCTGAGCGGCCGCGAGGAAGCTCATTATTCGGCACTCGGCGTCATCTCCGGTTTCCATCCGGCCAACGGCATCGCCGGCGACCTTGGCGGCGGCAGCCTCGAACTGATCGATATCGACGGTGAGACGATCGGTGACGGCATCACGCTGCCGTTGGGCGGCTTGCGCCTGCAGGACATGGCGAAGAACTCGCTGGCCCAGGCGGCAAGGATCACGCGCGAGCAACTGGCGCGGGCGAAATTGCTGAAGGGCGGCCAGGGCAGGGCCTTCTACGCAGTCGGCGGCACCTGGCGAAACCTCGCCCGGCTGCACATGGAAATGACCAACTACCCGCTCGGCGTCATGCACCACTACGAGATCGGCATCGAAAGCGCCGCGAACTTCCTCCGGCAGGTCGCCAAAGCCGAGATCGACAAGATCAAAGGCATCGAGGGCATCTCCAAGAACCGCCGCTCGCTGCTGCCCTATGGCGCCATCGTGCTGCAGGAGATCATGGCGGCGATGCAGCCGTCGAAGATCATCGTGTCGGCGCTGGGCGTGCGCGAGGGCTTTCTCTATTCGCTGCTCGATAAGGCCGAGCAGAAAGCCGATCCGCTGATCTCGGCTGCGGAAGAGCTTGCCCGCCTGCGCTCGCGCTCGGTCGACCACGCGCATGAGCTTGTCGAATGGACCGGCAAGGCGTTCGCCGCCTTCGGCATCGACGAAACCAGGGATGAGGCGCGCTACCGCCACGCCGCCTGCCTGCTCGCCGATATCGGCTGGCGTGCCCATCCCGAATATCGCGGCAAGCAATCGCTCAACATCATCGCTCACGCCTCGTTTATTGGCGTCGACCATCCCGGCCGCGCCTTCCTGGCGCTTGTCAGCCTGTTTCGCCACGAGGGCGTGTTCAATGAAGCCGCTCCGGAAATCCGCGGGCTGGCGACACCGCGCTATCTCGAGCGCGCCCGCGTGCTGGCCGCGCTGCTGCGCGTCGTCTATTTGCTGAGCGCGGCAATGCCCGGCGTCATGCCGCGACTGAAATGGGAAAACCGCGGCAATGGCGTGCTGGCGCTGGTGCTGCCGGCAGCGCTGGCCGATCTTTACGGCGAGCGGCCGGCCGGCCGGCTGGCACAGCTGGCAAGGGTCACCAACCGCCGGCTGGTGCTGGCGGTCGAGGGCGGGCCTAGCATGTCTGTCAAATAGACGCCCGCGCTGTCGCGTCGCGACCGTTGAGGAAAGAAGGGAAACGCGGTGAAATCCAGGCAGGTTCTTCAGCTGTTGGTTGCCGGGATCTTCGTCCTCTTCGCGGGCCCGTCAATGTGAGCCGTCTCGCAAAGTTCGTTTTTCTGGACACCGAATAAACCGGGCGGCAGCTTAGGCGCTCGCTGCAACCAGCCGCCCGTCGGCCGACCAGGCGCCTGCGCCAGCCATTGCCAGCGCCAGGAAACCGCCTGCTATGGCGATGTCCTTCATCAGCATCTGTGAATGCATGAAGGTCAGCGCCGAATCGCCGCCGCCCTGGCCATAATGACCGAGGAAGCCCGCCGCGATGCAGAACGCAGCGAGCAGCAGCGCCACGACCGGCGTCTTGAAGCCGGCGAGGATGAGCAGCCCGGCGATCAGCTCGAACAGGCCTGTCGCCCAAGCCACCAGCGTCGGCAGCGGCAGGCCGAGGCCGGCGAAATAGCCTGATGTGCCGGCGATGTCGGCAAGCGCATGGAAGCCGGACGGCACGAACAGCGCGGCGAGCAGCAGCCGGGAAAGCAAGAGCAGCCCATTGCGAGGCATGGTGTCCTCCGATATCGGCGACCGATCCTAGCAGAGTTCCAGCCAGCGGATATAACCGACAACGAAACAGGGGCGCGGAAAATTCCGCGCCCCTTTGTTCAGGAAATGCTGGACTGCTTCAGCCACGCTTGGCGTCGATCGAATACCCGCCTGGGCCCGAGGACGCGAGCACGAGGAAGCCGCCGGCAATGCCGAGGTTCTTCATGAAATTGATCATCTGCATCTGATCGGCCCAGCCGGTGTGGGCGACCAGCGCGGTGGCGACGGTGAAGATCGCCATTACCCAGCCGACGATCCTGGTCTGGAAGCCGACGAGGATGGCCAGGCCGCCAAGCAGTTCGATAAGGCCGACGACAATGGCGGTCACCATCGGCAGCGGCAGGCCAAGGCTGCCGAAATAGCCGGCGGTGCCGGCAATCGCCGTCAGCTTGCCGAAACCGGAAAGCAGGAAGATGACAGAAAGCAGGATGCGGCCGAGCAGGATCGTGCCCGACGCGCCGGCGGCGGTGCCGGAACCGGCAAACGAAGTGTTGGTGGATGTGTTGGTGGACATGCGTAACTCTCCAGAAGGGTTTGGCCAAACGGCTTGGGATACCCGCCTAGTTAGCGCAGGCCGACTGTTCACCAAAGACGCCAGATTGGTTACGGATTGTTCACCCAGGTAACGTTTTCGCGATGAACATGGGTGTTGTGATCCAGGCATATCAACACCCTAGCCCGGATGCGTCATGTCCTCCGGCCGCACCAGCCGCTCATAGTCGGCTTCGCTGACCAGCCCGGTGGCCAGCGCTTCCTGGCGCAGCGTGGTGCCGTTCTTATGCGCCGCTTTGGCGATCTTGGCGGCGTTGTCGTAGCCGATCGTCGGCGCAAGCGCCGTCACCAGCATCAGCGAACGGTCGAGCGCCGCCTTGATGTTGTCTTCGCGGGCCTCGATGCCGACGACGCAATTGTCGGTGAAGGACACCGAAGCGTCGGCCAGCAGTTGTACCGATTGCAGGAAACAATAGGCCATCAGCGGATTGTAGACGTTGAGCTCGAAATGGCCCTGACTGCCGGCGAAGCTGATCGCCGCATTGTTGCCGAACACCTGCACGCAAACCTGTGTCATCGCCTCGCATTGGGTCGGATTGACCTTGCCAGGCATGATCGACGAGCCCGGTTCGTTTTCCGGCAGCGACAATTCGCCGAGGCCCGAACGCGGGCCGGAGCCGAGCAGGCGGATGTCGTTGGCGATCTTGAACAGCGCCGCCGCGCAGGCATTGATGGCGCCGTGCGAGAACACCATGGAATCATGTGCGGCCAGCGCCTCGAACTTGTTCGGCGCAGTGACGAAATCGATGCCGGTGATCGCGGCGATGCGCGCCGCCACCTTTTCGGCAAAACCGACCGGAGCGTTGAGACCGGTGCCGACCGCGGTGCCGCCTTGCGCCAATTCCTGCAGGCCGGGCAGGGTCATTTCGATGCGCTTGATCGATGAGGCGACCTGCGCCGCATAGCCGGAGAACTCCTGGCCGAGCGTCAGCGGCGTCGCGTCCTGCGTGTGGGTGCGGCCGATCTTGACGATGTGGGCGAAAGCCCTGGTCTTGGCGTCGAGTGCCGCGTGCAAATGTCTCAGCGCCGGCAGCAGGTCGTGAATGATGCGCTCGGCGCAGGCGATGTGCATGGCCGTCGGATAGGTGTCGTTCGACGACTGGCTCATGTTGACGTGGTCATTGGGATGCACAGGCTTCTTCGACCCCATGACGCCGCCCAAAAGCTCGATCGCGCGGTTGGAAATCACCTCATTGGCGTTCATGTTGGACTGCGTGCCTGAGCCGGTTTGCCAGACGACCAGCGGGAAATGGTCGTTCAGCTTGCCGTCGATGACCTCCTGGGAGGCCTCGATAATGGCCTTGCCGATCGCCGGATCGAGTCGCTTCAGCTTCATGTTGGCTTCGGCGGCCGCCCGCTTGACGATGCCCAGCGCCCGCACGATCGAGGCCGGCTGTTTCTCCCAGCCGATCTTGAAATTGGCCAGCGAACGCTGCGCCTGCGCGCCCCAATAGCGGTCCGCGGCGACCTCGATGGGACCGAACGTGTCGGTTTCGGTTCTGGTCTCTGGCGCGCTCACGAAGTCTCTCCGGTTTGCAATTTGCAAACGACGTATCGCGTTGCACAAACGCCTTCAAGCGGAGATTGCGGGCGATGGAGATGCAAATCGGTTGAAGCCGCGCCTTTTCCTTCTCCCCTGCGGGAGAAGGAAGAGCGCGCTCATCACCCGGCCGTATACCCGCCGTCGATCGCAAAGATACCGCCGCTGGTCCATGCCGCCTCGTCGCTGGCGAGATAGACCGCGATGCCGGCAAGGTCGCTGGTCCGGCCGATGCGGCCGAGCGGATAGCTGCGCTCGACATAGGCCTTGAGCTCGGCTTGCGCGGCTTCCGGCAGGTTTTCGATCGACCTGCGCCGCATCGCTGTGTCGACCGTGCCGGGCGCGATGGCGTTGACCCTTATGCCGCGCGGCCCGAGCTCGAAGGCGAGCGATTTGGTCAGCGAATTGAGCGCGCCCTTCGACAGCGAATAGAGGCTGGACGGCCGCTTCGGGATCATCTTGTGCGCAAAATAGGACGAGATGTTGATCACGGAAGCCGCGCCCGGCGCGAGATGCGGCAACAGCCGTTGCGTGAGGAAGAATACCGCCGTGACGTTGAGCGCGAACGATTGCTGGAACTGGTCCTCGCTGACGGTCTCGAACGGTACCAGGAATGCCACGCCGGCGTTGTTGACGAGGATATCGAGAGGTGGGCCGCGCCTGGCATGCTCGACCACGGCGTCGATGCCGGCGCTGGCCGACAGGTCGGCCGACAGCGTTTCGACATTATTCCCGAGCTGCTCGCGGGCGGCGTCGAGTTTTTTGCCGTTGCGGCCGACGATCAGCACGTCCGCGCCTTCGCGCGAGAAAGCCTCGGCGATTGCCAGCCCGATCCCCTCCGAACCGCCGGTGACCAGTGCCCGTTTGCCGCCTAGTCTCATCCAACACGCCCGCGCATTGCCGTCTTGTCTGGTAAGGAGAGCAGCGCCGTTGCCGATTGTGGTCAAGCCTCCGGCTTATCCTACGATATGAACTTTCGGCTGATGCGCCTGGCTATTCGGCAGCGGCTGCACCGCGCCGAACAGCCAGCCGGGTAGCGACAAAATCCTTGACCTGATGAATGGCCTGTTCACGCGTAACGCTGCCGGGCTGCAGGCCAAGCCGCAACCACAGCCCGTCGATCAGGGCGGTGACGCCGAACGCGATCTCGTCAGCATCGCGCGCCGGCGCCAGAACGCGCAGGCCGGACAGCAGATTGGAGCGCATGCGCGCATGGATCACCTTCTGGATGCGGGCAAGCTTTTCGTCGCGCGGCACCTCCGCGCAAAGTGAAAGCCAGGCGTGGCAGAGGGACGGCTGGAAGAGATGCGGCTCGAAATTGCCTTCGATGATGGCATCTATCCGTTGCATTGGCGTACGCGCCTGCCTCAACCGCTCCACCACCGCATGACGCAGCACCAGGTTCGATTCGCGCATGGCATGCTCGAAAAGCTCCCGCTTGCTGTTGAAATAGTGCAGCACGATGCCCTTCGACGCGCCGGCCTGTGCCGCCACTTTCTCTATGGTGGCGCCAGCTATGCCTTCGCGCTGAAGCACGGCAAACGCGGCTTGCCGCAGCTCCTTGCGGCGTATGTCGCTGAGACGCTTGAGTTTCACGGGCCGGGATCCATGCATCGAAAACCGACGTTGACATTTTTGTCCGCCGAGATCAATGATTGACCGTTGGGACAATTTAAAAACCGAATGGTCAACATCGTTGGTGAAATGAGGAGAACCGAAATGCTTCGTTGCCTTGGAATAGGCGCCTCGCTCTGCGTCCTGCTGGCGATCCAGCCGGCCTTTGCGGCTGAACCCGAGCAGTGCAAGGTCGTGCGCATGGCCGAGCCTGGATGGAACGACCTTGCCTTCACCACCGGCGTCACCAGCGTCTTGCTCGATGCGCTCGGCTACAAGCCGGCAAGTTCGCTTCTGGGCATCAACGTCATCTATGAATCCTTGAAGAACAATGATTTAGACGTGTTCCTTGGCTATTGGGATCCGGCGATGATCACCTACTACGAGCCCTATAAGAAGGACGGCTCGGTGGACGATGTGCGCGTCAATCTCGTCGGCGCCAAATACACCTTTGCCGTGCCGACTTACGTCTGGGAGGCCGGCGTCAAGGATTTTGCCGACCTGCAAAAGTTCGCCGACAAGTTCGGCAGGAAGATGTACGGCATCGAGCCGGGCTCGAACCAGCTGATGATGGACGCCATCGCTGATAAGTCGCTCGGCCTCGATGGCTGGCAGGTCGTCGAATCGAGTGAAGCCGGCATGCTTTCCGAGGTCGGCTACGAGATCAAGGAAAAGCGCTTCATCGTCTTCCAGGGTTGGGCGCCGCATCCAATGAACACGATGTACGACTTCAAATATCTGAGCGGCGGCGACAAGTTCTACGGCCCGAACTTCGGCGCCGCGACGGTGACGACGCAGGTGCGCAAGGGCTATCTGCAGCAATGCCCGAATGTCGGGCAGTTGCTGAAGAATCTCGCCTTCGACATTGATTTCGAAAATCTCGGCATGAGCTATCTCATCAATGACGGCATGAAGCCGGAGGAAGCCGGCCTGAAGGCGGTCAAGGAGAATCCGGATAGGCTCGGCGCCTGGCTTGCCGGTGTCACCACATTCGATGGCAAGCCCGCGCTCGACGCAGTCAAGCAGCAGCTCGGCCTGTGATATCGGCCGATCAGGCGGGCTGGAACGGCCGCAAGCGCAAGGTCGGTATCGGCAGCACTGAAGCGGCCTGCGTCGAAATCGCCGGGCAGGAGCCCGCGCTGGTGCTGGTGCACGGCTTCTCCGACACGAGCCGCAGCTTCTCGCTGCTGGCGCCGCATCTCGCCGGGCGCCGGCTTGTCATTCCAGACCTGCGCGGGCATGGCGCCTCGCCGGCCGGGACACGCGGCTTCGCCCCGGCGGATTTCGCGGAAGATGTGGCAGGTTTGATCGAGCGATTGCGGCTCGAGCGGCCGGTTCTGGTCGGGCATTCCCTGGGCAGCATGGTGGCGATCGAGGCAGCCGCGCGCTACCCCGAGATGATCGGTGGCCTGGTGCTGATGGCCGGAACGCTGCGGCCGCAGATCGGTGAGGATCACCCGATGACCATTGGTGTTCGGGCACTTCGAGACCCGATATCGCCGGCCGATCCGTTCTATGAATATTGGCATGCCTGCGAGGCCGAGGTTCCAGCGGACTTCCTGACCATGGCTGCAAAGGAGGCGTCAGCCTTGCCGGCGGCACTTTGGTGCGCAATCCTTGAGCAGGTTCGGCGCGTCGATCTGACCGACAAGGCGCGCACGCTGCACCTGCCGGCACTTGTCATTGCGGGCGGGCGCGACCTGCTCTTCGACGAAACGCACCAACGGCGGCTCCTCGAAGAAATCCCCGCCGCCGCGTTTGTAAGCGCGGTGCGATGCGGACACAACCCGCACTGGGAGGATCCGGCATTGGTTGCGGCAGCCATCGCCCGGTATTTCAAGGTCTGGAATGAAGCCGACCTCGAAGCGACCGGCAATCTGGGCTGAGAGCAGTCATGAACCTTTCCGAATACGTGGCGTTGGATGCCGTCGCCCTGGCCGGGCATGTTCGCTCGGGTGAACTGTCGGCTGTCGAGGTCGTTGAGGCGGCTATCGAAGCGATCGAAAGCATCAATCCCGCCATCAATGCCGTGACACTGATCGATGCGGACCGGGCGCTTTCCGCGGCGGCAAGCTGCAACCGGCAGGCCGCACTCGCCGGCATTCCCTTCTTGGTCAAGGACACCGGCGTCAATGTACGGGAGTGGCCGACGACGCACTCGTCGCTCTACTTCAAGGATGCCGCGCCGAAGCCCGACAGCGAGATCGTCCGGCGCTGGCGGGCCGCCGGTCTGATCTTGCTGGGAAAGACAAACACGCCTGAATTTGCCAACGACTTCGTCACCGAACCCAGCTTTCGCGGCCCCACCTTGAACCCCTGGGATCCTTCGCTGACGGCGGGCGGCTCAAGCGGCGGAGCTGCCGCCGCGGTGGCAAGCGGCATGGTGCCGGCCGCCCACGGTTCCGACATCGGCGGCTCGATCCGGGTGCCGGCTGCCTGTTGCGGCGTGTTCGGCATGAAGCCGTCGCGCGGGCTCACGCCTGTCGGCCCCTATCGAGGTCAGGTCGGCGCCGGGCTCTACGCCGACAGTGTCCTATCCCGCACCGTTCGGGACAGCGCCGCCATGCTGGACATGACTGCCGGTCCAGAACAAGGAGCGCCTTACTCCGTGCCGAAATCGGTGCCATCCTACCTGGACTCGCTGTTTTCGCCCGGCGAGCGTCTGCGCGTCGCGTGCCTGATGCGCCGGCCGGATGGCACGCCCGTCGCGTCCGAGATCGGGGAAAAATTCCAGGAAGCCATGAGCCTCCTCGAGGACATGGGGCACGAGGTCACAGAGGCGCGTTTCCCGCGGGAAGCCGGCGCCGAAGCGGACTGGAGCATCTTCTGGATGTCGGAGGTCGCGCGGCTGGTTGACGAGCGCGCCGACGAGATCGGGCGGATGCCGGGGGCCGGCGAAATCGAAAGCCTGACTCGTCACGCGCTCGACAGTTTTCGGCGATCCTCGGCCGCCGATTATCTCAGGGCGCAGGACCATGTGCACAGCGCTTCGCTGGCGATGGCGATGGCGTTCGATGCGTTCGACCTGATCATGACGCCGACGACGGCCGAGCTTACGCCCCGGCTTGGCGCCATCCATGGCGATGGTGCTCTCTTCGATTACGAGGCTTGGGCGAGCCGGGCCTACGGCTTTGCGCCCTTCACCGAAATCTTCAATGTCACCGGGCAACCGGCCGCCAGCCTGCCGCTTTTTCAGTCGAAGGGCGGCCTGCCGATTGGCATCCAGCTTATTGGCCGCAAGAACGAGGACCACCGGCTGCTTCGCGTTTCCCTTGACCTGGAGCAGGCAACCGCATGGACGGCGCGCTACCAGGCGATCCATGCCAGACACTTTCAGGCATGAACCAGGAGGCTCCGGCGACGTAGGGGGCGTCGACGATGTTGGTTCATACCGAAATTGGGTGCTGCCCGAGCAGCGATCGCGCCGTCGGTAACAGACGCAAAACCTCCGCGGGCCTGGCGAATTCCCCTTGTACGGTCTGCTGAAGCGCCTGCCACTCCGGGGAGGCAGCCAAGGCCGCCTCGTGCCGGGCATACGCTTCGGCGCTGGCGAAACCCGTGACGCTGATGAAGACGTTTTCGCTGGCCCGCACCGGCAGCCGCGGAAAGCTGTTTTCGGCATGTTCGGTGACGAAGGCGGCCAGCGGCTGTGCGCCAAATGCGGCAAGCACCGGAAAAGCCGCGATCTGGAAGTCTCTGGCGAAGCCGGCTTCCAGGCCCGGTCGCAGATGATGAATCGTGATGACAACAATTGTCTGCAAAGCACTGCTTGTGCTTGGTTCTTCGAGATTCGTCTGGATTGCTCGTTGCGATCCCGAGAGATCGAAGCCGGCGCCCGGCCAGGCCGGCCTCAGCAGCAACACGTCGTCGGAATCGATCATCGTGGCGTTGGCGGCGTCGCGCCAGGCAGCCCAGACCGGCCCGTCATAGAAGGCGGTCAGAGCGTTTTTCCGCGCTTCCATGCCGTCGAAGCCGCGCAGCCAGACGAACATGTCCGGCCGGTCGAGATCGCGGAACTGGCCGATGATGGTCATTCCCGCGGTTTCCTGCCCCTCGACCAGGTGATTGTCGAAGATGCCGATCAGCGTCTCGCGCCGGCCGGGTTTCAGAGTGTATTGCCTGAGTTCGACGACGGGCGAGGCGAGCAGATCGGGATTAGGTATGGCGTTCAAAGGCAGGTTCATCGTGCGAGCTCCAAAACAGGACAGTCATCCTGTTTTGCAAAACAGACCGGTTGTCCTGTTTTGTCAATCTGCTATCGTGTGAAGATGTCAGCAGAGATATCCGCTCGCCCAAGGTCGCGGGCTCAAAAACGCACCAACGACCCCGAAGGCATGCGCAAGAAAGTGCTCGACGTCGCCGAGGAGGCGTTTCAGGCACGCGGCTATCATGCGTCCAGCATGGGCGACCTGATGGCGACGGCGGGCGTCACCGGTGGTGCGCTGCACCACCATTTCGCGACCAAGAAGGCGCTGGCGCTTGCAGTGATCGAGGAGCGGGTCGCCGCCGCGGTCGAAGAGACATGGATCGCACCGGTGCGGATGGCTCCCTCAGCGCGCGAGGGCGTGCGCTCCGTGTTCGCGGCCGTCGCGGCGGAGCTGGAGCGGCAAGGTTTCGTGCGCGGCTGCCCGCTCAACAACCTGGCGCATGAACTGTCGCTTGCCGATCCGGATTTCCGCATTGCCCTTGCCGGCATTTTTTCGGCCTGGCGCCAGGCGATCGCCGACAAGGTCAGCGCCGATCGGCAGGCGGGACGGGAGCTGGGCACCGATCCGCAGCGCTTCGCAGCGCTCGCCGTCGCCAGCTATTCGGGCGCCATGTCGATGGCCAAGACCGCACAGGACGCAAGCGTGCTGCGCGACTGCCTGATGGCGTTGGAGCAGGGAGTTATGTCGTCCAAAACGGGAACGAGGCGACGTAGCAGGATACTGCACAGAGCCCTTTGACGCCGGCAGGACAGTCGCTCACTATGACCGAGGCGGGGAGGCCGAGCTCTTAATTCGGCAGCGGCTTGATCAGCTCGTAGCCGACCACGCTTTCGGCACTGGTGCCCTCGTCATAGCGCCTGGCCACAACTGCCTGCAGATCGGGTGCGTAAAGCGCGGTGAACTCGTCCCGCGTCTCGCCGGCCTCGCTCCTGATCGTCTGCTTGACCGCAAGCACGGCGTATTTGCAATCACCCAGGCTGAACGTCTCCTTGCCCTTGACGTTGATCTCCAGCGTCTCGGTGCCCTTCGGCGGCTTGTTCGGTGCAAGACGGGCAAACACGATCTTGCTCTTGGCCCCCGCCTTCAGTGGGAACACCTTCCTGAGATCGGAAAACGGGATCATCGCCATCTGCCCTGTGCTGCTGTCGCGAAACACTTCGATCAGCCCGCCGAACAGGTACTGCGACTGCGGCGATTGCGACTGGTATTTGTTGGCAACCGCCACCATTCCGCCCGCCGCCGGACGAAATTCGCTGTGGATGCCAGGCCTTTCGAGAACGAAGCCGGCCTTGGCCGATTTGGCGTCGATGCACGCGGAGGCGTGCGCTGCGCTCGTCATCGCCAGAATCGCCATTGTCATGCCGATGGATGCAGTTTTCATGGCGTCCTCCTCTGCCCGCGCAAGTTGAATGTCGAAAGCAATGCCAGACCTGGGAGAACGTGTCGACACACTTTGCGAGCAACTGGACTGCCGGTTCGCGTCGTGCTGAATTTTAGCGCATGATGCATCGTATTTCCGCCCGACCGGTCTCCCGGCGCAGTTTCCTGATGAAGGCAGCGGCCGTTGCCGCGGCCGGCGCCGTTTCGCGCCCGGCCTTCGGCCAGACCGGGCAGCGCATTCCGCCGATCGACGCCACCTTCCTGTTTATCGCTGATGTCCATGCCTGCCGCATGGCGAACGGATTGAGCCCGCACTGCGAGCAGGAGGGCAAGACCGACGCCGCCCTGCTGCGCAATGTCGCCGCGCTCAACGGCGTCGGTGACAGGCAATGGCCAGCTGAAATCAACGGCGTCGCCACCGGTCTGCATTCGACGGGCAATATCGGCACGCCGCTCGGCCTCGTCGTTGGCGGCGACATCACCGATGATGGTGGCGGCCAGATCACCCAGCCCAGCGAAGGCACGCAGCTGCTCCAGTTCAGCCAGCGCTACCAGCAGGGCGTTGGCCCCGACCGCGTGCACATGCCGGTCTATGTCGGCCTCGGCAATCACGACCTCGACCAGAACGGCCCGCGCTCGCATGTCGACTGGTACCGCCGCGAAATGCGCGACTACGTCGAGGTCAATCACCGCCCCGGCGTTTTCTTCAAGCCGCCCGCGCCGGCGACCAACTACGATCTCGAGACCGATTGCTATTCATGGGATTGGGGCGGTCTACATCTTGTCCAGACGCACCGTTTTGCGGGCGATACCGGCCATGGCGCAGTCAGCAGCCTGCCATGGCTGAAGCAGGACCTGGCGACCTATGCCGGCGACGGCCGCCCGGTCATCCTGTTCCAGCATTATGGCTGGGATACTTTTTCGATCGAAAGATGGGACGCCGCCGAGAAAACCTTCGACGACAACGGCAAGGGTCCGCCGCATTGGTGGAGCGAAGCCGACAGGCAGGCGCTGCTGGCCGTGCTGAAGGGCTACAACGTCGTCGGCATCTTCCATGGCCACCAGCACGCGACGCCGATGATCTATCACCGTGACGGGCTCGATTTGTTCAAGCCGAAGGCTGCCTTCATGGGCGGCTTTGCGTTGGCGCGGGTGACCGGCAGCAGCATGGATGTGGTTCTGGGCGAAGCCGCCGGAGATCATGGCGAGGTCGCCTTCACCAATGCGTACAGCAAAAGTCTGACTTTCTGACGGGCAGGAGAGGCCCAAAAAAGGCGGCCGAGCCGCCTTTTTCTGGTTTGCGAAGCGTCGGCGTCAAAGCGCCTTCTTCACCTTGTGCTTCACGTCGCCGTAAGCCTTCTGCATCTTGCCGGTCGCCTTGTCGACGTCGCCTTCGGCCTCGGTGCGCCTGTTGCCGGTGGCCTTGCCGGCGGTCTGCTTGACCGAGCCCTTGGCTTGCTTGGCAACGCCGGCAACCTGATCCTTGTTCACCATCTCGCATCTCCTGATCCGTTCGCCTGGAGAAACGGTCCCGGATCGCTTAGGTTCCGGGTTCTGCCCGTCGATTGGCATAGCTTCCGGTCGCGAAGCCGACAGGATAGGGTGCACCAGGACGCCGAACAGACAGGGGCCGGAGGGACAATGGCTGAATTCACGCTCTTCATCGGCAACAAGTGTTTTTCGTCGTGGTCACTGAGGCCGTGGCTGGCGATGAAGCATCTGGAGATCCCGTTCGAGGAAGGTCTTGTGCGCCTGCGCACGCCCGAGACCGCGGCCAATCTGGCCAGGATATCGCCGACCGGCCAGGTGCCGGTGCTGAACCATCGGCTGCCGAATGGCGAGGTCCGGATCGTCTGGGAAACCCTTGCCATCCTTGAATACCTCGCCGAGTTGTTTCCCGGGAAAAAGCTCTGGCCGGCCGACATCGGCGCCCGCGCGCTGGCCCGCTCGGCGGCGACAGAGATGCATTCCGGCTTTCGCGAGGTCCGCTATGGCTGGCCGATGAATTTGCGCCGGCCAAAAGGCCACAAGCCGCTCGACGCCGAAGGTGAGGCACAAGGGGCGCGCATCGAGGAGCTATGGCGCGAATGCCGCGAAAAATACGGCAAAGGCGGCCCGTTCCTGTTTGGCCATTTCACCGCGGCCGACGCCATGTACGCGCCGGTCGTCACCCGGTTCGACACCTATGGCGGCACGCTGGCAACCGATACCCGCGCCTATGTCGACGCCGTGCTTTCGATGCCGGCGATGCGCCAGTGGTATGCCGAGGCGGCGAAAGAGCCTTGGCCGGAGCCCGGCCCAGACGAATAGAGCCGAGCAACCCGCAAGCTGGTCTTCCACTTCGCCGCCCGCGGCCTATCTGAAGATCCGGCTGGGGCCTCGGAGACTTCACAATGATATCTGTTCCTTCCGCATTGGCCGGCAAGCTCGCGCTCGTTACCGGCGCATCGTCGGGCATTGGCGAGGCGACGGCTGCGGCTTTGGCCGCCGCCGGGGCCAAGGTGGCGATTGCCGCACGCCGCGCCGATCGCCTCGAAGCGCTGGCCGCGCGTATCGAAATGGCCGGCGGCGCGGCGCTCCGCATCGAGGCCGACGTCACCAGCAACGATGATGTCACCGACATGGTCGACAAGGTTGTCGCCGAATGGGGCCGCCTCGACATCCTCGTCAACAATGCCGGGGTGATGCTTCTGTCGCCCGCCGCCGAAGCGGTGCTCGACGACTGGCGCCGCATGGTCGAGCTCAACCTGCTGGCGCTGATGGGGGTCACCAAGGCGGCGCTGCCGCATCTCAGGGCCGCCAAGGGTCACATCGTCAACGTCTCGTCGGTCGCGGGCCGTGTCGCGAATCCGGGGGCCAGCGGCTATGCAGCAACCAAGTTCGGTGTCGTCGGCTTTTCCGAATCGCTGCGTCGCGAAGTCTACGCCGACAAGGTTCGCGTCACCGTCATCGAGCCCGGCCTGGTGCGCACCGAGCTCGGCGACCACATCACCAATCCGGCGTTCAAGGCTGATCTGGACAAGCGGCTTGCCGCAATGGAGGCGCTGACCGCCGAGGACATTGCCGCGGCCATTCTCTACGCCGTGAGCCAGCCGCCACACGTCAACGTCAACGAGATCGTCATCCGCCCGACCGACCAGGAACGATGAACGGCGTCGGATCTTTTCGCTACGCCTCAAATCCCGCCCGCAGGAAATCGCCACATTCCTCGACCAGCCGCGACGGGTCCCTCGCGAGGTAGACGCCGAAATCCGCCGTCGGCGCCGGCGGCAGGTTGAAGCGTCCGTTGAGGCTTTGGCAATCGGGCGGCAGCCCCTCCTGCAGCAGAAGCCCGATGCCAAGCCCGGCCCTTAGCGCCGAGATCAGCGTCGCAAAGGTCGACACGCGGCAGCCGATCTTCCAGCCGATCCCGGCCGCGGCGAGCGAAGCCAGCATCCTGTCCTGCCAGGAGCAGGCGCCTTCGAAGATGATCAGCGGCAGCTCGACCTCGTCGTCGATCTCGATCATGCGGCTTGCCGCCCAGACCAGCTGTCGCGACAGATGGCCTCGCGGCGCCATTGTGAAGCGCGCCGGATCGGCCATGACGATGTCGCATTTTCCTTCGCCCAGCGACTTGCTGAGATCGCTGCTGCTGGCCGATGTCAGTTCGATCTCCACGGAAGGATGCCGGCGCCGGAAGTCGGCGATGATCAACGGCAGCCGCGTTACCGCCAAATCCTCGACGATGCCCAGCCGGACACGGCCGACCAGCCTGCGGCCTTCTATCTCACGCCTGGCATCGTCGCCGATCGCGATGGCCTTGCGGGCGAAGGCGAGCAGGATCTCGCCGGCCTCGGTCAGCGTCACGCCGCGCGGCGAGCGGTGCAGCAGCTCCGCGCCGACTTCGCCTTCGAGGCGCTGAAGCTGCATGCTCACCGCCGCCTGGGTGCGGGCAAGCCGATCGGCTGCCCGGCTCACCGTCCCGGTATCGGCCACGGTGACGAAGGCGCGCAGCAGTTTGACGTCGATATCTCCGGTCATAAGAATTCCTGATAGCTGTGTCAGAACTATCAGGCTACCCGAAAGCCCGATCTGAATTCAAGGTCTGCTCGCACGAACGAAAACAGGAGCAGCCACCTTGTCCTACAGAAGAAGATTTGAGGAGTTCGGTGTCGCCTGGCCGTCGCTCGACCGGCCCGCTTTGCCGTTCTCGCCGACGGTTCGCGTTGCCGACATCGTCTATGTCTCCGGTCAGATCCCCGAAATCGGGCAGGAAATCGCCGCGATCGGCCAGGTTGGCGCAGAGATCGATCTGGCTGCTGCGCAGAACGCCGCCCGGCTTTGCGCGGCCAACGTCGTCTATTGGCTGGACAAGGAACTGGACGGCAATCTCGACCGCGTCGTGAAATTCGCCAAGCTGACCGTCTATGTGAATGCGGCGGCCGGCTTTTCGGCCTATTCGGAGGTCGGCAACGGAGCATCCGAATTTCTGCTCCATGTTTTCGGCGGACGTGGCGAGCACGCCCGCTGCTCGCTCGGCATGGCCGGCTTGCCGGCCAATGTTCCGGTCGAAGCCGACGCTATCGTGCATGTCCGCTGATGCACCCCCAAAGCATGCCCTCGGGCCTGACCCGAGGCTGCGCAGTGAAACAAAAACCAGGAGGAGACTTGGCTTGATTAGCGCAAATCTTGAGGGGCGGAAGGCGCTTGTCCTCGGCGGAGGCAAGGGCCTCGGTTTCGGCGTTGCCGAAGCGCTCGCGGCGAAAGGTGCCGAGATCATCCTGGTCGGACGAGGGGAGGCGACCCTGGATGCGGCACGGCGCGCGATCGACGCCGCCGGCCACATCTGCTCGACCTTCAGCGCCGACCTCTCGGACAACGACAGCGTCTCCCGACTGATCCGTGCCGTCGAGGACGAGCAGCAGCGGATCGACATCGTCCTGCTCAATGGCGGCGGCCCGCCGCCCTTCGCGGCCAGCGTCTTCGATGCGAGCGTCTGGGAGAAGCAGTTCACCAGCATGGTGCTGAGCCAGATGCGCATCGCCATTTCTTTCCTGCCAGGCATGCGGGCGCGGCGCTGGGGGCGCATTATCGCCGTTTCCTCTACATCCGTCCGCGAGCCGATCCCCGGCCTCACCGCTTCGAATGCGCTGCGTGCGTCGCTCGCCGGCTGGGCCAAGACGCTGGCCGGCGAAGTGGCGGCGGACGGCGTCACCGTCAACCTGTTGCTGCCGGGCCGTTTTGCGACGGATCGGACGAAAGAGTTCGACGCCATGGACGCAGCCGACAGGGGTGTCGACGCCGCCGTGATCGCCGCCGAGAGTCAGGCCGAGATCCCGGCAAAGCGCTACGGCACCCCCGCCGAATTCGGCGCTGTTGCCGCGTTCCTGGCCAGCGACGCCGCCGCCTATGTCACCGGCGTGGCATTGCCGGTGGATGGTGGGCTCAGCCGCGGCATGCTGTGAGGAGCAGGAGCAGCGGCGGGATGGTCACATCACACAGGAACGCCCCTCGTGCCTTTTATCTGCGCGGGGGCGTCCTGTTTGTCGTCCGCCTTTCTCAAGATCGCTCTTTCGAGAACGGCTTTCGACATCGAAAAAATGCCCTGGCGCCGAAATGGTTCCCGGCTGGAGCAATTCCCGGAAAAGTGTGAACGATTTTCCGTCCGGAATTGCGCGAAAACAAAGAGCTCCAAGTGGTTTTTTGGCAGGCAATAGCCCGGCTTTTGCTGTCGGATTTGCCGGCGCGCCGGTCGCTGACGCGCGTCTCCGCGAGTGTCGCAAATCAAAAAATTGACACGGCGCGCAAAGAAGTCTATAAGAACTTTGTCGATGTTTGTTTGACCGACTTTTGTTATCCGCGTGCCAAGGCGCGCCTTTGACGAACTTCCCCATCAATATCGAGACAAACGTTGTTGTGCATCCGCATGACGACGAACGAATATTTGCCATGGAAAGGGTTCGTTATGAGCACAGGCACAGTTAAATGGTTCAACGCCACCAAGGGTTTTGGTTTTATTCAGCCTGACGACGGTTCTGCCGACGTTTTCGTCCACATCTCAGCCGTCGAGCGCGCCGGAATGCGCGACATCGTCGAGGGCCAGAAGCTTGGCTACGAGATGGTCCGCGACAACAAGTCGGGCAAGATGTCCGCCGACCAGTTGAAGGCGGCGTAAAACGGAATTCAGCCTCACCGGTGACCACGGATGTACTGGCACCGGTGAGGCTAATTCCAGCGCATGATCGCGGGAGGCTAAGTCCCCAGTTCATGCGCATGAGAAGAGCGTCTCTTTGCGCGTCTCTCGGGATGCGCAGGCGCTCTCATGGAAGGTCAGGCGGTGCCTGGCCTTTTTCATTTTTGCGCTTCGACCGCCGAAAGAGCGCTGCTCGACGGCCCGGACGTGCTAAGAGGCTGTTTCGAAATTCGCTCTGGCGAGTCATATGGTGGTGGTTTCGAGAACCGGAGCGCAGCGGACATTTGGGCCCGTGAGCACCGGAAGCGCGGAAAGCGCCATCAGATGGCCGTCAGAGTAGAATTCCCAGCAATTTGAAACCGGCTGCCGTATTGCTTTGTGCGGGATCCTGGCCGAAAGACCAGTCTCGTCACCTTTTGGGCGGCGCGCTCCGAACCGGGAGAAAGACCTTGACCGAAACTTCAAAAAAAACCCGCGACCAGGCTGAATCCATCTTCAGCAAGACGCGGACCCAGTCGATGTCGCTCGACCGCATCAATTCCGAACGGGATGCCGTCAGCCAGGCCCGCGAAGCCAAGACCGCGCGGCTGCGCGAACTGCGGCTGGAAAAGGAAGCCGATGACATCGCGGCAACGGCTGCGCTCGCGGCCTCGCCAAAACGCGCAGGCAAACGCTGATGGCCACCAAACGTGTGCCTCAAAAGGCGATCGCCGCCGATTCGACCATTGCCGATGTCGTAGGCGAACTCGACAAGCCGGTCGAATATGTCCGGCGCGTGCTCGAAAAGCTCGAGCGCTGCCGGCGTGTCCACGGCGATGCCCAGGTGCGGCTCGGCGTGCGCGGCCGCGCCGAATGCCCCAATTATCTGATCGAATACGTCCGGGAAAACGCCAAGACGCACGAGCGCGTGACCTTTCAGGACGCCGCCTACAGCGGCAGCACGCATCGCGAGCTGGCCCCCCGGCACATCGAGGAGGCCAGGAACTGGTCGCCCGAAGAAATGAACATCACGGCCGTTTCGGCGCTCATCGGCCGCCTTCGCAATCCGAACGCGCCATCATCGCGTTTCTCTGACGAGGATTGATATGGCAATCAAGTTTTCCGCCAAGGGGCAACCGGCAGCACCTGCTGCCGCCGTGAAGCCGGCCAAGTCGGCCGCCGCGCCAAAAACCGGCGAAGCCGCCGAAGCGGGCACCGATCTGTTCAGGTCGCCGGCCGAAGCGCCGCCGCGCAAGCCGAAGAAGAAATAGCGCCCTTGCAGCAAGATGCCGGCCGGAAATCGGCGCCAAGGCTGCTTGCCTTGGCGGTCGCAGAGGATTCTTCGTCGCCACAAGAGGGCGCCGACCCGGTTGCCTTCGATTGCCAGACTTGTGGCGCCTGCTGCGCCTACTCATCAAGATGGCCGCGCTTTTCAACCGAGGACGACGCTCAGCTCGACCTTATCCCGCAAAAATACGTGGCTGCCGACGAAGCCGGCATGCGCTGCGACGGCGCGCGCTGTTCGGCACTGTGCGGCGAAGTCGGCAAGTCGACCGCCTGCGGAATCTACGAGATCCGTCCCGACGTCTGCCGCGCGTGCATGCCGGGCGATGACGACTGCCTGATGGCGCGCCGGGCTCACGGACTGCCGACGCTGTAATGACAGCACACGGGCTGGCGTCCCCAGTTTAAATTTCCTCAGTCGGATGATCGAAAGTCGCTGCGGTAGAGGCCGGGCGATCGTCCGGTCAATCGTTTGAATGCCTGCGAGAACGACGGCACCGATTCATATCCGACGGCGCGCCCGATCTCGCCAATATTCTGGTTCGTTTCCCGCAGAGCCTTGGCGGCAAGATTCATCCGCCATCGAGTCACATAGGACAGCGGCGGCTGTCCCACCAGTTGAGCGAAGCGACGCGCGAAGGTGGCTCGGGACTGTGCCGCGCCGCTGGCAAGGGAAGCGATGGTCCAGGGATTGCCCGGCCGCTCGTGGATCAGGCGCAAGGCCTGCGCAATGCCTTTGTCGCGCAGGGCGCCAAACCATCCCCCTGTTCCGAGTGGCTGATGTTCGATCCAGGCACGCAACAAGAAGATCAACGTGCTGTCGAGAAGGCGTGGGGCGACAATGTCGTGGCCGCCGAGATTGCCTTTCGCTTCGACCTGCAGAAGTTCCAGGGCAAGCCGCAGCGGCTCGCTGGTGTCGATCTGATACCGGGTCAAATGAATCAGCGGAGGAAACAGCGAAACCATCGGATATGGCCCGACGCCGTCGAGTGAATATCTCGCACAAAGAAGAGTTGTCGCGCCGCTTTCGCTTTTCGGTTCCGGTCCGCTCCGATTTGCGGAAAGGACGGCGGATATCGATGCCGTCGGTGCATCCGCCGGATTGCAAAGGGCATGCCCGATACCGCTCGCGACAAGGATGACGTCTCCCTCGCCTAAGCGGATCGGCTCTTTTTCACCGGCTAGGCGCAACCAGCATTCGCCGTTCTGTATGACGTGGATGGCGGCATTCCTTGTCGGATCGACTGAAATACCCCATGGCCGATGCAGGGTCGCGCTGCCGATCATGACGCTGCCAAATCGCAGCGAAGCAAGAACTTCGGACAAGGCGTCCATGAGAACCATCCTCCGACGATGAACCAGATGACGATATTAGACGATTGGATAAGAATCCAGGCGAATAGCGTATCGACCATCTCACAAGCGTGGCTGATCATGTTGGCAATATCGGCCTGCGGACTCCTGTCCATGCCAGGCAAAAGCAGGCACCCCACGGAGCAAAAACATGCGTGACGAACCATCAAATCCAGTTCCAGCCAAGAGCTTTAATTCGCTCGAGACCAACAAGACGATCGTCCTGGACTTCATCGACAAAGCAGTAAACCAGGGCAACATCGAAGCAGCTTCGATGCATTTTGGCGAACGCTACATCCAGCACAATCCGAACATTGCGGATGGTGCGGACGGCTTCAAAACCTATCTTCAACAGCTCAAACAGTCATTTCCCCTCGTGAGGGGAGAGGTGAAGCGGATTTTTGCCGAAGGGGATTTCGTCATCGTGCACATGCACGCAAAACGTGAACCCGAAGAGGAGGGCTTGGCCATTGTCGACATTTTCAGGCTGAAGGACAGCAAGCTCGTCGAACACTGGGAAGTTCGGCAGCCCATCGCCGATAGCAAGCTGCACGCCAACAGCATGATCTGAATGCGCATAGGCTCTGAGGCTGGCTTGTGCCCGCACGTTTCGCTGATTACGCTGCCGGCGGCAGGGCCAACGCCGGGAGACCATCCGTGAGCATCGAATTCCTGTTGACGTCGCTGATTGTCGTGGCTTCGCCCGGCACCGGCGTTCTCTATACGCTGAGCGCCGGGCTTTCGCGTGGTGCGCGCGCCAGCATCATTGCCGCTTTCGGCTGCACGCTCGGCATTATTCCGCACATGGCGGCCGCCATCACCGGCCTCGCGGCACTGCTGCACACCAGCGCCGTCGCCTTCGAAACGCTGAAATATCTTGGCGTCGCCTATCTTCTCTACATGGCCTGGAACACGCTGAAGGAGAAGGGCGGCCTGAGCGTCGACGAAGATGTCGCGCCGCGATCCGCCGGCAAAGTGATCGCCTCCGGCATTCTGATGAACATCCTCAATCCGAAGCTGTCGATCTTCTTCTTTGCCTTCCTCCCGCAATTCGTCAGCACCACCGAACCGCATGCGCTGTCGAAGATGCTGGAACTCAGCAGCGTCTTCATGCTGCTCACCTTCGCGGTCTTTGTCGGCTACGGCGTTTTCGCGGCGTCAATCCGCAGCCATGTCGTGTCGCGGCCAAAGGTGCTGACCTGGATGCGCCGCACCTTCGCCGGAGCCTTTGTCATGCTCGGCGCCAAACTGGCGCTAGCGGACCGGTAGCTCTCGCTCTTTTGACGCAATTCCGGACGGGAAACCGTTTTCACACCTTTCCTGGAATTGCTTACCGCTGCGGATCGGCCGGCCCGCCTGCGGTTTCGGAAGCCTCGCCGCCTCCGAAACCGGGAGCAGCGCGAACACCCAGCCGCCAGGCCGATGGCGGGACGCCGATCATCTTCTTGAACGCACGGCTGAACGCCGCCTCGGACTCGTAGCCGATTTCCGCCGCTATGTTTGCGACGTTGCTGTTGCCGGTGCTGAGCAGTTCCGAGGCAATCTGCATCCGCCATTTGGCGAGATAGTGCACCGGCGGCATCCCGACGAGCCTGGTGAAGCGCTCGGCCAGCACGGTGCGCGACAGCGCGGCCTCCTTCGCCAGCGCCTCCACCGTCCAATTGTGCGCCGGCCGGTCGTGGATCAGCGCCAGCGCCTTACTCAGATGCGGATCGCGCAGGCCCGCCAGCCAGCCGGTTTGTTGTGGCGGCAGCGACTCCACATAACGGCGCAGCACGTCGACGAACATCAATTCGCTGAGCTTGGTGAGCACCGTCTCGCTGCCCGCACGCTTTTCCGCGACCTCCGACACCGCCAGCTTGATGAACTGGCCGAGCCAGCCGCCGTCGCCTTTCACGTCTCCGGCCTTGATGACCGGCGGCAGCGCTTCGAGCAGCGGATTGAAGGGCAGTGCATCGCAAGCGAGATAGCCGCATACCAGCCGGGCCGACAGCGATCCGTCGTTGACGTAGTTGATGGGAAACGGCGTCTGGCTGGCGGCGGCGATCTCCAGCACATCCGCGGTCGGCGGATCCGCGCGCAGGGCCGGATTGCTCGACATGATATGCGGATCGCTCCTGGTGAAGACCACGACTTCGCCGGCCTCCACGGGTATCGCCTCCTTGCCGATGATGCGGGCGAAGCAGCGGCCGGCCGTGAGCACGTGGTAGGAAATCAGGTGATCCGCGCCCGGCAGTATCCTCGGCAGTATCGAGGCGGGGGAGGGCGAGCAGACCGCCCAGGGGTCCTGGGCCGCGATGTCGAAAAATGTCGCGCCGGTTAGACGCACCTTTTTCAAGAGGTCAGACAGAGGGTCCCCGGCCATTCCATCCATGTCCCGTAAGTTGCGCGGCAACCCGGCGCGACATCCCTTTCGAGTTCCGGACGCGCTGTCAAGTGAGGCGGACGCCCCGTCATTCCGTTCATTGCCGGAAGCTTTAAACCCGTCGGCGCTGAGCTCTGTCTCAAATCAGCTGCTGAGCGCAGTCGAACTCAAGAAAAATGAGGATCTAAGTCATGACGATACATAAGGGCGGGTGTTTTTGCGGCGCCGTGGAAATCGAAGTGCACGGAGCGGCCGAGGCAATGGGCTACTGCCATTGCAGTTCCTGTCGTTCGTGGTCGGCGTCTCCCGTGAACGCGTTCACGCTGTGGAAGCCGGAAAACGTCAAGGTCACCAAGGGCGAGGAGTTCCTGTCCGGCTTCGAGAAGTCAAACATGAGCGACCGTCAGTTCTGCACGAAGTGCGGCGGCCATCTGATGACCGATCATCCGCCGCTCGGACTGGTCGACGTCTATGCGGCCACGATACCGACGGTGAAGTTCACGCCGGGGGTTCACGTCAACTACGCCGAGACGGTCCTGCCGATGAAGGACGGATTGCCGAAGCTGAAAGACTTCCCCGCCGAACTCGGGGGCTCGGGCGTGAGCGTGCCGGAGTAACCCGGCAATGACACACGATTTCCAACAGCCACATCTCACGACAGGAGAATACGCATGGACATCACGACATTTCGCGCCACGCAGGAGCCGATCAAGGATCTTTATCGCAAGGATGCGCGCGCGGCACTTCTTACGCTGAAGGCCAAGGGCAGTGCCGACGACTCCAAGGTCACTTGCAAGGTCGAGACAGGACGTGGGCTCGCGCTGGCGGGCATCCATCCGAAGGCCGGGGGCAGCGGACAGGAGCTTTGTTCCGGCGACATGCTGCTGGAAGCCCTTGTCGCATGCGCCGGCGTCTCGATGAGGGCCGCGGCCGCCGTTCTCGAAATACCGATCAAGTCGGCCGAAATCTCCGCCGAGGGCGACGTCGATCTTCGCGGCACGCTCGGCGTCACCGAAGGTGTGCCGGTCGGCTTCAAGGAGATCCGCCTGCGGTTCGACATCGAGACCGACGTTGCGCAAGACCGGCTGACTGACCTGCTCGAGCTCACCGATCGCTACTGCGTGATCTTCCAGACGATCCAGCGCAGTCCCAAGACCTTCGTGAAGCTTCACAAAGTCGTGCGGTAACCGCGCCCTGCCCGGAATCCTAAACTTTGTGGATTCCTGGCTGGGCCTGAGCGCGGCCTCACTGAATGCAGCTTGGCTGAATGCAGCTGGTCGCGCCAAGCGTTATCCCTTCACGTAGCCCATGGCCTCGACGATCTGCCCGTCCACCACGCGCATCAGGTTGACGCCGCGCAGCGAATTGCCGTCGGCCATCCAGTAGCGCCAGCGGATCGTCGCCCGGTCTCCGGCGACGAAGGTTTCTTCGATGTCGAAGCGCGTGCCGGGTCCGGTCGCGATCGCCGACCACAGTTCGACGCAGGCGCCCTTGCCGATGCGGCGGGCGCCGTCCGGGGCCGGCGTGGTGTTCTCGATCACGCAGTCTTCCGCCACCAGATCGTCGAGCGCCGATGGGTCGTGGCGCTGGAAGACGTCGTTGTAGCGTCGCATGATCGCGGCCGTTTCGGCGGAGCGTTTGGCCGCGGCGATGTCGATGATGAGTTCCTGTGTCATTGGATATTCCTTTCCCTTCAGTGATCAGTAGCGGTTTCGATGAGGCGGGCCTTGAGCGTGATCACGGCGACGCCGGCCAGCGCCCGCGATACGAGGCAGGTCTCCTTGGCCGTCTGTGCCAGCCGCTCGAAATCCCCCTCCGCCAGCCCGGCGACGCTTGCCTCGGTCTCCAGCTCGATACGGGTCAGCGTCGGCCCGGCCGCGGTGGCGCCGAGATGAGCTTTCGCGATCGTGTGGATGCGCGCGGCAGTGTAGCCTTCGCGGCCGAGAATGGCGCTTAGCGCCATCGAGAAGCAGCCGGCATGCGCCGCCGCAATCAATTCCTCCGGGTTGGTGCCGGGACCGTTCTCGAAACGCGACGGGAAGGAGTAGGCGCCTTCGAAGACGCCGCTACCTAGCCTCAGCCGGCCCGAACCTTCTTTCAACGATCCCTGCCATTGAGCTTCTGCTTCACGAATGGTCATTGTGTCTCTCCTTTTAGTTTGAGCGGCTCGATCGGATTTGGGGGGGGTGAACCAGTCAGGCGCCGTCGACGACCACTTTCCCGAAGACGTCGCCTTGCTGGAAATAGCGGTAGGCGTCTTGGGCCTCGTCGAAGGCGAACACCTTGTCGATGACAGGCTTAAGCCGATGCACGGAGATGGCGCGCAGCATGGCTTCGAGGTTGGTGCGATTGCCGACGAACAGCCGGCTGATGGTGGCGAGGCTGCGCTGGTAGACCGGGCCGGGGATCTGGCACCGTCCCGCCTTTCGCATCCTGTATGGTGAGAAGCACGATGCGCCCGTAAAGCGCGCAGGCGATCATCGATTGCGCGAAGGTCGGCGGGCCGCCGGTCTCGACGACGAGGTCGACGCCGCCGGTCTGCTCACGCACAGCAGCACCCCATTCCGGCATGCCGGCTGTCGAGACGACGAGGTCGGCGCCCAGCGCCCGCAGCCGGTCCAGCTTCTCGCTGCGCGAACTGACGGCCACGACCCGGCAGCCGAGCAGCTTGGCGAATTGCAGCGCAAACAGCGCGACGCCACCTGAACCGATGACAAGGACCCATTGGCCGGGCTTCGGCATCTCGGCCGCCGTCACCGCATTCCAGGCGGTCAGGCCGGCGCAGGTCAGCGTCGCCGCTTGATGCCAGTCGAGATGATCGGGAAGCCGCACCGCCCATTGCTCATCGAGCACCGCGTATTCGGTCAGCATCCCGTCCAGCGTGCAACCGAGCTGGTCGATCAGCCCGGCATTGATGCGGCCGTCGATCCAGCGCGCAAAATAGCTGCCGGTGATGCGGTCGCCGACGGCGAAGCGGGTGACGGAATCGCCGACGGCAACGACTTCGCCGGCACCGTCGCTCAGCGGGATAACGCCCTGGCGTGGCGCCAGTGGATAGTTGCCGTTGAGGGTCATCGTGTCGCGGCGGTTGAGCGAAGCGGCGCGCACACGCACGGCGATCTCGTGTTGCTTCGGCGCCGGCTGCGCCTCGTCGCGCCTCACCAGGCGTTCGATTCCGCCGGTTCCTTCAAGGCGATAACTATGCATATCGGCTCTCTCTTCCGAATATGTAGACTGATCTACATATTATGTAGACCGATTGCTATATTGGACGCAAGGCCTATAGTGTTCACTCCTGACAGAGGTTGACATGGCGAACGACACCCGCACCCGCATGATCGAGACGACGGCGCGGCTGCTGAGGCAGCGCGGCTACCACGGCACGTCGCTCAACGACATCTTGAGCGCCTCAGGCGCACCGAGAGGCTCGCTCTACTTTCACTTTCCGGGCGGCAAGGACCAATTGGTCATCGAGGTGACGCGCGACAGCGTCGCCGATGTCACGCAGAGGCTGGACGCCGCGCTCGCCGCCGAAAAGGACCCGGCGGTGGCTGTCCACCACATCTACCAGTCGGTCGCGCGCATGCTGGAAGACAACCAGTTCACGCTCGGTTGCCCGATCGCGCCCGTGGTGCTGGACTCGCCGGCAGACGTGCCGGAACTGGCCGAATTGTGCCGCTCGGCTTTCGAGCAGTGGATAGGCTTGCTCAGGGCCGCCTTCGTCAGGGCAGGGGTGCCCGAGCGCCGCGCGCACGCGCTCGCATTGTTGGTCGAATCATCGCTGGAAGGGCTGATGGTGATCGCACGCGCCACCCACGACCGTGCCCCTGTGCTGGCAGTAGCCGATGAAGTCGCGGCGCTGATTGAGGGTGCATTGCCTGCCAAAATCTCACCCTCGCGGCGGATTGACGCCGCCGTCTGAGCGGGCAACCCGCTAAGCAAAGCAAACAAAAAGGGCGACCTCTCGGCCGCCCTTTCTGTATCTGAAGGAGGTTGGATTAGAAGTCCATGCCGCCACTCAAGCCCGCTTGCGGGCTTGAGCAACGTGAGTTCATGGGCGTGCTTTATAGACTTCTTAGAAGTCCATGCCGCCCATGCCGCCCATGCCGCCGCCGCCCATGCCGCCAGGCATGCCGCCGCCAGCCGACTCCTTCTTCGGAGCCTCCGCGATCATGGCTTCGGTGGTGACCAGGAGGCCGGCGACCGAGGCCGCGTCCTGCAGAGCCGTGCGCACAACCTTGACCGGATCGACGATACCCATGGCGATCATGTCGCCATATTCGCCGGTCTGGGCGTTGTAGCCGAAGGTCGCGCCCTTGTTCTCGAGGATCTTGCCGGCAACGATCGATGCTTCCGCACCGGCGTTGGACGCGATCTGGCGGGCCGGAGCCTGCAGCGCGCGACGCACGATGGCGATGCCCGCGGTCTGGTCGGAGTTGGCACCGGTTGCCTTGATGGTCAGCGAGGCACGCAGCAGTGCGACGCCGCCGCCGGGAACGATGCCTTCTTCGACGGCCGCGCGGGTCGCGTTGAGGGCGTCATCGACGCGGTCCTTCTTTTCCTTGACTTCCACTTCGGTCGCACCGCCGACGCGGATCACGGCAACGCCGCCCGCCAGCTTGGCGAGACGTTCCTGCAGCTTCTCCTTGTCGTAGTCCGAGGTGGTCTCCTCGATCTGCTGCTTGATCTGGGCGACGCGGCCCTGGATCTCGGCCTTCTTGCCGGCGCCGTCGACGATGGTGGTGTTCTCCTTGGAGATCGACACCTTCTTGGCGCGGCCGAGCATGTTGAGGCCGACATTCTCGAGCTTGATGCCGAGGTCTTCGGAGATGACCTGGCCACCGGTGAGAATGGCGATGTCTTCCAGCATGGCCTTACGGCGATCACCGAAGCCCGGCGCCTTGACGGCAGCGATCTTCAGGCCGCCACGCAGCTTGTTGACGACCAGCGTGGCCAGGGCCTCACCTTCGACGTCTTCGGAGATGATGACCAGCGGCTTCGAGGTCTGCACGACAGCCTCGAGGATCGGCAGCATGGCCTGCAGGTTGGAGAGCTTCTTCTCGTGGAGGAGGATGTAGGCGTCTTCCAGATCCGCAACCATCTTTTCGGCGTTGGTGACGAAGTAGGGCGAGAGATAGCCGCGGTCGAACTGCATGCCTTCGACGACTTCGAGCTCGGTCTCGGCGGTCTTGGCTTCCTCGACGGTGATGACGCCCTCATTGCCGACCTTCTGCATCGCTTCAGCGATCATCGAGCCGACCGAAGCATCGCCATTGCCGGCGATGGTGCCGACCTGGGCAACCTCTTCCGAGGTCTTGATCTTCTTGGCGTTCTTGATCAGCGTCGCGACGACGTCGGCGACGGCGAGGTCGATGCCGCGCTTGAGGTCCATCGGGTTCATGCCGGCGGCAACCGCCTTGTGGCCTTCCTGGACGATCGACTGCGCCAGAACGGTCGCGGTCGTGGTGCCGTCGCCGGCGATGTCGTTGGTCTTCGAAGCAACTTCGCGGACCATCTGCGCGCCCATGTTCTCGAACTTGTCTTCAAGCTCGATTTCCTTGGCGACGGTGACGCCGTCCTTGGTGATGCGCGGTGCGCCGAACGACTTGTCGATGACGACGTTGCGGCCCTTGGGGCCGAGCGTGACCTTCACCGCGTCGGCGAGGATGTTGACGCCGCGCAGCATGCGCTCACGAGCGTCGCGGGAGAATTTTACGTCTTTGGCAGCCATTTTCAGCTCCTGGCAGGGGCTTGGATTAAGCCCGAAGATTTAAATGAGGGTGAGGCCGATATTCAGCCGATGATGCCCATAATGTCGGATTCCTTCATGATCAGAAGGTCTTCGCCATTGAGCTTGACTTCGGTGCCCGACCACTTGCCGAACAGGATGCGGTCGCCGGCCTTGACGTCCAGCGGGACGAGCTTGCCGGCTTCGTCGCGGGCGCCGGAACCGACGGCGATGATCTCGCCTTCCTGCGGCTTTTCCTTAGCCGTATCGGGGATGATGATCCCGCCCGCGGTCTTGGATTCGGATTCGACCCGACGAACGACCACGCGGTCATGAAGCGGGCGGAACTTCGACTTTGCCATTTTTTATTCCTCGATGAGAATGGTGAGAACAGTTCCTCCGTCCGGCGGCGCCGGACATGTGGTTAGCACTCATCTTGGGGGAGTGCTAACGTGGCGCTGAAATAGGCTGGCAGCTCGCGCGAGTCAAGACGCCCGGTGAGCATCCTCAGGACAATTGCTTCAAACGGATACTTGACTAAGTCAACTAAATGGCTGATCTTGCCGGGCAGGAGGATGCCATGACCATTCATCATCACCCAGGCAAGGAGCGGATCGACGCGGTGCGGGCCTTCAACCGCTTCTACACCCGCCAGATCGGGTTGCTCGAGGAAGGCTTGCTGAAAAGCGACTTTTCGCTGACCGAAGCCCGGGTGCTCTATGAGCTGGCGCATCGCGACGGGCTGACCGCCACCGAGCTTGCGCGCGATCTCGGCCTCGATGCCGGTTATCTCAGCCGGCTGCTGAAGAAGTTCGAGGAGCGTGATCTGGTCGAGCGTGCCACGATCGAGGCGGATGCGCGGCGCTCGTCGATCGCGCTGACGAAGGCCGGGCGGCAGGCCTTCGCGCCGCTGAACCAGGGTTCGCACGAACAGGTCGCGGCTTTGCTCGAACGGCTTTCGGCTGCCGAACAGGACAGGCTGGTCAGGGCCATGCAGACGGTGCAGCGTCTGCTGGGCGGAAGTGCCGAGCCCAAAGTTCCCTATATGCTGCGGTCTCTGCAAGTCGGCGACATCGGCTGGATCATCCATCGCCAGGGCCTGCTCTACGCGCAGGAATATGGCTGGGACGAAACCTATGAAGCGCTGGTCGCCGAAATCCTTGGTGCCTTCGTCAAATCCTTCGATCCGAAATGGGAACGCAGCTGGATCGCCGAGCGGGAAGGGGAGGTCGTCGGCTCGGTCTTCGTCGTGCGCCAGTCGGACGCGGTGGCGAAGTTGCGCCTGCTCTATGTCGAGCCTTCGGCGCGCGGTCTCGGCATCGGCAGGCGGCTGGTCGAGGAATGCATCGGCTTTGCTCGAACCAAGGGTTACAGGACACTGACGCTGTGGACCAACGACGTCCTCACCTCGGCGCGCCGCATCTACGAGGCGGCCGGGTTCAAGCTGACCGACGAGGAGCGCCACCATTCCTTCGGCAAGGACCTGGTCGGCCAGAACTGGAATTTGGAGTTATAGCAGCGCCGCAGAATTTCGAGCATCGGCCTGCGGTCGCTCAGGTCGCAGGCTTAATGTTTTGGTTCAAGCGAAAGAGATTGGTGGGGTCATACTTGTTTTTTAGCGCGGCCAGCCTCGGATAATTCTCGCGGTAAGCCGCCAGAACCCGATCAATGCCCTCTTCGCCGAGATTGTTGGCGTAGACGCCGCCGGTCGAGAACGGTCTCATTGCATCCCACAGGTCACGCGCCCATCGGATGTGCGTTTCGTCGTCAGACGGATTGTCCCAAATCGATATCGGGAAACAATCGTAAAGAGCATCTCGGTTGGCATAGGGCGTTTCATCCATCGGTACTCGCGAGATGGCGCCGCCAACCTGCTGCAGGACCAGAAGCGACTCGCGGGGTGCGGTCATGTAAGCCGCAAGCATGGCATCGATCGCCTGATCTGCGATTTCGCGCATGAACTGCGCCTTCCAGTAGTAGCGCCGCCCGCGCGGAAAGAGGCTATCCCCGGCCGATTGGATTTGAACATAGGGGACAGGAGCAATCTGGCACTCAACCGGCGTGCCATATTCTCTCAGAGGTTGAATGATTTGCTGGCCCTCGTCGAGTGGGCCGATGTAGCACGCCGATATGCTGAAGAAGCGTTCGCCCGAGGGCGCCGTCACAAGTGCTGCATCCAGGCTCAGCTCATCCGGGGCGCCGCTCGAGAATGCATGATAGAACCGCATCGCATCGCGTGCCTCTTCGTAGCGGTATAGCATCGATCCCGCGATGAGGAGCGGACCCACGGGATGGAGCTTGTATTCGAAGGTCGTGACTATTCCGAAATTGCCACCGCCGCCCCGGATGCCCCAGAACAAATCTGCATATTCGGCCGCGTTTGCCGTGAGCAACCGGCCGTCCGCCGTCACGATTTCGACAGCGACAAGGTTGTCGCAGCTCAGTCCATGTTTGCGGCCAAGCTTGCCGAACCCCCCGCCGAGTGTCAGTCCGGCTATGCCGGTATCCGCGTTGACACCCATGGTCGTCGCAAGACCATGGACCTGAGTGGCTGCGTCGAACTCGCCCAGGTTCAAGCCGGCTTCTGCGCGCGCAACACGGCGGATCGGGTCGACTTCGATCCGCTTCATGCGGGACACATCGATCACCACGCCGCCGTCGCATACCGAACTGCCGGCGACGTTATGGCCACCGGCGCGGACGGCGACGAGGAAGCCTTGCGATCGGGCGAAGTTGACCGCCGTGACGACATCGCTGGATTCGGCGCAATAGAACACAGCCGCCGGCCTCTTATCGACCATGCCATTCCAAACTCTGCGCGCCTGGTCATAGCCAGGGTCGTCCCGAAGGATCAGATCGCCGCGAATCGCCTGCCTGAGCCGAGCGATGTCCGGCGCCTGCAACGTCGGCTCGGAACCGTCCAAAAGCTTGAACATGCTCATCGACCCTTCGTGATCCGGCACGGTTGGACAGGCCGCTTTCGTTCACCGACATGCGCCGGACCACAATGATCTCATGCGGCGCCATTCGCTGCAAAATCGAATATCTCAGTCGCTGGATGAGCTAAATTCATCTAAACTGCGTGGATGAGAAAACTTCCGCCGCTCGGATCGCTTCGCGCCTTCGAAGCCGCTGCCAGGCTGATGAGCTTCAGGAAGGCCGCGACGGAACTCGGAGTGACGCCGACGGCCATCAGCCACCAGATTCGATTGCTGGAGGAGGTCTGTGGGCAACTGCTGTTCCGGCGGCGCCCACGACCGCTCGTGCTCACAGGCGTGGGCGAACGGCTATTCCCGGTAATTTGCAGCGGCTTCGACGCTTTCGCTGCGGCAATCGCATCAGCCTCGGCCGGTGTTGGCCAACGCCCGTTGCGCGTGACGAGCCCAAATGCATTTGCCAGCCGATGGCTTGTTCCGCGCCTGTCGAAGTGGCGCGAACAGCATCCGAACATTCCCTTGGAGATCATCGGGACAGACGCCGTTCTGGACCTGCAAGCCGGTGACGCCGACGTTGCGATCCGCTATGCGCGCAGGATGCCGCGGGACGTTCCCGCCCAGGAAATTTTTCGGGACGCATTCTTTCCGGTATGCAGCCCGGATCTGTTCGCAGGAGGCGACCTACAGATCGAGCGCGCCGCCGATCTGCTGCAATACCCGCTCATCCATTTCAATTGGACGAACCGCGACCCGGAAGCGCCGACTTGGCAGCGATGGCTGGCAATCGCACGCTCGATCGATCCCAGCATCCCGAATGCCAACCGGGCATGGGACTTGAGTTTCCGCGAAGAGCTGCACGCGATTGACGCGGTAGCGGCAGGCCAAGGCATCGCTATCTGCAGCGATGTGGTCGTCAGTGGCGAACTCGAGGCTGGCAGGCTGGTCAAGGCACATGATCTCTCTCTGCCAGGCTATGGCTTTTACCTTGCTGGCGTAGCCAATCACCCCCGACAAGCGCATATCGAAGCCTTTTCCGCCTGGGTGAGATCGATAGTCTGAGCATCTGAACGCCGATCTTCCGCATGCTCGTCACAAGCGCCCGGCGTAATAAATTGCTAACCACGATCGCCCTGCACCGATTGCCATGCACACTTACCGGCTTCTGGCACAATCGGGCTCCTTGAATTATGAGCACGCTTATTATATATGTCGCTCATGGTTTCCGACGGCATCGACAGATTGGGCTTTCTGATCCACGACGTGCAGCGCCTGATGCGCAAGCGCTTCGAGGCGCGCGCCAGTGGTTTCGGCCTTTCTTCGGCGCAATGGCGGCTTCTGGTACGTGTCGCCAAGGAGGCGGGGGTCGCGCAGGCGCGGCTTGCCGAGCTTCTCGAAATCGAGCCGATCAGCGTCTCGCGTCTTGTCGATCGAATGGAGGAGGGCGGCTGGATCGAGCGCCGTCCCGACGCAACCGACAGGCGAGTGCGCATGATTTTCCCGACCGCCAAGGCGAACGCGGCCTACGCCCACGTCAAGAGCCTTGCCGGCGAGGTCTATGAGGAATCGCTCGTCGGCGTTTCGCCGGAAGATCGCCGCGTCCTGGTCAAGGCGCTGGAAACAATGGTGCAGAATCTTGCAGATGGTGAGACGCCGCCCTCGGAAAAAACGAAGAATACGGAAGGCGCAGCAGCATGAACGCGGTAGCCAAACTAGATGAGAATGCGGCCAAGCTGGAGATGGAAGCTCCCGCGAAGCCGGCGGCAGCTCCGGTAACGGTCGCTCCGCAGGTAGCTCCGGCGCCGGTGGTGCCGAAGAAGAAGCGCCGTGCCGGCCGCTTCCTTTTGATGTTTGTGCTGCCCGCTGCGTTGATCGCCGGCGGCAGCTATGTCTGGGTGACCGGCGGCCGCTATCAGGAGACCGAGAACGCCAATCTGCAGCAGGCCAAGGTGTCGATAGCCGCCGATACGGCGGGCCGCATCGTTCAGGTCGACATTTTCGACAACCAGTCTGTCAAGCAGGGCGACGTGTTGTTCGCCATCGATCCCGAGCCCTATCGGATCGCGTTGGCCCAGGCCGACGCGGCGGTGGCCGGCGCGCGGCTCAATGTCGAGCAACTGCGTGCGGCCTACAGCCAGGCGCTGGCGCAGGAGAAGTCCGACGAAAGCCAGGTCCAGTACGCGCAGTCGCAATATGACCGCGCCGCCGACCTTGCCCAGAAGGGCATCAACGCCAAGTCGTCGCTGGACGAAGCCAAGAACGACCTCGACAAGGCCAAGCAGCAGCTGGCCGTAGCCCAGCAGGGGATCGTCAGCGCCAAGGCGGCACTTGGCGGCAATCCCGATATCGAAACCGACAAGCATCCGACGGTAATGGCGGCGCTCGCCGCACGCGACAAGGCGGCTTACGATCTGGTCCAGACCAAGGTCAAGGCGCCTGCCGACGGCATCATCAGCCAGGCCGCTTCGTTCAAGGTCGGCCAGTATGTCGGTTCGGGCACGCCGCTGTTTTCGCTGGTCGAGACCGGCGACACCTGGGTCGACGCCAATTTCAAGGAAACCCAGCTCACCGACATGAAGCCAGGCCAGAAGGCCGAAATCGTGGTCGATGCCTATCCAGGCAAGACCTTCGAAGCCGCCGTCAAGGCGATCGGCGCCGGCACCGGGGCCGAGTTCTCGCTGCTGCCTGCGCAGAACGCCACCGGCAACTGGGTCAAGGTCACACAGCGCATTCCGGTCCGCCTGGAATTGGCCGATGCCGACGCCAAGGCGGCGCTGCGCACCGGCATGAGCGCGACGGTCACGGTGGACACCGGCGTTTCCCGCGGGCTGCCGAGCATTTTCCGCGGCGCCACGGCAGGCGAGGCCAAGTAAGGAGGCCGAACAGCGGCCGCATAGCAAACAGTGAGATGGATGCAGGATTGATCCGAAGAAGGCGCAGGAAAAGTTGAATGCGTAAACGGGCTGCGCTGTAGCCTGCCTGAGCAGACAACTCGGCGCAGGATCTTCGGTCCTCAGGTTTCCGGGCGGCGGGCGTCCGCTTGTCGAGACGCTCAGTTGATGTAACCCCCACATCGATGCTCGCGTCCCACCGCGATGAGGGTCTCTCTACGGCGAGGGCCTCGCCGTCCGGAAACCTAATGTACACGTTTTTGTTACCTGCTGGAAGTTTTACGTCATGAGCAGCCCAGAACCCTTTCGCGAAGTACCGCACCGCGGCCTGATCACAGTCGCGCTCATGCTTGCGACGATCATGCAGGCGCTCGACACGACGATCGCCAACGTTGCGCTGCCGACCATGACCGGCGATCTCGGCGCCTCCCCCGACAACATCAACTGGGTGCTGACCTCCTACATCGTTGCCGCCGCGATCATGACGCCGGTGACCGGCTGGCTTGCCGACCGCTTCGGTCGCAAGGAGTTGTTCCTGACGGCCGTGGTCGGCTTCACCGTCTTCTCCATGCTGTGCGGCATCGCCTGGAGCCTGGAGACCATCGTTTTGTTCCGGCTCATGCAAGGCGTGTTCGGCGCCGCCATCGTGCCGCTGTCGCAGACCTTCCTGCTCGACATCAACCCTAGGGAACGCCACGGCCAAGCCATGGCCATCTGGGGCGCCGGCATCATGCTGGGACCGATCCTTGGCCCGACGCTGGGTGGCTGGCTGACCGAGAACTTCAACTGGCGCTGGGTGTTCTTCATCAACCTGCCGGTCGGCATCATCGCCTTCCTCGGCATGGCGGCGTATCTTCCCAGCGTTGCCCGGCGGGTGCGCAGCTTCGATTTCTTCGGCTTCACCATGCTCTCGCTCGGTGTCGGCGCGCTGCAGCTGATGCTCGATCGCGGCGGCGAGGTCGACTGGTTTTCCTCGATCGAGATATGGATCGAGCTCGGTCTTTCCATCACCGGCTTCTGGGTGTTCACCATCCACACATTGACGGCGGAGCACCCCTTTATCGACCCGAAGATCTTCCTCGATCGCAATTTCGTCACCGGGCTGGCGTTCATCTTTGTCATGGGCGTGCTCATCTTGGCGAGCATGTCGCTGCTGCCGCCAATGCTGTCGACCATCTTCGGCTATCCGACCCTCACCATCGGCATTGTCCTGGGACCGCGCGGTGTCGGCACGATGATCGCGATGCTGTTCGTCGGGCGGATCATGCACAGGATCGACGCCAGGATCCTCGTCGTCATCGGCTTTCTGCTGACCGCGCAGTCGCTCTACACGATGTCCAGCTTCTCGCCGCAGATGGACGACTGGCTAATCCTCAGTTCCGGCGTCATCCAGGGCCTGGGAATGGGCATGGTGTTCGTGCCGCTGTCGACCGTAGCCTTCGCCACGCTTGACGCACGCTTCCGTACCGATGCCACGGCGTTGTTCAGCCTGGTGCGCAATCTTGGCTCGTCGATCGGCGTGTCGGTGGTGACGGTTCTGCTGGTACGCAACACGCAGATCAACCATGCCGAGCTTTCGGCCTACATCAATCCGTTCAATCCCAACCTCTGGGCGGCATCGCCGGCAGCGGCGGGCGGCGATCCGACGGCGCTGTCACTGATGGATCGCATGGTCAATGTCCAGGCGATGATGATCTCCTACGTCAATGACTTCAAGCTGCTGATGATGATGACGCTGCTTGCCATTCCGTTTGTTTTCCTGCTGCGCAAGCCAAAGGCGCCCGCCGGTGGGGCGCCTGCCGCGCATATGGACTAAGCCTCAGGGCTTACGGCAACCACGACCGGCACGAGGCTTCCGTTGGCTGTCCCGGTCGCGTGGCGTTAAGCCAGGTTCACCTGCCATTAGTATATCCGGACCAGTATGCACTCGCTTTTGAGTTGAAGGCGAGCCTCCATTGCTTGCCTCAAGCATCAGCGGGAGGAATTGTGTTTGGCCACGAAATCATCCAGGCAAACCGCCGCAGCGCCCGAGTCCGCCGATCTGACGACGCTGGCAAAACTGGCGACTACCTCGTACGAAGTCCTCGAGCGCGAACTTCGTGCCACGATTGCAGCACTTCAGGACCAGGCATTGCGGTTCCAGACCGCGATAGAGAACATCTCGCAAGGCATCTGTTTCTTTGACGCCGATGAACGGCTGATCCTGTGCAACCGACGCTACGCGGAAATCTATCGCCTTGCACCGGAGCAATTGCAGCCGGGTGTGGCGCTGCGCGAAATCGTCGAGCGGCGCGTCGCTGTCGGGACCTCGGCAATGAATGCGGACGCCTATCTGGGGTTGGCCCGGGCAGTCAATTCGGGCACGGCTTCGGGGAACTGGACAGCCGAGCTCGCCGATGGCCGGACAATTCAGGTCTGCCATCAACCGATGCCTGACGGCGGCTGGGTGGCCACGCACGAGGACATCAGCGAGCTCAGCGCCAATCGCTTGGTCGTTGACGAGCGTATCTCGTTGCAGACGCTGATAGACCTGGTGCCTGACTACATGTGGGTGAAGGACACCGAAAGCCGCTTCGTCGTCGCGAACCGAGCCATTGCGTCCGATAGCGGTCGGGACAGTACGAGCGACATGATCGGTCTGAGCGACTTCGACCTTCATGCGCCGGAACTTGCGCAGAAGTTTCGCCATATCGAGCAGCAACTGATGCGCGACGGACGGCCGATGATCGACGAGGAGGAGTTCGTCGTCGATGCGTCAGGCACCGGCAAATGGTTCCTGTCGACGAAACTGCCATTGCACAACGTTCAAAACAACATTTTCGGCCTCGTCGGCATTGCCCGCGACATCACTGCGCGCAAGCAGGCCGAAATCCTGCGCGACGGGCAGGCGCATATCCTCGAGATGATCGCAAAGAGCGCTCCCCTCGAAGATGTGCTCGAGCGGCTCATGCGTCTGGTCGAATCCCAACTGGCGGGGATATTCGGTTCGGTCTTGCTGCTCGACAAGGATGGCAGCCACTTGCGTCACGCCGCCGCGCCCAGCCTGGCGAGAGACTACACCGACGCCGTCGACGGCGCCGCGGTCGGCCCCAGAGCAGGGTCTTGCGGAACCGCAGTCTATCGGCGCGAGCCGGTGATCGTCGCTGACATCATGCACGATCCGCTTTGGGAGGATTATCGCGAACTCGCGCGGCCGCACGGTTTGCGTTCATGCTGGTCGACCCCGATCCTGTCGCATCAGGGCGCCGTGCTTGGAGTCTTTGCGATGTATTCGATGACGGTGCGCGAACCGACAGAGGCCGAGACTCGCCTCATCGATTTCACCACGCGCATCGCCGGGATCGCCATCGAACGCAAACAGGCCGAAGACCGGATCCACTTCATGGCCAACCATGACGTGCTGACCGGGCTTCCCAATCGCGCCTTGTTGGAGGATCGGCTTTCACAGGCGGTCTTGTACGCCCAGCGATACGATCGCTGGGTGACGGTGGTGTTCATCGATCTGGACAATTTCAAATTCGTTAACGACACGCTCGGCCACAATGCCGGCGACGAGCTTCTGAAGACCGTCGCTAGTCGCATGGTCGACTGCGTAAGGGCGACCGATACCGTCGTGCGGCTTGGCGGTGACGAATTCGTCATCGTGCTGTTCGACCAGCCGGCGAACGTTGATCTCGTTTCCGAGACGTTGCAAAAGCTCAGGGCTGCACTCGCCGAGCCGGTTCGGCTCGGAGCACATCTGGTGCGGGCGACGGCCAGCATCGGCATTGCCAACTATCCCAAGGATGGAACGGATCCCGATACGCTGCTGGCAAATGCCGATGCGGCCATGTATCGCGCCAAGGAGTTCGGCCGCGACAATTTCCAGTTTTACGCTCCGGAGTTCAACACCAGGGCGCATGAAAAATTCGTGCTTCAGGAAGAGTTGCGAAACGCCTTGGCCCGTTCGGAATTCACGCTGCTCTACCAGCCGCAAGTGGACCTTCGGTCAGGTCGGGTTTTTGCGGTCGAGGCGCTGATACGCTGGAACCATCCAACGCTTGGCACGGTAATGCCGACGATGTTCATACCGACCGCCGAGGAGACAGGTCTGATCGTACCGATCGGCGACTGGGTTCTGCGTGAGGCGTGCCGGCAGAACAAAGCCTGGCAAGACGCGGGACTGCCGCCCTTGACCGTTTGCGTGAATGTGTCGGCGCGGCAATTCAGGGAGCGCAACCTGATCGATCGCATCGTCAGCGCGCTGAAGGACAGCGGCCTGGAGGCCAGGTATCTCGAGCTGGAGGTGACCGAGAGCCTGATCATGCAGGATATCGAGCTGGCGGTCGCCACCATGAACGCCCTGCAAGGCCTGGGTGTCCAGATCTCGATCGATGATTTCGGCACCGGCTATTCCAGCCTCAGCGCACTCAAGACCTTTCCCGTGGCGCGGCTGAAGATCGACAAGTCCTTCATCAAGGATCTCGCCGCCGATGAGAACGATCAGGCTGTGGCCAGCGCGGTGATTTCATTGGGGCAAAATCTCAACCTGAGGGTCATCGCCGAGGGCGTTGAGACAGATGATCAGGTTGCTTTCCTGCGCAGGAACAATTGCGACGAAATGCAGGGCTATCATTTCAGCAGGCCGGTTTGCGCGCAGGACATCGAGGAATTGCTCGGCGGCGGCCGCAAAGACTGACGGATCGGTCGCCAGCAGGCTTCCGCCGACCAAATGGCGGAAGTTATCTGCCGAGCACAAGGCACCAGTAGCGAAGCGTGCTGTCGCGGCCGTCGCGCACATAGGCGAGACCGAAGCGGGTGAAGCGCGGGTCGAGCATGTTGCGGCGGTGGCCTGGCGAATGCACCCAGATATCGAACAGCTTCTGCTGGTCGAAGCGGCCTTCGGCGATGTTTTCGGCGGCAGCGCCGGCAATGCCATTGTCTTTGACGCGCGAGGCAAAGTCCTTGCCCCAGCCGGTGGTGTGGTTCATTCGGCGGCCGCGCGCCATATAGCCGGCCTGCTGCAGTGCCGCCTGCTCGAGCCGGGCATCGGGGACAAGCGGCCCGAGACCCGCCGAAGCGCGGATGCCGGCCAGCGTGCCAGCGGCGGAGGCAGAGACACCGGCGCCTTCGCCGGTGGGCAGCACGGTGGCGCAGGCGACGAGCCCGGCAAGGGCGCCAAGGCCGGCAGCTCTGAGCAGCACGCGCCTACTTAGGCTTGGTTGGGCCCCATAATTTTCGATTTTCGTAACGGTCATGCCCGCCTGACATAAGCGCGATCATGGCTTTTGCCGGGCAGGGCGGTGAAAATGCGTGATGATGGTTTCCGGCTCGACACCAGTCAGGCATTCACGGACAGACAGCTTCTTTTGCCCCATCTTTGCGGCTTCACGAGCGCTGGCGAGGTATCCTCGGTTGCAAATTTTCTCTGGGGGATATCGCTTGCAGTGACGACCGGAGCGATTCGTACGCCTGAGCACCAAGCAGCCTCCGGTATTGGTCTTCGAGACGCTGATTGAAATCGTGGACGGTCCGGATCACCGCAAGCGCCGCGTCGGTTGCAACGATTAATTTGGCCCGTCGGTCGTTCGGATCACGCGAGCGCCGAACATAACCGAGGCGCTCCAGTTCATCGATCAACTCACCCATCGATGCTTTGCCAATGCCCGCTCGCTCTGCGAGGACGCTGGGTCGGGTTCCTTCCGCGTCGATGTTGGCGAATACAGCGCCGTGTTTGGGCTTGATTGCCGAATGGCCGCTCTCCCGGAGAACCTGGACCAAAGCGCTCGCCGACGATTGATAAGCATAGAGAAGCAGAGACTGCGTGTATGGCTGATTATCCATCTTTCCAAACTTATATGGTGCCCATATAGTATGGCAACCGAACTATATGGCAAGAGGTCAGCATGGCTACTGGCAACGTCCGAACCGAAGGGGTGGAAAGTGTCGCGTACAGGCTGATCGACGCTTGGAATCGTCACGATGCTCGCGCCTTTGCCGCCGTATTCGCGGCAGATGCCGAATTTACGAACGTCTTCGGTATGCAGGCGACTGGACGTGACAGGATCGAGCAGTTCCATGCCCCAATTTTTGAGAAGATGTTCAAGCACAGCCACCTATCCGCGGAAAGCGTGCGGAACAGGCTTGTTCGCCCGGATGTTGCCACGCTCGACCTGCGGTGGTCCATGACTGGCGCACTCGATCCGATGGGAAACGAATGGCCGCGTCGGCGCGGATTAATCAGCGTAGTGGCGACGCGGGATCACGATGGATGGTTGATTGCAACGATGCACAATATGGAACTTGGAGACGATCAAACGGTAAAGTCTCAGGAGAAACTTCAAGAGCATAAGTAGGCTCTTCATCCACGTCTAAATCGAAAGCAACAGCCATCCAGCATGGTCAGCCGATCTGATCGGGCAATGAGATCGAACGGCGGGTCAGTGACCGGGATTGGCGAGCCATGCTACAGGAGTTGGTGCTGGATGGCCCGCGCCTTGCCCGGTTTGGTCGGCCACAATGGCGCGCCCCATAAGCCGGTCGCTTGGTCTTGCGGGATCTAATGTATGAACGGCTTGGCGCGCGCTGGGCTCTCGCCGGCAGTCTTTGCGATGCGGTGATCGCCGGTCGGCTATTCCGCCGCCACGAGTTTGGTTTCCGGCGTCGATGAAACCCGGCCGTCCCGATCGTCTTCGGTATGTTCCCACCAGTCGCCCAGGGCGTCGATAAGCGGCACAAGCTTGAGGCCGGGCTCCGTGAGGTCGTAATCCACACGTAGTGGATAGCCGGCATGCGCCGTTCGCCGCACGATCCCGGCTTCCTCCAGCTTGCGCAGTTCCAGCGCCAGGATGCGGTGCGACACTGCCGGGTTGTCACGCCTCAAATCGCTGAAGCGCTTGGTACCATCCTTGAGATAATAGAGCAGCAAGGTGGGCCAACGACCGCTGAGCACACGCATGGTCTCCTCGATCGGGCAGCGTGAGACGACATCTTTCATGGCGGGGACCTGGTTACAGAATAGTGCCTAATTTACATGGGGCGACCAGCGTTTAGGGTCAAGTTTCGCTGCGCAGCGTGACCCCTAACATGGAAGAGACAAAGAAATGGAACCTATTCTCCTTTACGGCTTCCCGCTGGGAAGTTCGATGGGGCTTGTCGCTGCTTTTGAACGCCTCGGACAACCCTATCGCCTGTGTCGTGTCGACATGCTCACTGAGATGAAGAACGACGCCTATGCCAGCATCAACGGCCGTCAGGAAACGCCGGTGTTGATCACGCACGAGGGCAGGGTGCTCACCGAGACTATGGCGATTGCCGCCTGGCTCGAAGCCCGCGATACGCAACGCCGTATCAGCTTCGATCCTCGCTCGCCGGAGGGCCGACCGGATGCACCAGCTGGTCGCCTTCATAAACACCGGCTTCACCGCCGCCTTCACCCCGCTCTGGGCGGCATATGAAATGGAGTCGGCCGAACCGGTGCTGCTGGCGACTTTACATGATTTCGGCCGCAAGGTCGTTACCAACCGCCATAACCAGCTTGAGGCGATGATCCTCGACACGGATTTCCTGATCGGCGAGCGGCTGACGCTTGCCGACACCACGTTGATCGGCGTGGCGCGCTGGGCGGAGTTCCACCAGGCGGTCGACGGCGCCGCTTACCCAAAGCTGGCGGCGCTACGCCGCCGCATCGAAGCCGATCCGGCCGTGCAATACGCGCTCGCTGTCGAGGCTGGCGAAAAGCCCGCCGGGTCAGGCGCTTGCTTCGGTCACTTGCCGCTGGCCGAGGTGATCGATCGCTTCGCGGCGTAACTGTTCGCTCAGCGCCCGGCGCCCCGGCGCCGGGCGCTGGCGACAAGCACGCCCAGATCGGCTATCATGTCGACGTTCTTGAAGTGGCAGCTGCGGGCGGCCATCCTGGCGGTGACCGCCCCGACACACGGGAGAAAGGTTATGGCCGGCTTTCATGTCATGGCTGATGCACGTGGAATGCATGTACAGCCCACGGTGCGCCGCATCAGCACCGAGGATCTGATTGATGCGCTCCGTCTCGGCGTCGAGGATTTCTGGGCCAAGCCGTCGCATTATGTGTTCCTGTGCCTGATCTATCCGGTGGTCGGCCTGATCCTGACGCAGTGGACCTCGGGCTCGAACGCCATCCAGCTGATCTATCCGCTGATGTCCGGCTTCGCTTTGGTCGGTCCGTTCGCGGCTATCGGCCTTTACGAAATCAGCCGCCGGCGCGAGTTCGGCATGGATACATCCTGGTGGCATGCGCTCGACGTGCGCCACTCGCCGGCGCTCCCCGCGATTGCGGTCATCGGCATCATGCTGCTGGTACTGTTCCTGCTCTGGCTGTTCACCGCGCAGTCGATCTACACCAGCCTGTACGGCAATCAGCCTCCGGCCTCTATTGCCGGCTTTATTCGCGAGGTGCTGACGACCAGCAAGGGCTGGACGCTGATCCTGCTCGGCAACCTGGCCGGGTTCGTCTTCGCCGCGATCGTGCTGGCGACGACCGTCGTCGCCTTTCCGCTGCTGCTCGACCGCGATGTCGGCGCGGTCTCGGCAGTCGAGACGTCGGCGCGCGCCGTCCTGACAAACCCGCTACAGATGGCGCTGTGGGGCCTGATGGTCGCCGTGCTCCTGGTCATCGGCTCGATCCCGCTATTTGCCGGGCTTGCCGTCGTCATGCCCATCCTTGGCCACGCGACCTGGCATCTTTATCGCAGGGTGGTCGAACCGGAGCGGGCGGAGCAGGTCAGGCGGCCAATGTAGGACCGATCAGCGTTGCGCGTCGGTTGCCATCTTGACGGCCAGCGCGGTCAGCACCGTACCCATCATCCAGCGCTGGATCACCATCCATAAGGGCCGCCCGGCGAGGAAAACCGCGATCGAGCCGGCCGTCACCGCGATGATGGCATTGACGGTCAGGCTGATCGCGACCTGCGTGGCACCGAGCACTAGAAGCTGCGACAGCACGTGGCCCTTGCCGGGGCTGATGAATTGCGGCAGCAGCGACAGATAGAGCACTGCCACCTTCGGGTTGAGCAGGTTGGTCATCAGGCCCATCGCGAACAGCTTGCGCGGCCTGTCTTTCGGCAGTTCGCGGATATGGAAGGGCGAGCGCCCGCCGGGCTTCACCGCTTGCCAGGCGAGCCACAGCAAATAGAGCGCGCCGGCAAGGCGCAGCACATCATAGGCAAAGGGTACGGCGAGCAGCAGCGCGGTGATGCCGAACGCCGCCGACAGCACATAGAACAAGAAACCGAGCGCCACGCCGCCCAGCGAGATCAGCCCGGCCTTCGGCCCCTGCGACAGCGAGCGCGAGATCAGATAGATCATGTTCGGGCCGGGCGTCAGCACCATGCCGAGGCAGACCAGCGCGAAGGCAAGGTGGTTGGCGGGTTCAGGCAAGAGCGCATCTCCGGATGGGAACACTCACCACATGCTTCCATCATCCGCAAGGGCATGAGGGCAGGAGCCTTTGCGCCAGTGCGCCGGGCCTCCTGCCTTAGTTCCCGGACGACAATCTTGCGGACACAATGAAAGCTGGTGACAGGGCGAAGCGCTTCGGTTAATCCGGGCCGGCCGCTACGGACCGTCGGTCGCGGCGCTTGCAAGCATCATGGTACAGGGACAACGGCATGGCGGATTCGCCCGACATCATCGGTTCGCTCGCAGACTTGTCGGGAGCCTATTCAGCCATACTGTGCGACGTCTGGGGCGTGGTGCACAATGGCGAATGGCATTTCCCGGCGGCGGCTGCCGCGCTGATCGCTGCTCGCGCGGCGAGAATACCTGTCGTGCTGATCACCAATTCGCCGCGCCGCAGCGCCGACGTGGTGGCGCAGATGAACGCCATCGGCGTTCCTCCCGCTGCCTATGACCGTGTCGTAACGTCCGGCGACGTTACCCGCGATCTGATCGCCGAAGGGCCGCGAAAGATCTTCCATATAGGCGCCGATCGGGATTTCACGCTCTATGAGGGCCTCGACGTCGAGCTCGTCGAGGAGTTCGAAGCATCCGGCGTGGTCTGCACCGGCCTGTTCGACGACGAGGTGGAGAAGCCGGAAGATTATGCCGATCTTCTGCGGCGGCTGCGTGCCAGGAACCTGCCCTTCATCTGCGCCAATCCCGACATCGTCGTCGAGCGCGGCGAACGCATGATCTGGTGCGCAGGCGCTTTGGCCCGCGAATACGCACAGCTTGGCGGACGCACGCTGATCGCCGGCAAGCCGTACGCGCCGGTCTATGACGTCGCCATGAAGGAGGTCGCCGTCATTCTCGGCCGCCCGGTCGAGCGTTCGCAAGTTCTGGCCATCGGCGACGGCATGATGACCGACATCAAGGGCGCGGCCGACAATGGCTTCGACGTGCTCTACGTATCGGGCGGCATCCATGCCCGCGATTACGGTGAGACGCTGCAGCCGGATCCGGCCAGGCTCGCGGCCTTTCTGGAAAAATACGGCTACAGGCCGGTCGCGGTGATTCCCAGACTGCAATAGGTTCAAGCCATGACGGCAATGTTCGAACGCATTTCCGCAACCGCACCGCTGCCGGCCCATCTGCGCGGCGGCGTGGTGGCTATCGGCAATTTCGACGGTGTCCACCGCGGCCACCAGGCGGTGCTCGAACGCGCGCGCGCCGAAGCGGAGCGTCGCGGCGTACCCGCCCTGGTGCTGACCTTCGTACCGCATCCGCGAAAGGTTTTCAGGCCGGACATGCCGCTGTTCGTGCTGACGCCGCCGCCGATGAAGGCGCGGCTGTTGTCGCATCTGGGCTTTTCGGCGCTGGTCGAGCAGCCGTTCACACGCGAGTTCGCCTCCTTGTCGGCGGAGGCTTTCGTCACCGGCGTGCTCGAGCGCAACCTCGGCATAAGCCACGCCGTCACCGGCTTCGATTTCCATTTCGGCAAGGACCGCCAGGGCGGTCCGGCCTATCTGATGGCTGCCGGCGAGCGCCATGGCTTCGGCGTCACGCTGGTCGATGCGTTTCGCGACGAAAGCGCCGAGGTGGTGTCGTCGAGCCGCATACGCACGCTGCTGTGCGAGGGCAATGTGGCCGAGGCCGCCGGCTTGCTCGGCTACCGTTTCACCGTCGAGGCGGAGGTGATCGGCGGCCAGCAGCTCGGCCGGACACTCGGCTTTCCGACCGCAAACATGAGGCTTTCGCCGGAAGCCACCCTCAAGGAAGGGATTTATGCCGTCCGCTTCCGCCGCGCCGACGGTTCCCTTCATGATGGCGTCGCCAGCTTCGGCCGCCGGCCGACGGTCGACGACAATGGCGCGCCATTGCTGGAGACCTTCGTCTTCGACTTTTCCGGCGACCTCTATGGCGAGATTTGTGCCGTGTCCTTCTTCGGCTACCTGCGCTCGGAGGTGAAGTTCGACGGGCTTGACGCGCTGGTCGCCCAGATGAAGCGTGACGAGGCCGAGGCGAAGGCACTGCTCGCCGGCGTCAGGCCGCTTTCCGGGCTGGACGCGGCCATTGCTTTTTAGAGCATGGTCCCGACCCGAAGGTCAGCGAAGACAAAAAGGGGGAACCGGTTTTCCGACTAAGATCATGCTCAACCAGAATTTATCTCTTCAGCGCCAGGCCGACGGCAATGAAGGTCCAGCCTTGGAAAATCAGGTCGACGGCCAGGAACAGGCCGAGCACCCACACGCTGTTGACCGGCCAGCCCATGGCGATGACCAGTCCCGCCAGCGCGCTGATGACGCCGGCCGTGACCACCCAGCCCCAGCCCGGCTGCGGCCGGTGGCTGTAGCCGACCCAGGCCCTGAGCACGCCTGAGGCAAGCAGCGCGACCGCCAGGAGGAATGTCAGCACCGCCGAGGCCAGCAGTGGATTGTAGAAGGCGAAGAACCCGGCGACGGCGTAGAGAAGGCCGCTGAGCAGCCAATAGAAGAAGCGGCCCCATGTCTTCACGCCGAACGCATGAATGATCTCGATGACGCCGGCCATCAGCATCAGCCAGCCGACGACATAAACCGAGGCGACGGTTGCGATGAACAGATTGCCGAAAGCAATGCCGCCGAAGATGAGCAGCAGCACCCCGAGCGCGACGAACCATCCCCACTTCGCCCGCGTCTGGCCAATGGCGTCTTTCATGGCATCGCTGTGCACGGTCATTGCCCTTCTCCGTCAAGGTTGCCTAGCTTCTTTGTTCCGAAAGGTAGCGCCGATCGCCTTGCCCGTCCAGCGAGCAGGCTGTGAGCGCCACACTCCCGAGCGATCCGCTTGCCAGACCTTCGCTTTTTATCCGAGGCGGCCAAATACCAGATGGAATATTCGATCGTGTGCAGGGGTGGGCCAGCGCTAAAAGATGACAAGCGGGTTTACGGGCGACCCGTCGTCCCGTGTATTCGCCATGGCGCAAGTGTAACGAAAAATTCCCAGCGCTGGCGTTGGCCCTTTATCGATGACGTGCGGCTGCTGCTGTATACCGTGTTCTACGCTTGATGAGGCTGGGGAAGCAAAATGAGCGATATGGACGAACACCGCGATCTGCTGGAGATCAATGCCATCCGTAGGCTGTTGACGTCAAAACCACGAACGGTCCGCTGGGACGAACGCCGGGCACGGCTCGACGAAGTCGGTTCGGTCTGGCCGGTCGCGGAGGACATCCGATGCGAGCATGTGGTTTTCGATGGCCTCGAGGGAGAGTGGTCCCTGGCGCCTGGCAGTAACAGGGATAAGATTCTGCTCTTTTTCCACGGTGGCGGCTACTGCTCCGGCTCTCTTAAAAGTCATCGTCGAATGGTGACCGAGGCAGGTCGGGCAATGGGAATGCGCACCCTCGCGATCGCCTATCGACGCGCGCCGGAACATCCTTTCCCTGCGCAACATGAAGACGCACTCACCGCATGGCGCTTTCTGAGGCGGCAAGGCATTGCGCCGGATCGCACCGTGGTTGGGGGAGACAGTGCGGGCGGCAACCTCACCCTGTGCCTGGTCAGTATATTGCGCACGGCAGGCGAGCGGTTGCCGCGATGTCTTTGGCTGTGTTCGCCCTGGACGGACCTTTCGATGTCCGGCGCGACACTATCAACCAAGGACGCAATCGACCCTATCATCCACCGGGCGTATTTGGGGGAACTGGCAACCGCCTATGTTCCCAATGGCGTTGGTCGGCGCGATCCGCTGATCTCGCCTTTGTTCGCCGATCTGAGCGGATTTCCCCCAATGCTTATACAAGTCGGTTCGGCCGAGACGCTGTTGTCGGACGCAACTCGGCTCGCGGAAGCCGCTGGCGCGGCTGACGTCAAAGTACGTCTCGAAATTTGGCCGCATATGATTCACGCTTGGCCGGTTTGGAATGCGGGGCTGGGTGCCGGTCGGCGCGCTCTTCACAGCGCGGGGATGTTTGCCCGCGAATATTTATAACCCCTGCCGAAGCAGCTGCTGGCGCATTCCAAACATCTTGATCTGGAATCTTGGTGCGCCAGTACAATTCGCTGCAATGCGGAAAACAGCCCGGCCAACGCTGCCAAGGTTACGGACATTAAGTCAAATTTTACCGAACTGGCGCCATGGCTTGGATCAAGGCTGATAGTGTTCGTCAACGCGTTCGACGTATGGAGTAATGATGCGGTCTGTCCCGACGGTCTTGGCCGCATTCATGCTCGGCACCTGCGGCGTTGCCAAGGCAGGCGAGGGCACCTTCGGCTGGATGTCCGGAGACTGGTACCTGACGGTCGGCGCCACCGGCATGGTTGCCCCGAATTTCGAAGGCGGCAAAAAGTACCTGCTCAGCGCCTCGCCAATCATCTCGCTCGGCAAGGCTGGTCCCGCGGCGCGCTTCACCTCGCGCAACGACAATATCTCGTTGGCATTGATCGACGATGGCGGCGTCCGCGCCGGCCTGACAGGCAAGTTCCTGTTTTCCCGCGACGGTGGTGATGCCGACGAGTTGAAGGGTCTCGACCCGGTGCGCTGGGGCGGCGAGGCCGGCGGCTTCTTCGAATTCTATCCTTTGGATTGGCTGCGTGCCCGCGCCGAATTGCGGCATGGCATTCGCGCCCATAACGGCTTTGTCGCCGACATCGCCGCCGACGCCTTTTACGATGTGACGCCCGATGTCAGGATTTCGGGCGGGCCGCGCGTTTCATTCGCCTCATCGGACTATTTCGACGCCTATTACGGCGTTGATGCCGAGGAGTCCCTGGCCTCGGGGCTCAGCGAATATCATCCCGGTGGCGGGGTGAAGTCGGCGGGCCTGGGCGGCGCGGTGACCTGGAAGGTGACCGAGCCGATGACGGCCAGTCTGTTCGGCGAATATTCCCGCCTGATGGGCCCGGCCGGCGATTCCAGCCTGGTCAAGGAGCGCGGCGATCGCAACCAGTTCACGATCGGCGTGTCGACGACCTACCGCTTCGATTTCTCGATGTGAGCGGGCGGGCGTCGGCTCATTTGATCAAACGGCTGTCGAACGGATAATGGTATAGGCCCGCAATCGTAATGCGTGACGCATCGTCATGGGTCGGGTTGAGCAGATAGTTGTTTGCCTTGCGCATTATGATCGAAGGAATTTTCATGAGCGCGTAACGATTGGCCGAGAGAAAGTCCGTGCCCTGTCGCCGTGTCGATTCCATGTCCTTGTCCCAGCCGTCCTGGATAACCGGTTCGGTCATTTCTATTCCGTCCGGAACGTCGATTTCGATAAGCTGGTAGGTTTCCGGAACGGTTTCGCGCGTCGCATGCACCAGTATCTCCAGCAGTGCCGTCGAAGGGTGGTCGGTGCAATAGACGATGGGCATTCCGCGCCTGTTCCATCTTCCATCAACGAGCGTTCCGCCACGACCCGAGAGATCCGCGAAACTGGAGATGCGCCAGATGCGCATCGTCAGGCAAGCATGCCAAAGTCGATACGGATAAGCTCTTCGGAAACGACGTGGGCGCCGGTCTCTGTCTCAAGGAGATCGATCGGCCTTGCACCATCCAATGCTATGATCTCGCTTCTCAGCCAACGCTGGGCTTTCTCATGGCTACCGAATACCCGATCCGCCTGCTCGGCGATGCGTTCAAGGCGCAGGGCGCGGTCGGATTCAGCTGGCGAAAGCGGCTCGGCATGTTCCTTGCGACGCGCCAGCGTGCGGCGGGGGGCAACGATACGATAGAGTTCTTCGCTACTGAAACCCAGACTGCGCAGATGATCGATCTTGTCCGTAGGGACGGAAAAGTCGCGTGTTGCGCGAATTGCCCTTGCTGCGACCGACATGAATTGTTTCCTTGGCACTGCAGGCCATTTGCCTACAAATGTATGCGCAATTGGCACCTAACGCAAGGAAGCATCAGAGTTCGGGCTTTTCAATATCGCCTGTCTCGGCTAAAAGCCCAGCCATGACGAGCTTTTCGCGCCTTCTCGCGACTGCGATACGAATTACAGGCCCGGTGTTCCGGGCGGCTTGACCGCCGCCGGGGCCGCCGGGAATCTTGCGCGCGGCCTCTCGCGCTTTTTCCAGATCATCAACGCATATCGCCCAAAAGTGGGTCCGGTTTTGGGAAGACGATATGCGTCAAAGCGAAGAACTTCAACGCCCGGGCTCTTTTGCCGCCGGCAACGCATATGGCAGACGAATGACTGATACCGAGACCGCCGAGACGATCGACTATTCCAAAACGCTCTACCTGCCGCAGACGGATTTCCCGATGCGCGCCGGTTTGCCGGAAAAGGAACCGCTGCTGGTCAAGCGCTGGCAGGACATGGACCTTTACCGCAAGTTGCGCGAAGACGCAGCCGGCCGCGAAAAATACGTGCTGCACGACGGCCCGCCTTACGCCAATGGCAACATCCATATCGGCCACGCGCTGAACAAGATCCTCAAGGACGTCATCACCCGCTCGTTTCAGATGCGCGGCTATGACTCGAACTATGTACCCGGTTGGGATTGCCACGGCCTGCCGATTGAATGGAAGATCGAGGAGCAGTACCGCGCCAAGGGCAAGAACAAGGACGAGGTGCCGGTTAACGAGTTCCGGCAGGAATGCCGTGAGTTTGCGGCGCACTGGATCAAGGTGCAGGGTTCCGAGTTCCAGCGCCTCGGCGTCGTCGGCGACTTCGACAATCCCTATACGACGATGGCTTTCCACGCCGAGGCGCGCATCGCCGGCGAGCTGCTGAAATTCGCCATGTCCGGCCAGCTCTATCGCGGCTCCAAGCCGGTGATGTGGAGCGTCGTCGAACGCACCGCGCTGGCCGAGGCGGAGGTCGAATACCAGGACTACGAGTCGGACACGATCTGGGCGAAGTTTCCGGTCGTCAGCCTCGCTCGCCAGGTCATCAACATCGAGGATGGACAGCCAGCCCTGGATCCCAAGCTGACGCAGACGTCGCTCGATCTGCTTGATGCCAGCGTCGTCATCTGGACGACGACGCCGTGGACAATCCCCGGCAACCGCGCCGTCAATTACTCGCCGCGCATCAACTATGGTCTCTATGAGGTTACAGCGGCCGAGAACGCCTTTGGTCCCCAGCCCGGCGAAAAGCTGATCTTTGCCGAGAAACTTGCAGACGACGCTGCCGCGAAGGCCAAGGTCACCCTGAATCGGCTTCGCAACGTTGGCGCCGAAGAGCTTGAAAATCTTACGCTTTCGCATCCCCTCAAAAGTCTGGGTGGCGGCTACGATTTTCCCGTGCCCATGCTCGCCGGCGATCATGTCACCGACGATGCCGGCACCGGATTCGTCCACACCGCGCCGGGACACGGCCGCGAAGACTTTGACGCCTGGATGGATGCCGCCTCTGACCTTCGCCAGCGCGGCATCGACACTGCGATCCCCTTCACCGTTGACGATGCCGGCTTCTTCACCAAGGACGCGCCGGGCTTCGGCCCGCACCGCGAGGGTGGAGCGGCGCGCGTCATCGACGACAATGGCAAGAAGGGCAACGCCAACCAGGCTGTCATCGACGAGCTGATCAAGCGCAACGCGCTGTTCGCGCGCGGCCGCCTGAAGCACTCCTATCCGCATTCCTGGCGCTCGAAGAAGCCGATCATCTTCCGCAACACGCCCCAATGGTTCGTCTATATGGACCAGGAGCTTGGCGACGGCACGACGCTGCGCGGCCGCGCGCTGAAAGCCATCGACGATACCCGCTTCGTGCCCGCCGCCGGCCAGAACCGCATCCGCGCCATGATCGAGGAGCGCCCCGACTGGGTGCTGTCGCGCCAGCGCGCCTGGGGCGTGCCGATCGCCGTCTTTGCCGATGCCGACGGCAACGTGCTGCGCGACGAGGCAGTCAACCAGCGCATCATGGACGCCTTCGAGAAAGAAGGCGCCGACGCCTGGTTCGCCGCCGGCGCCAAGGAGCGGTTCCTCGGCAATCACGATGCCTCGAGATGGCAGCAGGTCATGGACATCCTCGATGTCTGGTTCGATTCAGGCTCGACGCATGCCTTCACGCTTGAGGACCGGCCCGACCTGAAATGGCCGGCCGACCTCTATCTCGAAGGCTCCGATCAGCATCGCGGCTGGTTCCACTCGTCGCTGCTCGAAAGCTGCGGCACCAGGGGCAGGGCGCCCTATGACACCGTCGTCACCCATGGCTTCACCATGGATGAGGAGGGGCGGAAAATGTCGAAGTCGCTCGGCAACACGGTCGTGCCGCAGGACGTCATCAAGCAGTCCGGCGCCGACATCTTGCGGCTGTGGGTGGTGACGACCGATTATTGGGAAGACCAACGGCTCGGCAAGAACGTGCTGCAGACCAATATCGACGCCTACCGCAAGCTGCGCAACACCATCCGCTGGATGCTGGGCACACTCGCCCATGACGACGGCGAGGAGGTGCCGCTGGACAAGATGCCGGAGCTGGAGCGGCTGATGCTGCACCGGCTCGCCGAACTCGATGAAGTCGTACGCTCGGGCTACGACGCGTTCGAATTCAAGCGCATCACCCGCGCGCTGCTCGACTTCATGGTGGTCGAGCTATCGGCCTTCTATTTCGACGTCCGCAAGGACGCGCTTTACTGCGAAGCGCCTTCCAGCGTGAAGCGCAAGGCTTCCGTGCAGGTGGTGCGCCATCTCTTCGACTGCCTGGTGAAATGGCTGGCGCCGATGCTGCCCTTCACTATGGAAGAGGCTTGGCTCGACCGTCATCCGGATGCGGTCTCGGTGCATCTCGACCAGTTCCCGAAAATCCCGGCGGACTGGAAGGACGAGGCGCTGGCGGAGAAGTGGCGCAAGGTGCGGCAGGTCCGCCGTGTCGTCACCGGCGCGCTGGAAATCGCCCGCGCGCAGAAGGTCATCGGCTCTTCGCTGGAAGCGGTGCCGGTCGTCACCCTCGACGATGCCGCGCTCGAAGCGGCGATCGCCGATGTCGATATGGCCGAGATGGCGATCACCAGCGATCTGGTAATCGTGCACGGCAAGGCGCCGGCGGGCAGCTTTACCCTCGACGACGTTAAAGGCGTCGCCGTGGTCGTCGAGAAGGCGGAGAACCGCGGCCTGGTGAAGTGCGCGCGCTCTTGGCGCTACACCGCCGATGTCGGCTCAGATCCGGAATTCCCGGATGTTTCGGCCCGTGACGCCGCTGTCCTGCATGAACTCAAGGCTTTGAGCCGCCTCTAAGGCGGTGCACAAATGCCACGGCGGGCAGCCGATCGGCCCCGGCGCGTTGCCCTTAACGAGTGGTTGAGGTAAACACGCGAAACTCCGGACGACAAATTGTCGCCGGAATTCCGTCGGAAGAGCATAGGCGACCGGGACCGGACCTTTCTTTGGCCGGCGGCAATCGAGAGGCTGTCTACAGTGGGACTTTTTGGCATGACCGAGAGAACTTACGCGCGCGTTGCGCTGCTGGCGCCGCTTGTCGTATCGGGCCTCGCCTTGTCCGGCTGCATGGGCTCGCCCACTTACGGGACCGACAAGCCTGCTGCCTCGCAGCTTGCCGACGACCTCACGGGGGCTTTTTCCTTCGCACCCAAGCGCAAGGAGAGTATCGACTACAAGCCGCGCCCCACGCTGGTGAAGCCGGGGCCAGGGCAGAAGGAAGTGTTGCCGCCGCCCCAGGAAAGCATCGAGACGGCAAGTGCCGAATGGCCCGAATCGCCGGAGCAGCGCCGTGCCCGCCTGCGCGCCGATGCCACCCTGCATCAGGACGACCCGGCCTACCAGGCGCAGATTGTCGATGACGTGCAGACCGACCCGGTGGCCGTCAAGGCCGCGATGGCGCAGTCGGCTTCGAGCCATCCGCCGGCATGGACTCCAGCGGATTCGGACAAGGGCCGCGCCGCGGAAGTCAAGCGCCGTCTGGCTGAAGGCAAACAGGGCGACCCGACCACCCGCAGATATCTGAGCGAGCCGCCGGTGCAATACCGCGCCGCCGCCCCCACCGCGCCGGTGGATGACCTCGGCGAGGATGAGTACAAGAAGGAACGCCGCCTCAAGAAGGAGGCGGCCGCCAAGAGCAAGAGCGGCGGCATGTTCGACTGGCTGCCCTGGTAGCCTGACGGCGCCAGAGACGTTCTTGCCTGGGTTGGCTGGCTGGACTGGCTGACTTGGATTTGGACCGTCTGCCGGACCGGAAAATCAGGGTCCGCGTCGCTCGCGAAAAAAGTCTTTCAGCAGCGCTGCCGCAGCGTTCTCGGCCATGCCCGGATAGATATCGGGCACATGGTGGCAGGTTGGTGACGTGAAGAAGCGAACGCCGTTGACCACTGCGCCGCCCTTCTCGTCGGCAGCGCCGAAATAGAGCCGGCGCAGCCTGGCGAAGGAGATGGCGCCGGCGCACATGGCGCACGGCTCCAGCGTCACGTAGAGATCGTGGCCGCTGAGCCGCTCACTGGAAAGCTTGCGGCAGGCCTCGCGGATCGCCAGCATCTCGGCATGGGCAGTGGGATCGGCGAACTCGCGGGTGCGGTTGCCGGCACTTGCAACGACCGTATCGCCGCCGACGACGACCGCGCCAACCGGCACCTCGCCACGCTGGGCGGCGGCTTCGGCCTCTTTCAGCGCCAGCGCCATGAAATCCTGCCGCTTCACGCGGTTTCCATTCCGATTATCTCCTCGCCACTAGAGCGCGATCCTGTTACTACCCGCGCAAACGAGCAAAGGCCACATGGACGACAAAAACAAGAAATTCCCGCGCAAGGCCGGGCCGAAGCCGGCAGGGCCGCGCGGTCGCGACAGCGCTCCCGGCAAGGGCGGCAAGCCGTCCTTCGGCGCCAAAAAACCCTACACTCCGCGCGGCGACCGGCCGGCGGCGGCCGAAGGCGAACGGCCGAAGCGCGACTTCAAAGGCGACCGGCCATTCAGCAAAGGGCCGCGTCCGGAAGGCAAGCCTTATGAACAGCGCGAGGGTTCACGCAAGCCGTACGCACCGCGCGGCGACCGGCCAGCGGCGGCCGAAGGCGAACCGCCGAAGCGCGACTTCAAGGGCGGCGACCGGCCGTTCAGCAAAGGGCCGCGTCCGGAGGGCAAGCCTTATGAGAAGCGCGAAGGTCCGCGCAAGCCCTACGCGCCGCGCGGCGACCGGCCGGCCGCTGCCGAAGGCGAGCACGGTGAAAGGCGCTTCGACCGTCCCAAGCGTGACTTCGGCGATCGTCCCAAGCGTGATTTTGGCGGCGATCGGCCGCAAGGTGCACAAACGGCACGGGCGGCGTCGGACGGCGGCTTCAAGCCGCGCCCGCGTCGCGTCGAGGTAACGGAAGAAGCCGGCGAACGCATTGCCAAGCGGCTGGCGCGTGCCGGCCTGGCCTCGCGCCGCGATGCCGAGGAACTGATTGCGGCCGGTCGCGTCAAGGTCAATGGCAAGGTGTTGTCCTCGCCGGCCTTCAACGTGATGCCCGGCGACATCATCCATCTCGACGGCATGGAGATCCCTCCGATCGAGCGCACCAGGCTGTTCCTGTTCCACAAACCGGCCGGCGTGGTCACCACCAATCGCGATCCCGAAGGCCGCAAGACCGTCTTCGATGTGCTGCCCCCCGGGCTGCCGCGGCTGATGACCATCGGCCGGCTCGACATCAACACCGAAGGCCTCCTGCTGCTTACCAATGATGGCGGCCTGTCGCGCGTCCTCGAACTGCCGGCCACCGGCTGGCTCAGGCGCTACCGCGTGCGCGTCCACGGCAAGGTCGAGGAAAGCGCGCTTGCCGGCCTGCGCGAAGGGCTTGCCGTCGACGGCGTCTTTTATGGCGCCATCGAAGCGACGCTCGACCGCGAGCAGGGCTCGAACGCCTGGCTGACACTCGGCCTGCGCGAAGGCAAGAACCGCGAGGTCAGGAACATCCTGGGCTCGCTCGGTCTCGACGTGACGCGGCTGATCCGCATTTCCTACGGGCCGTTCCAGCTCGATGATTTGCCGGAAGGCCATGTGCTGGAGATCAAGGGCCGCGTGCTGCGCGACCAACTCGGCGAGCGTCTGGTCGAAGAGTCCGGCGCCAATTTCGACGCCGATATCGCCAAGCCATTTTCCAACAAGCCGGTCAGGCGTGAGCGGGAGGAGGAGCCCGAGCGGCCGAAATTCACCCGCGACGGCGAACGCCGGCCGATCGGCGAGGGCGGCCTGATCAAGAACCGCAAGCGTCGCGAAGGCAGCCGCGACGAAGCGCTCGGCAAGCTGTCGACAAGCCCCGACAGGAGCTTTGGGCCGAAAAAGAGCTTTGGCGAGCGTGGCCCCAGACCTGAACGCAGCGACTTCGGGGACAAACCCCGTGGCGACAAGCCGCGTGGCGGCTTCGGTGGGAAGAAGTCCGAACGCGAGCAGCGGCCGATCGAGCCGCCGGGCCAGCGCAAGGCCAATGTCTGGATGGCGCCGGGCGCACGGCCGATCGGCAAGGGCAGGGCGGAGGCAGACGCCGCCAAGGCGGCAGAAAACAAGGCGCGCAAGGCCTCGTTCAAGCCGTCTTACGGCAAGCCCGGCGGCAAGCCGCAAGGCGGCGGTGCAAAGCCGTTCGGCAAGCCACGCGGCGAGCGTCAGGATGGCGGTGGCGACCGGCCGCGCGGCGGCCCGAAGGGAAGCAATGCGGATCGTCGGCGGTGAGTTTCGCGGGCGTCCGCTGGCGACGCCCCGCACCTTTGCCATCCGCCCGACGACCGACCGCACGCGTGAGGCGGTCTTCAACGTGCTGGCGCATCGCTTTCCGGAAAGACTGGACGGCGCGCGCGTCCTCGACCTGTTCGCCGGCACCGGTGCCCTCGGCCTCGAAGCGCTGTCGCGCGGCGCCTCCTACGCTGTCTTCATCGAGGAATCCGCCGAAGGGCGCGGCCTGATCCGCACCAATGTCGAGGCCTTCGGCCTCACCGGCCGCACCAAGATATTCCGCCGCGACGCGACGGCCCTGGGCGAGGCGGGCACCATCGCCGCATTCGGCCTGGTCTTTGCCGATCCGCCCTATGGCAAAGGGCTTGGCGAACGCGCCTTGCGCTCGGCCAAGGCCGGCGGCTGGCTCGCCCCCGGCGCGCTCTGCGTCGTCGAGGAAGCGACGGCGGCGCCGTTCGAGGCAGGGCCGGGCTTCTCGGTTGTCGACGAGCGCAACTATGGCGAGACGGTCATCCGGTTTATCGAGGCCGCCTGAGTTCGGTGTCCCGCGATGACGCCTTCAAAATGACGCACAATTCGCTTTGCCTCGACCAGCAACCCCGCCTATCGTCCGACCACCAAACCGGAGCCATCTATGACATTTCAGGCTGAATGGCTGCGCGGAACGCTCTTGGGGCTGGCTCTGGTGATGGCCGCGCCGGCTCTGGCGGGCAACAATCCCGACGACGGCGTCGTGACCGATTTCCTGCTCGACAACGGCATGGAGGTCGTCGTCATCCCCGATCACCGCGCCCCGATCGTCACCCATATGGTCTGGTACAAGATCGGCAGCGCCGACGAGCCGCCGGGCAAGTCCGGCATCGCCCATTTCTTCGAGCATCTGATGTTCAAGGCGACCAGCAACCATGCGGCCGGCGAGCTCGACCGCGCCGTCGCTGCCATCGGCGGCTCGGACAACGCCTTCACCTCCTACGACTACACCGCCTTTCACGAGACGGTGGTGCCGCAGGCGCTCGGTGAGATGATGGGCTTCGAGGCTGACCGCATGCGCAACCTCATCCTCAACGACGATGTCATCAAGACGGAGCGCGACGTCATCCTCGAGGAGCGCCGCTCGCGCATCGATAGCAATCCGCAGGCGGTGCTCGACGAGGAAGTCGACGCCACGCTGTGGCAGAACCAGCCCTACCGCATTCCGGTTATCGGCTGGATGCAGGAGATGGAGAAGCTGAACCGCACCGACGCGATGGCCTTCTACAACAAGTACTATACACCCAATAACGCCGTGCTGGTGGTGGCCGGCGATGTCGAGCCGGAAACGGTCAAGGCGCTGGCCGAAAAGACCTATGGCAAAATCGCGCGCGGCCCGGATCTGCCGCCGCGCATCCGCCCGGTCGAGCCGGAACAGAACACCAGGCGTACGGTGACGCTGACCGACGGGCGCGTCAGCGTGCCGAGCTTTACCACGCAATGGGTGGTCCCGTCCTATCACACGGCAAAGCCCGGCGAAGCCGAAGCGCTCGACGTGCTGTCCGAAATCCTCGGCGGCGGCAACCGCAGCCGGCTCTACCAGGAGCTTGTCGTCAGGCAAGGCATCGCCGCGGCGGCCGGCGCCTTCTTCCAGGGCACCATGCTCGACGACACCAATTTCACCGTCTACGGCGCGCCGCGCGGCGATGCCAAGCTTGCCGACATCGAGGCCGCGGTCGACGCCGAGATCGCCCGCATCGCCAAAGACGGCGTCACCAGCGACGAGCTGGAAAAATCCAAGGACCGCTTCGTCCGCTCGATGATCTTCGCCCGCGACAAGCAGGAGGACATGGCCAACATCTATGGCTCGACGCTCGCCACCGGCGGCAACGTCCAGGACGTTCAGCAATGGCCGGACCGCATCCGCAAGGTCACCGCCGACCAGGTCAAGGCGGTCGCTGCCCGCTATCTCAATCTCGACCACGCAACGACCGGCTATCTTCTGCCGCAAACCCAAGCTGGGAATTGATGTGATGATGAGCCAGCATGGTCCCGCTCTGCCTTCTCCCCTCGTGGGCTCCTTCCCTTCTCCCACAAGGGGAGAAGGGAAGCGCCAGCACGCCGGCCCGCTTCTAGCGACCCTGTTCCTCTCCCTCGTCTTCCTCGTCCTGCCCGCGCTTTCCGCTCGCGCCGCCATGAACATCCAGGAGGTGACCTCGTCGAAGGGCATTACCGCCTGGCTGGTGGAGGATTATTCGGTGCCGATCGTCGCCATCCGCTTCGTTTTCGATGGCGGCGCGACGCAGGATCCGCCCGGCAAGGAAGGGCTTGCCAATCTGATGAGCGGCCTGTTCGACGAAGGTGCCGGCAACCTCGACAGCGAGGCCTTCCAGATCAAGCTCGACGACGTCGGCGCCGAGATGAGCTTCGACGCGCAGCGCGACGGCATTTACGGTTCGATGCGCATGCTGGCCGACCAGCGCGACGGCGCCTTCGACCTGCTGCGCGTGGCGGTCAACCAGCCGCGCTTCGACCAGGTGCCGATCGACCGCATCCGCGCGCAAATCCTGTCCGGCATCATCGCCAGCGAGCGCGATCCCGATACGCTCGCCCAACGTAAATGGCTGGACGCGATCTACGGCAGGCATCCCTATGCGCGGCCCGACCAGGGCACCAGGCAGAGCATCGCGACGATCACGCCGGCCGATCTCAGCGCCTTCCACAAGGCAAATTTCGCCCGCGACGGCCTGCATGTCGCGGTGGTCGGCGCCATCGATGCCGAGACGCTGAAGCAGAAGCTCGACCTGGTGTTCGGCAGCCTGCCGGAAAAGCAGGCGCTGACGCCCGTTCCCGACATCGACCTGAAGCTCGGCCAGCGGCTCGAGGTCGTCTACGACCAGCCGCAGGCCTCGCTGCAACTCGCCTATCCCGGCGTGAAGCGGAATGCGCCGGACTTCTTCGCCGCGGTGCTGATGAACGAGATTCTCGGCGGCGGCACCTTCACCTCGCGGCTGTTCGACGAGGTGCGCGAGAAGCGCGGCCTGGCCTACAGCGTCAGCTCCGACCTCGTCGACCACCAGCATTCCGAGGCGCTGTCCATCACCACCTCGACCCGCGCCGACAGGGCGGCCGAGACGCTGGCCGTGGTGCGCGACGTGGTCAAGCGTATGGCCGACGAGGGGCCGACCGAAGCCGAGCTGGCAGCGACCAAGAAATACATGATCGGCGCCTATGCCATCAACAATCTGAATTCCTCGGGCGCGATCGCCTCAACGCTGGTCGAGATCCAACTCGGCAAGCTCGGCATCGACTACATGCAGCGCCGCGCCGCCCTGATCAACGCGGTGACGCAGGACCAGGTGAAAGCGGTGGCGAAAAAGCTGCTCTCCGCCGAGCCGGCCGTCATGGTGGTCGGGCCGAAGCTGGGCGCGGCCAACAAGGGATGAGCCCTAGCTTCGGCATCGCCTTTGGCGGCGGCGGCGCGCGCGGGCTGGCGCATATCCATGTTATCGAGGCGCTGGACGAGCTGGGCATCAGGCCGGCGGCAATCGCCGGCTCGTCGATCGGCGCCATCATGGGCGCCGGCATGGCCTCTGGTATGACCGGCAAGGACATCCACGACTATGCGCGCTCGATCCTCGGCCGGCGCGCCGAGGTGGCGACGCGCATGTGGCGGGCGCGGCCCGGCACTTTTGCCGAAGCAATGCAGGGCGGCCTGCGGGTCAGCCAGTTCAATGTCGAGCGCATCCTCAAGGCGTTCCTGCCCGATGCCATTCCCGAGACCTTCGCCGAACTCAAAATTCCGCTGAAGGTGACGGCAACGGATTTTTATGGCCACAAGCTCGCGGTGTTGGCCGAAGGCGAACTGCCTTCGGCGCTGGCCGCCTCGGCGGCGATTCCGGCGGTGTTCCGCCCGGTGATGCGCGACGGCAGGATGCTGATCGACGGCGGCATCTACAATCCCGTGCCATTCGACCTGATCGAGCTCGACGCCGACATCATCATTGCCGTCGACGTGGTCGGCGCGCCGACCGAGGCCGGCCGCAAATTCCCGACCTCCGTCGACCTGATGTTCGGCGCCACGCAGCTGATGATGCAGTCCATCATCGCCAGCAAGCTGAACCAGAGCCGGCCCGACATATTGGTCCGGCCGGCGGTGTCGAAATACCGGGTGCTCGACTTCATGAAGGTCGAGGCGCTGATGGCCGAGACGGTTGCGATCAAGGACGAGCTGAAGCGCGAGGTGGAGCAGGCGCTGAAGGCGAGGGAAGACGCTGCGGTCGAGGGCAGGCAGCGGACGGTGTAGGGAAGCTGCCAATCTTCCCCTTGAGGGAGATGTCGCCGAAGGCGACAGAGGGGGTCGTCTCGCGCAATGCGCCAACCCCTGCTGTCGAAAGAGAGGAACCGCGCCCGGTCGAACCGACCCCCTCTGCCCTGCCGGGCATCTCCCCCTCGAGGGGGGAGATTGGCTGATCACGCCATCCCGGCCGCATACTCCAGCGCCACCACGCCGTTGCTGAATTGCGTGGCCGAGATCAGCTCGAGCGGCAATTGCGCGCCGGGCGGGAACAGCAGCTTGCCCTGGCCGACGGCACCGGGGTAGCTGAGCAGCCTGATGCGGTCGACCAGGCCGTTGCGCAGCAATTCCTGCGCGACGCTGAGGCTGCCATGCACATAGATGTTGCCGCCGCTGCCTTGCTTCAGCCCTCTGACCGCGTCCGGCAACGCGCCAGTCAGCAGCTCGGCCGGCTGCCAGTCGAGCGCCCGCAAGCTGGTCGAGGCGATATATTTCGGCAGCGCGTTGAACCGGTCGGCGAAGTCTCCCGTCTCCTTGGGCCACGAGCCGGCAAATATCTGATAGGTCGTGCGTCCCAAAAGCATGGCGCCGCTGTCGGCAAGCTCGTCCTCCTTGAATTTCTGCATCTCATCGTTCCAGGCGACGCTCGGCAGCTTCTCGACCTCGGCGATGCCGTCGACGCTGATGAATTCCGTGACGATGAGTTTTCGCATGGCGGGTTCCTTTCTGCCGAGCGCGGGTCTTGTGCGAACTGCACCGTCAACTAGCGCGGCGTTTTTTCAGGGGGAGGGCTTTCCCTGTTCAGATTCGATCTGCAATGACCGTCCCGCTGAGCAATACCATGAGCCAGCAAGGTAGAAGAGAGCCGAGCTATTTCGTCGTGGCTAAGGTCCAGCTTATCGCCGATCGTGCGCGTTACGGGCTGCCTACAGGTTGGCAATACCGGCTTTCAGCAGTCCTTCGCGGATGTGCTGCACATCGGACTCCTGGGCATAGTGCAGGGTGGCGATGAATGAATCGAGGTCGAATTGGGGATCGAGCGTTCTGATCTTGCCCAGATGCGCCGCGGCCGCGATTTCGTCGCCGAGCCAGCCGTAGCAGGCAGCGGCGAAAGCGTGCTGAGCCGCGTCCATGGTCGACAGGTGCATGAAAGCTTCGATCGCCTCGCCATACTGGCGCGCGGCGAAATGCGCCTTTCCCAGATGGCTCCAGAACCTCTCCGGGTGGTGCGGGTTCAACTGCATGGCCTTGCGGATCCATTCAATTCCCTCTTCCGGTCTCCCCAGCCACGTCAATAACTCGCCTTGCTGCACCACCACGAGGTCGTAATTGGGATTGAGGGCCAGCGCCCGTTCCTGATGGTAGCGCGCTGTGGTCAGCTCATTGTTGTTCACGTTCACTGCCGCGAGAATGCGGTGGACATCGGCATCGTTGTTGTCTAGCGCCAGCGCCCTGTCGAGCGCTGCCATAATGTTGTTCCAGACGGCATCCCTGTCTTCGCACCAGTTATGGACCCAGGCCTGGCCAAGAATGCAGGCCCGCCAGGCATGGGCATGGGCATAATCGGGGTCGAGCGCGACGGCCCTCTCTATCAAGGTTCGCGCGCGTTCATTATCCGCAATCGTGCTTCGGTGATGCAGCACCTTGGCAGCGAGCACACATTCATACGCGGCCATGTTTGCAGGTTTCGCCCGCGCGAGCTGGTCCCGCTGAGCCGCCTCGACACGACCGGGCAGCGTGGCTGCGATCGCCGCCGTCACCTCATCCTGAATCGCGAATATGTCGACCAGCTTCCGGTCATACTTGTCTGCCCAGATATGAGCGTCATTCGCCGTGTCGATGAGCTGAACCGTCACGCGCACCCTCTCGCCGATCTTGCGGACGCTTCCCTCCACCAGGTATTGGACGTCGAGTTTCTCGGCCACCTCGCGCACATTCACGGCGCGGTTCTTGTAGACGAAGCTGGAATTGCGCGAGATGACGAACAACTCATGGTGGCGGGACAGTTCGGTGATGATGTCCTCGGTCAGTCCGTCCGCGAAAAATTCCTGCTCGGGGTCGCCGCTCATGTTGGTGAATGGCAGCACCACTATCGAAGGTTTCGAGATGGATCGCTTTGCCTCGATCTCCGGCAGGACAGGACTGTCAAGCCCGATGCGATAGAGGCGAACCGGGCGGCTGATGTTCTTCAACGTCTTCTCGCCCAGGTCCTCCATCGCAATTTCGAGACGGTCGGCAATTTGCGTCGCCACCGCTGCGGTCACGCAGATGCCGCCGACGTCGGCGAGTTGCTCGATGCGCGAGGCAATATTGACGCCGTCGCCGAAAATATCCTCATCGTCGAAAATGATGTCGCCGAGATTTATGCCGATCCTGAATTCGATACGCCGTTCTTGCGGCACATCCGAATTGCGCCGTTTCATGCGCTGTTGGATTTCCACGGCGCATTTCACGGCATCGGTCACGCTCTGGAACTCAACGAGCATGCCGTCTCCGGTGGTCTTGATGATCCGGCCCTTGTTCTTGGCGATGGCGGGATCGACCAGTTCTATGCGATGGGTCCGAAGGCGTGCGAGCGTGCCGGATTCGTCGGCCTCCATTAGCCGGCTGTAGCCCGCCATATCGGCAGCCAGAATTGCGGCTAGTCTCTGTTCCATCGCTGAACCAAAAACCAAGCCTACGCTTCCTGGGCCGCCAAATCCAGCAATTTGGGCTTGTGGTTGGATCAAGACGTCATCCTGCCGCGCCAGCAAGAAAGGGCGGATCAGAACCTTCCGCCTGGTGGCTGCCGATCGCATCAACGGCGGGAGGCGCGGCGCCGAGCTCGTCGAGGCGATATATTTCGGCAGCGCATTGAACCGGTCGGCGAAGTCTCCGGTCTCCTTGCGCCACGAGCCGGCAAAGATCTCATAGCGCCCCAAAGCATGGCGCCGCTGTCGGCAAGCTCGTCTTCCTTGAACCTTTGCATCTCATCGTTCCAGGTCACGCTGGGCAGCTTCTCGACCTCGGCGATGCCATCGACGCTGATGAACTCGTCGCGTGCTCGGTTTCATAAAACTTGACATTCTGATCAGCAAGACGCTGCTATCAAGGACGAGCTGTAACACGGGAGGGGGGGAAGGTGGTGAAGGGGTGGAACAAGGACGGGACGCGGTCGCTCCCTGACGCTTGTTTTCTAACACTGCAATTAATTTACACGCACCGCCAGCGCTGCATCAGCGGCGATACTGGGCTACGCTAGCGAATAAAATGGGTGATTCGCGCGGGCTGATATGAGTCAGGAACAAATAGAGCACGATTTGTTTCTAGCTGCATTCAACCAGAATGCGGAGCATTTTCGTTCATTGAATACTTTGATGTGGCAAGTGCCACTCATTGCGATGACGCTTACAGGCGGCCTTTGGTACGGCGTTTCGACTTCTCCGTCATCTAAAGTTATTCAGATTTGCCTACTTGGATTGGCTATCATCGGAAATTTTGGGCTGTTTGTTGCGTTAAGTCGAATTAGGTTCATCATGGGGTGCTACCTTGAATGGTTCGAGAAAAGCTACCCAAGAGGCTACATCAAAGCCGAGGGTAACGGAAAAATTCGGGGTGATGGACTCTTTTCGGGCCGCAAAATTGTTCAGCGTGTGTTCCAATGCGTGCTCGGCGCGGCAGCAGCGTTAAGTCTAGTGCTGCTGGTCATGACAGGGTTTGAGATGTACTCTACGAAGTCGCGTTCGATCAACTACTACGACAAACGCGCGGAGGATTTAGCTGACGCTTATGAGGCTATTTCCTTCCAACAAGCTCATCCTGAACTCTATCGAGGGCTTGTGAACTTGGCGCCTATCGACGTATTAGATATTGGCGCAGGCACCGGCCGTGATGCGGCCTGGATGGACCAGCAGGGACACAAGGTGGTCGCTGTCGAACCTTCAGGGAGCATGCTGCAACTCGCCAGGACCCTTCATCCTTCGGCATCCATCGCTTGGTTTCAGGATAAGCTTCCGAAACGTGCTGACGTGGCGGATCGGAAGTTTGATCTGATCATATTGAGTGCGGTGTGGATGCATCTCCCAACTGCCGAACGCGGCGATGCGATCCGACGGCTGTCCCAATTGCTAAAAGACGACGGCCTCCTATACCTGACATTGCGTCTCGGACCATCAGATGACGAGCGAGGCCTTTACGCTGTATCCTTCGACGAACTTCAGCAAGCAGCAGGAAAGGAGGGACTAGCCGTTTCAGCCATCAGCGAGGCGCCAGATCTGCTCTCCAGATCTGGCATTCGGTGGCAGCGGGTCGCAGTTGTAAGAATTGGTCAGCAATCAAAGCTGGTCGAACCTAAACAATAGACTTAGGTTGGAGTAGCATAACGTCCACTTGTGATAGTTCCTGACCATATACGGGCGGCTTAAATATGCATTTTTTTGTCAGAATTGAGCGTTTAGAACCATGAGCGTGGCATTACTTGAACACAATCCGGCAGCCTCTATAGAGGAGATCTGGCGCAATACGTTGGAGCACATCAAAGAGGAGTATCTGACGCAGAATCAAAACTTTCCTTGGATAGTCGGCTTTTCCGGCGGCAAAGACAGTACGCTGGTAACTCACGCCATCTTTGAGATGCTGCTGGAAATTGCGCCTTCTCAACGGACCCGGCCCATTCACATCGTGTCCAATGACACGCTTGTCGAATCGCCTCTGGTCATGTCGCATCTGAACACCGTAACGCGGCAGATTGAGGATGCGGCAGTCGCGCTCGGCTTGCCGATCACGGTTGCGCGCACCCACCCCGACCCCGACAAGACTTTCTGGGTTCTTTTGATCGGCAAAGGCTACCCCAGCCCGAACATGACTATGCGATGGTGCACCGACCGACTCAAGATTCAGCCCACCAGCGGCTACATTAAGCGCCAGGTTTCAGCCTCTGGTGCAGCGATCGTTGTGCTGGGCGTGCGCCGCGATGAAAGCCAGAGCCGCCAGCGCTCGATTGATCGCCGCCGCAATGTCCGAGGCGAACACCTGTCCGAACATGATCGCCTGCCGGGTGCTTTCATCTTCCGTCCGATCATCGACCTCAGCATCGATGATGTGTGGGAAATTCTCGGCACGAACTTCGCACCTTGGGGTGGCGATCATGTACCCCTAATTCAGCTTTACCGAGACTCTGAGGGTGGAGAATGCCCGGTTGTTCTCTCGGCCGACGAAGCACCCGGATGCGGCACATCCAATAGCCGCTTCGGTTGCTGGACCTGTACAGTTGTCGAAAAGGACAAGAGCCTTCAGGGGTTCGTTGATTCGGGAATGCTGCATTATCAGCCACTCATAGAATTTCGTGACTGGCTAAAATCGGTCCGCAACCGTGCGGACATGCGTCAGGCCTTCCGGCGTAACGGCCGCTTGACGTTCGATACTAATGGCAAACATATTCCGGGGCCTTTCACCATTCAGGCTAGGAAAGAAATATTTGACCGTCTGCTAGCTGTACAGCAGAAGTTTGAAGGCGTGCTAATCTCTGATGTGGAGATTCGGCAAATCCGCCAGATTTGGGCGGACGAATTGCAAGCAATCGGGAGTCTCGCAAATGTCTGACACAACTGCTGCCGCCGAACTCGCGCTTAGCGATCTGCCCTTGTGGGCGGATGAGGATGCGCGTGAGGTGCTGGATCGCATCTGTGAGCAGCACGACGTGCCGGTTGACGTGCTGACGGAACTGGTCAGTCTACAACGTGAGCGCCAGCACCAAGAGCGGGCCTCGGGAATATATCCCCGCATCGAAGAAATCTTGGGACGTATGGACTGACTGGCAGGAGAGAGGGGGGGGCATGTGGGTATCAAAAATCGAACTGGTCTGCTTTAAGTCGTATCAACATCAGGAGTTCACTTTTCCCGAGCCAAGTAATGGCAAAAATGTCGTCCTGATCGGCGGCCTCAATGGTTATGGGAAAACGTCGATTCTGGAGGCGCTGTATCTTTGTCTTTACGGCAAGGATGCCCTAGCCCACCTCGCGCGCGCCGGCCTGAAGACCGACGACGTGCGGGGTTATCCTACTTTTCTCGAAAAGGCCTTCAATGGCGAGGCGCTGCGGGATGGCCGCGACACCATGCTGGTGCGCGTAACAGTACATCGTAGCAAGCTTAAAGCTATTGAGATCACGCGCAAATGGTATTTCCGAAGCAACGGCAGTTGGACTGACGAGGAAACCACTGTGCGAGCGATTACCCGGAATGTGCCCGAGATGCCGCGCTCGGATGGTAAGAACGGCTTTAATCTGGCCGACATGCTGGACGATTTTTTCGTCCCTGCGCATATCGCGCCGTTTTTCTTTTTCGACGGTGAGGAAGTGAAGAAGCTCGCCGATCAAAGCCGAATCGAGCAGGTCAAGCAGGGACTCGAAGGCCTGCTTGGCGTGGTGCTGCTGCGATCGTTATCGGATCGGCTGCGGCAATTCGAGCAGTCACGGCGGCAAGGCGTGGTTACCGTTGACGAAGAGCGGCTTGCGGTTTTAGAGCGCAGTCTGCGCGAGAATGAAAGGCTGGAACGGGAAGTCGTTCAGCAGATCGAAACCGCCAAGGAGCAGAAACGGCTTCTCACGGCCGAGTTCCAGTCAATTTTGGAGCGCGTGACGTCCGCCGGCGGCGGCGGAGGGGACACCGCGACTTATAAAGAATTGGTCGAGGAGCGTGAACAGTTCCGGAATGCCCAGCGCGAGAATTTACGTGCGCAAGAAGAGATCCTTTCCGGTCGTCTGCCGTTTCATCTGGCCTCAAAGTCCATATTGGAGACGATGCGCCACCAACTCGAAGCTGAGGTGCGTTACTTCAAGTGGGAAGGTGAGAAGCAGGCACTTGAACCACGGAAAAACGAATTCCGTACAGCACTCGACCGACAGGTGCTCCCTTCGATCGATCCCCCGTTGTCCGACAGCCAGGGGGCCGCGCTCAATGCGCGCATCGACGCTGCGTGGGGCGCGCTGTTCTACCCCCCACCCGATGATTGCGCAGACAGAATCGTTCATTCGTATTTATCTCCCACCGACCGGACTAAGACGCTTGAATTTCTTGATTCGATCGCGGTCAGCCACCGCGAGGTGCAGGACCTGTTGTCCGAGCACGGACATCTCACCCAGCGTATCGATGACCTCGGCCGTAAGATCTCGAAGTTGGAAGGCATTGACCGCGACGGAACGCTTGCGGCTCTGACCCAGGAGTTAAAGGCTGTTCAGCAGAGGATTGAAAAATGCGACGAGGACATTCGTACTGAGGAGCGCCGGAAGACGGCGCTCGAGACGGATATCGTCCGGCAGCGCGCGGATTTTGAAAGAGAGAAGAAGAAGCTCGATGAGTCCTCACCGCTCAGATCGATCATCACAAAGTCGGAACGCATCCGAGCTGTGATCGAGGACCTGGTCCCGGCTCTTTTCCCCCTAAAGGTTAAGGAACTCGGCAGTTCCATGACCCAGGTCTACCGGCAGCTTGCGCACAAGGATCAAGTCTCGCGCATTGTCATCGCCAACGATGGCACGTCCAAGATATTGGGAAAGTCCGGCAAGGCCATAACTTTCGACCGGTCTGCTGGAGAGAACCAGATATTTGCGACGGCTCTGATCGCGGGCCTCGCTAAAGTGTCTGGCATCAATGCGCCGCTTGTGGTGGATACCCCATTGGGCAGGCTCGACAGCCGCCACCGCCACAACATTCTGCAATTTTGGACGAATGATGCAACCCGCCAGGTAATTCTTTTGAGCCAGGACAAAGAAATTGACCCTGAGTTTCATCGCCGGATCGCCAGACACGTTTCGAAGACATACCTTCTGGAGCACATGGATGTAGGTGACGGCGTAGGGCGCACTAGCGCCCGCGAGGATCGCTATTTTGTGGAAGCGGCCGAATGACAACGCTCACGGTCCAGCAAATTATGTCATCGCGTTTCCGGACTAGTGCCGAGGCCGATGCAAAAACAAAGGCGCTGATGGAAGGACTTGCCCTTTCTACCAAGGCCAATGTCGCCCGGCTGGCCATTGGGCGGTCGCTGGCTGCAGGAGCGCTACCAGATGACACTGTTGACGCAAAGGGGCTTGAAATCCCAGCCACCTCGCTCTTTACCCAGGTCGACGTGACGACGTGGGTCGGTCTCCTAGCCACACATGCATCGATTCATGGCGGTGGGTCTTTCGACAGCATGGATAGTTTTAGAACTGCTGTTCGGCGGCATTGGCATCGCGGCGCCAGCCTTCTGATGAATGACTGGAAAGACGTGAATGAGGATTATGATGCCTTCATCGGGATCTTACTGAAACGACGTTCCGATCTGCCCGATACGCGCGCTGACAATGGCGTACGCGCACTCGGAGATATGGTTCCGGCCGCCGCAACGGAGGATATTTCCAAGCTACTGATAAAGGCTCTCTCCGATATTGGCGTGAGCGCTGACGTCAAAGGCGTCGTGCATGGGCCGCGCGTGTCGCGCTACAAAGTGCTGTTGCGGGACGTCAATCAGCTTGACAAGCTTCGAAAAGGGCTAGAGCGGCTGGCTCTCGCCCTGAATCTACAAAACATGATGCCCACGCTTGGCACTTCCGATGAGGCCAACACGCTTGCTCTTGACATTCCGCGCCCAAGAACGACGTGGATCAATGCCGGGCGCAAGGATCTCGAAGCGGCGCTCGATTCAATACCGCGCAAAGACAGCACGCTGGAAGTATTCCCCGGCCAGGGCGTTACGGGTCAGAACGTCCACTTTGATCTCGCCACCGCACCGCATCTGCTTGTTGGTGGAGCGACCGGACAGGGTAAAAGTGTATGCATGCATGTCCTAATAGTTTCGCTGATCACGCGCCACACGCCGGACACACTGAAACTTTGTCTTATAGATCCCAAGCAGGTAGAGTTTGCGGTTTATGAAGGCAGCAAATACCTCTGGAACAACGAAGTCGCGTCCGGCGTAAACCAAGCCCGTAATGCGATTGATGCCTTAGTCATCGAGATGGACAGCGCTACGTCCAGCTCAAAGCTCTGGGCGTGAATAATGTGTTAGATGCACGCCGGAAAGCAGGCGGATTTCCGTTTATTGTGGCGTTCATCGATGAACTAGCCGATCTTATCATTCAGGATCGGACCGTTGAGTCGAAGATCGTACGGCTCGCTCAAGCCGCCCGGGCGGCAGGTATTCATCTAGTGCTGGCAACTCAAAGACCTGACGCCAAGACGTTCAGCGGCCTCATTCGCAGCAACATTCCGTCCCGCATCGCGCTTACGGTCCAGAAGAGTACAGAATCGCAGATCATTCTTGACGAAACTGGGGCCGAAGATCTTCTCGGCAAGGGCGACATGCTTATAAAGCGTCCCGGCGAAGAGCTGGAACGAGCGCATGGGTTCTTTCTTAGTTTAACGGATGTGGAGGCGATGATATGAACTGTTCCACTACAGTTTCGCCGCTGTCCACCACCACCGAAGTAGATACGCGCGGCTTAAATTGTCCTATCCCTGTGCTGAAGGCTAGGCGAGCGGCGAAGACATTGATGCGGGGGTGCACCATGCTGGTCAGATGCACGGACCCCATGGCCAAAATCGACATCCCGCATTTCGCCAGAACCGATCATCATGGGCTGATCTCGTCTGGTGAGGAGAATGGCGAACTCTGGTTTCTTCTCCGGATTGGTGGCGCGTGAAAGCGTCGTTCGTTCAATAGACGCATATTCCGCCCCAGACGGGTCGCGCAACCTGCCCCCTTGCCATCCGCCATCATTCCCCTTTCCCCCTGAGAAAACCTTTTCCCAACTCTGCGGCATCCGCTGACTTCACCATTCAGCGCATCGCAGGCCGGTAAGAGAAAAGCTTTTCCCACTTGGGAGGATCGATATCCAAATCATGGGTCCGACGCGCCAGCCAACGCCCGTCTCCGCCAGGCCTCCCGTCACCCTCCGTGAGGTGGCGGCCATCGCCGGCGTGAGCGCTGCCACCGCCTCAAAAGCGCTGAACGGGCAGGGCCGGATGACGGCCGCGCCGCGGAGTTGGATTCGCGAGACGGCGCAGCGGCTTGGCTTTCGCCCGAACGGCCTGGCGCAGAGCCTGCTCAGGCGGCTCCCTTTCCGTCGGGCCCGCTGACCAACGACCTATCGCAGCGCCTTCGGCGCGCATTTGTGACGGTCACCGCCTTCATGAAGCAACTCTGATCCCAAATGTCATGGTGCGATGCCAAGCCGCTGCGGGAGCGGACGCGGGTAACATCGGCAAAATGGAACAATCAGGCAGCCGGCGGGTTTGTACGATGAAGGGCGATCTGTTTCGGAGGAAGATTACGATGAAACGCGTCCTTGCCCAACGTGCGGTGCGACTGATGCTCGGCGCCGCCTGCCTGCTCACGGTTGTCGAGATTCCCAACCCAATTGCGCCATTGTCGCTTGTGTCAGAGGCAAGGGCTGCCACCACCGTTTCGATCAGCACATTCTACGAAGACCTGTCTTCCTATGGCGATTGGGTCTCGTATCACGGAGCGACCGTTTTCGTGCCGGTTGATGTGCCTGACGATTGGCGTCCGTATACGCTTGGACATTGGGTCTACACCGAGCAGTATGGCTGGCTCTGGGTATCCGACGAGCCATTCGGCTGGGCGACGTACCATTACGGCCGGTGGGGCTATGCCGACGATATCGGCTGGTATTGGGTTCCGGGCACTCGCTGGGCGCCAGCATGGGTGAGTTGGCGTCGTGACAGGGAGCACATGATTTGGGCTCCGCTGCCGCCGCGCCGTGATCCGGATCTGATTTCAATCGAGGTGACCTTCGACACGACGCCGGATTATTACTGGGTTGTGGTTCCCACCCGCGAATTCCTTGCCGCGGACGTTTCTACCGTCGTCATCCGTGATGAGCCGGAGTTTGTGCGCATCGTCGAGGCGGCCGAGCCGGCTGGCGACGTGACGATCCAGAACAACGTCGTGATCAACAAAGTCATTGATGTCGATGTGATCGAAAAGGAGACGAACCAGAAGGTGACTGCCGTCAAGGTCAGCAAGACCGACGCGCCCGAGCAGTCCGGCAAACTGGAAAACGATACGGTCGCTGTCTTTGAGGGCGAGGTGAAAGCCGACCCTAAGGCCAAACCAGCCAAGCTCAAAGACATCGAGGAGGTGAAGCAGGTTCAGGCTGGCCGCAAATCGAAGCCGACCGAAGGCGCTGCAACGACCGAGCAGGCCAAGCCCGAAGAAACCGCCAAGCCTGAGAAGCCGAAGGCCGGCGAGCAGCCCGCCGCCGAGCAGCAGCAGGGCGAGCCGGAACAGGCGGCCAAGCCTGAGAAGCAGAAGACCAAGAAGCAGCCCGCCGCCGAGCAGCAACAGGCCGAGCCGGAACAGACGGCCAAGCCTGAGAAGCCGAAGACCAAGAAGCAGCCCGCCGCCGAGCAGCAACAGACCGAGCCGGAGCAGGCGGCCAAGCCTGAGAAGCAGAAGACCAGGAAGCAGCCCGCCGCTGAGCAGCAGGCTGAGCCTGAGCAGGCGGCCAAGCCTGAGAAGCCGAAGACCAGGAAGCAGCCCGCCGCCGAGCAGCAGCAGGTCGAGCCGGAACAGGCGGCCAAGCCTGAAAAGCAGAAAGCCAAGGAGCAGCCCGCCGAGCAGCAGCAAGCCGAGCCCGAGCAGGCGGCCAAGCCCAAGCCGCAGAAAAAGGAAAACAAGGCGTGCGATCCGCAGACTGACAGTTGCTAGCCTTGCGCGTAGACTACGGCACCGCGATCATTCCATCGCGGTGCCGCTGAGCGGCCATTCCCCCCCCTTGCCATCCCACATCCTTCGTCCTAATCTCTCCCTTGAGAAAACCTTTTCCCAACTCGCCTCGCATCCGCTGACCTCACCATTCAGCACTCCGCCGGACGATAAGAGAAAAGCTTTTCCCACCTGGGAGGATCATATCCAAATCATGGCGTCCGACGTCCAGCCAACGCCCGCCAAGCAGCCCGTCACCTTGCGTGAGGTGGCGGCAATTGCCGGCGTCAGCGTTGCCACGGCGTCCAAGGCGCTGAACGGGCAGGGACGGATGACGGCCGAGACGCGGACCCGGATTCGTGAGACGGCGCAGCGGCTTGGCTTTCGCCCGAACAGCCTGGCGCAGAGCCTGCTCAGGCGGCGCTCCTTTACCGTCGGGCTGTTGACCAACGACACCTATGGCCGCTTTTCGCTGCCGCTGATGGCCGGCGTTTCCGATGCGCTGGTCGATGCCGGCGTCTCGGTGTTTTTGTGCAATGTCGAGGACGACCCGCGCCTTGCCCAGCTGCATGTCGATGCCATGCTCGACAAGCGCGTCGACGGCATCATCGCCACCGGCAAGCGCATCGACCGCCACCTGCCGGTCGATCTCGCCAATCTCGGCATTCCGGCGATCTATGCCTTTACCGAGCCCGATCCAAACGCCATCGCTTTCGTGTCCGACGATGCCGGCGGGGCGCGGCTGGCGGTCGAGCACTTTTGTCGGCTCGGGCGGCGGCGCATCGCCCATGTCAGTGGTCCGGCGAGTTTTGCCGTGGTGCATGCCCGCGCCGAGGCCTATCGCGCGGTGCTGGCCGAGAACGGCTTGCCGGTCATGGAGCCGCTGCTTGGCCACTGGTCGGAGGCCTGGGGGCATGAGGCGGTCAAGACGCTGTTCGACCGCGAGGGGTTTGACGGCACGCGCGAAAAACCGGATGCGGTGTTTTGCGGCAACGACCAGATCGCGCGCGGCGTCATCGACGCCTTGCGCGAGCGCGGTATCGGCGTGCCTGACGAAGTCGGCGTCATCGGCTTCGACAATTGGCAGATCGTCGCCGAGGCGACCCGCCCGCCGCTGACCTCGGTCGACATGAATCTCGCAGCACTTGGCCGCGAGGCCGGCCTTGCCCTGCTGTCGCTCGTCGGCGGCGAACCCGCTGTGCCGGGCATCAGAAAACTGCCGTGCCGGCTGGTGGTGCGTCAGTCATGCGGCCGTCCGCCGGACGGCTGAAACGAAACGGGCCGTGTCGATTGCAAAGCGCTGGGGCGCGGCCGAGTTAAAACCATGTGGAGGAGAAGCATGAGAACCACCATTACCGGGCTCGCCATCGCCGCGAGCATTTTCGGCACGCTGGCAACAGTCGGTCCGGCCGCCGCCGACACCGCCAACATCTGGGTTCGCGCCGACGGCTCGAACTTCATGCCGCGCATCGTCGATGCCTTCAACAAGGGGCATCAGAACCAGATCAAGCTGGACATCATCCCCAATGCCGAAATCATCCCGAAATACGGCGCTGCGGCTGCTGGCGGCACCGCACCCGACGCGCTGTCGCTCGACCTGATCTACACGCCGTCCTTCGCCGCCGCCGGCCAGCTGGAGGACATCACCGACTGGGCGAAATCGCTGCCCTATTTCGCCAGCCTGTCGCCGGCGCATGTCAAGACCGGGACCTATAAGGGCCGCATCTACGGGCTGCCGTTCTCGGCCGATTCCTCGGTGCTGATCTGGAACAAGAAGCTGTTCAAGCAGGCCGGCCTCGACCCGGAAAAGGGCCCGACCAACTGGGCCGAGATCGAAGCTGACGCCGAAAAGGTCAACGCGCTCGGCGGCGACATCAAGGGCTTCTATTTCTCCGGCAATTGCGGTGGCTGCAACATCTTCACCTTCACGCCGCTGATCTGGGCCTCGGGCGGCGACATCCTGACGGAGGACGGCTCCAAGGCGACGCTGGACACGCCGCAGATGCGCGGCGCCATCGACCTCTACCGTTCGATGGTCAAGAAGGACCTGGTGCCTTCAGGCGCGCAGACCGACACCGGCTCCAACTTCTTTGCCGCCTTCGCCACCGGCAATATCGGCATCTCGCCGTCCGGCGCCTTCGCCATCGGCGCGCTGAACACGCAATATCCCGACATCGACTACGGCATCACCTTCCTGCCCGGCAAGGACGGCGGCTGGTCGTCGTTTGCCGGCGGCGACAATTTCGTCGTCACCAAGGGCACCACCAAGGTCGCGGTGGTGAAGGAGTTCCTCGATTTCGCCTATTCGCTCGAGGGCCAGACCATCCTGGCGAAATACGGCAGCCTGCCGGTGCGCGGCGACATCGCCAATGAGGCGCTGAAAGACCTCGACCCGCGCTACAAGGTTGCCGCCGAAGCGATGGCCAAGGGCCGCACGCCCTATTCGGTGGTGTTCAACGACCTGATCAACTCGGCCAACGGTCCGTGGAACCAGATGATGAACGAGGTCTTCTTCGGCGAAGACGTCGACGGCGCCATCGCCAATGCGCAGGAGACCATGCAGTCGATCATCGATTCGGCGCCGCAGAAGTAAAGCGCCGGCGCCCACCTCCCCCTCGAGGGGAGGTCGGACCGCAGGTCCGGGTGGGGTCATCGCGGCAGTGCTCGACGCTCTTTTGATGTCGGCGCGCTTCGCGGAGGACCCCACCCCCGGCCTTCGGCCGGACCCTCCCCTCGAGGGGGAGGGGGACGTCCCGCCAATGGAACAACAGGCATGAGCACCATCACAGTACGCCGTTGCAATGCTGGCTCCCCCTTCTCCCCTTATGAGAGAAGGTGTCGCCGAAGGCGACGGATGGGGGGTGCTCCAGCTTGGCACCCACGGCGATCCTTCCAACACCCCTCATCGGTCTCGGCGCTGCGCGCCGATCCACCTTCTCCCACAAGGGGAGAAGGGAAGGCGAGCGGCCAGCCATGACCACCATCACAGCAATCTCCGCCTCGACGCGCCCCCGCAAACTCGTTGGCGCCGGCCGCCGGCAGTGGATCGGCCTGCTCTATGTCGCGCCGGCCGTTGCCCTTGTCGTCGTCTTCTTCATCGTCCCGCTTTGCATGACGGCCTGGATGTCGCTGCACAACTGGCCGCTGATGGGCGCGCACAGCTTTATCGGCCTCGACAATTACTGGGCGATCCTGCGCGACACCCGCTTCTGGACCGCGCTGAAGTTCACCGGCTACTACACGGTGGTGGTGACGATCGCGATCTTCGCCGTCGCCTTTCCGCTGGCGCTGTTCATCGAAAAGCCGCGGCAGCTGACGGGCTTCTACCGCACGTCATTCTTCATGCCGGCGGTCATCGGCTTCGCCTCGGCCAGCCTTTTGTGGTCCTGGCTGCTCAATGTCGATTCCGGCCTGTTCAGCCCGGCCGCCTTCGAGCTTGGCCTGACCGAGAAGAAATTCAACCTTTTGGCGACCTTCCAGCCGGCCTTCTGGTCGATCATCGCCATGGTGGTGTGGAAGGTGGCGGGCTTTACCATGATCATCCTGATGACCGGCCTGCAATCGATCCCGCCGGATCTGCAGGAAGCGGCGATGATCGACGGGGCAGGGCCATTCGCGCGGTTCCGGGCGATTACCTTGCCCTTGATGCGCCGCACGCTGGCGCTGGCGCTGATCCTATCGGTGGCCGGCTCGATCCTCGCCTTCGACCAGTTCTACATCATCCTGCGCGGCGGCCCGCGCAACCAGACGCTGACCGCCGTCTACTGGATCTTCAACCAGTCCTTCGTGTCGTTCAAGCTCGGCTATGGCGCGGCACTTTCGATGGTCCTGCTGGTCATCCTGGTGGCGCTCAGCCTCATCCAGCTGCGGCTGCTGCGCCAGCCCGAGGGGGTCGACTGATGGCGCAGGCAAGGAGCCGCAAACGCCGCATCGGCATGCAGATTGCCGAGCACTCGACCGGCATTCTCGCGTCCATTCTGTTCCTGGCGCCGATCGCCTGGACGGTGCTTTCGGCCTTCAAGCCGGCACAGGAAGCGCGCCAGCCGCCGGTGCCGCCCTGGCCGACCAGCGGCATCTCGCTCGAGAACTACGCCACGCTCAACACCTTCGGCGATGGCCTCTGGCTGCCGGCGCAAAACAGCATCTACGTCTCGGTCATGACCGTGGTGCTGTCGGTGATCGTCAGCGTGCTCGCCGGCTACGGTTTCTCGCGCTTCCGTTTTCCGCTGAAGAACCTGCTCTTCGTCGTCATCCTGTCGACGATCATGATCCCGTTCCAGTCGATCCTGACGCCGATCTTCCTGGTGCTGACAAAAATCGGCCTGCACAACACGCTGACCGGGCTGGTCTGCGTCTATGTCACGCTGCAGCTGCCGTTCTCGATCTTCATGATGCGCAACGCCTTCGACGCGGTGCCGCGCCAGATCGAGGAGGCCGCGCGCATGGGCGGCGCCAACAATGTCACCATGCTCTTGAGGGTGATGCTGCCGCTGGTCTGGCCGGGCATCGTGACCATCGCGCTGTTCGCCTTCCTCGGCGCCTGGAACGAGTTTCTGGCGGCCCTCGTGCTGATGACAGACCAGTCCAAATTCACGCTGCCGATCATGATGACCGCACTCCAGTCCGGCCGCTTCGGCGCCATCGACTGGGGTGCCGTGCAGGCCGGCGTCACCGTGATGATGGTGCCGTGCCTCGTGCTCTTCCTGCTGCTGCAGCGCTTCTACATCCGCGGCCTGATGGCAGGGGCCGTGAAGTGACCAATCGAACCGAACCGGAGTGAATTGATGACCGCATCGCAATCCGCCAGTCAGGGCGCCAAGCCGAAACTCGCCTTCCGCCCGCTGCCGGTGCCGCAGGTCGACGTGCGCGGCTTCTGGGGCGACCGCGTCGATGCCGTCGCCTCGAAGACCGCCGGCATCCTTTACGACCGCTGCGTCGAGGCGCGCATGCTCGAGCAGATCGATCCGGACCGGCCATCGCCGGGCGTCGTCATCCCGTTCCACTCACCCTCGCCGGACGAGGCCGCCACCGCCGGCAACGAGTTCACCGGCTCGACGGTGACGACGCAGATGTTCTGGGATTCGGATTGGGGCAAGACCATCGAGACCGCCGCCTATTCGCTCTACCGCCGCCGCAACGAAGAGCTGGAGAAGAAGATCGACGCCGTCATCGATATGTACGGCAAGCTGCAGCAGCCCGACGGCTATCTGTCGAGCTGGTACCAGCGCATCCAGCCCGGCCTGCGCTGGACCAATCTGCGCGACTGCCACGAGCTCTATTGCGCCGGCCACCTGATCGAAGGCGCGGTCGCCTATTACCAGGCCACCGGCAAACGCAAGCTGCTCGACATCATGTGCCGCTACGTTGACCACATCGCCGAGACGTTCGGTCCCGAGCCCGGCAAGAAGAAGGGCTATTGCGGCCATGAGGAGATCGAGCTGGCGCTGGTCAAGCTGGCGCGGGTGACCGGCGAGCGCAAATATATGGAGCTTGCCAGATACTTCATCGACCAGCGCGGCCAGCAGCCGCATTATTTCGACGAGGAGGCGCGGGCCCGCGGCGCCGACCCGAAGGCGTATCATTTCAAGACCTACGAATACAACCAGTCGCATAAACCGGTACGCGAGCAGGACAAGGTCGTCGGCCATGCGGTGCGGGCGATGTATCTCTATTCGGGGATGGCCGACATCGCCACCGAATATGGCGACGACACGCTGCGGGTGGCGCTCGACCGGCTGTGGGACGATCTCATGACCAAGAACCTCTACGTCACCGGCGGCCTCGGGCCGTCCTCGCACAATGAGGGTTTCACCGCCGACTACGACCTACCCAACGACACCGCCTATGCCGAGACCTGTGCTTCGGTCGGCCTGGTGTTCTGGGCGAGCCGCATGCTCGGCATGGGTCCCAATGCGCGCTACGCCGACATCATGGAGCGGGCGCTCTACAACGGCTCGATCTCGGGCCTGTCGCTCGACGGCTCGCTGTTCTTCTACGAAAATCCGCTGGAGAGCCGCGGCGCCCACCACCGCTGGAAATGGCACCGCTGCCCGTGCTGCCCGCCCAATGTCGGGCGCATGGTCGCCTCGATCGGCAGCTATTTCTATGGCCTGTCGGACGACGCACTCGCCGTCCATCTCTATGGAAACGGCACGGCTCGTTTCGATATCGCCGGCCGGCAAATAGAGCTGACCCAGACCAGCAACTATCCCTGGGACGGTGCGGTCTCGATCTCCGTCGAACCGGAAGCGCCGACCGCGTTCACCTTGCATCTGCGCCTGCCGGGCTGGTGCCGCAAGGCAACGCTCAAGGTGAACGACGCCGATGTCGATCTGGCTACTGTCACCAGCGACGGTTATGCCGCGGTCCGCCGCGAATGGCGCAAAGGCGACCGCGTCGAGCTCGATCTCGAGATGGCGGTCGACCGTCTATACGCCAACCCGCAGGTGCGGCAGGATATCGGCCGTGTCGCACTGGCGCGCGGCCCGCTGATCTATTGCGTCGAGGAGACCGACAATTCCAGCCAGCTGCACCGCATCGCCCTGCCGCGCACGGCCGACATCGAGGCGCATCAGCAGCCGAACCTTCTGGGCGGCGTCGTGACACTTTCGGCGATCGCCAAAAAGGAGGCTTTCGAAAACTGGGAAGAGGGGCTCTACCGCACCGAACCGCCGGCGGTGGAGGACGCGAAGCTCACCGCCGTGCCGTATTTCGCCTGGGACAACCGCGACCCCGGCGAGATGCTGGTCTGGCTCAGGGACGAATGAAGCCCGGCGGCAGCGCCCGACCGATCTCCTCGGCCACAAGTTCCTGCAGCTGCCAGAGATTGCGGTCGCGGATGCCACAGGCGTCGAGATGGCGAATGGTCTCGAACAGATATTCGGCGCCCGAACCCCAATGGCCGACGGCGTTGGCCAGGGTCGCCGCTATCGCTCGCTTGTCGAGTTTGCCGGCATAGCGCGGATTGGCGCGATCGACAACGAAACCAAGCGCTTGGCCCATGCCGTCGGCTGTCCTGACCTGCAGCCAGCGCGGCAGGTTGACGGAGGGCAGGATGGTCATCTCGCGGCGCAGCAGCGCTTCGAGATTGGCCGCCACGGGCTCGGCGATCTCGAACACCATGCCCTGGCATTGGCCGCCGCGGTCGAGCGCCATCATCAGGCCGGGCTGCTCGACGGTGCCCCTGAAGCGCTGCACCGTAAAACAGAACGAACGGTGCCAGCCCGTCGCCACGGCCCGTTCGCCACCCCTGACCTCGCCGGCCGGCTTCCACAGCAGCGAGCCATAGGCGAACAGCTTCAACGGCCCGGCCGGCGCGCCGGCCAACACCTCGTCGCGAATGCGCGCGTAATCGGCATCGGTCATGTAGACCATGCCCGGTGTCGGCCCGGCATCCTCGACCGCACGCAAGGTGCGGGCGACCAGCGCCTCGGTCAGCGCCATCGGTGTCTTGCGTGGCGAACGCCGTGATGCGGCGGAAATGACCTTGCTCATCCTCATGCTCTCAGCCTTGCCGCCATGTTGCCGAAGGCTGAAGGATTCTCAAGGGCCCAGTACACCGGCGCGGTATCGGGATTCGAACTATCGTGTCGAACAGCTTGACTGGATTCGACGAAATACCCAGCGGGCTTAAGCGCGTCGACTGAACCCGTTTCAGCGCGACGCGCTTCAGTGCGGAGGCTGATCTGGCCGGCCGCCGCCGCCGTCAAGCAGCCGGCCGGATGTTTTGGTTCACCCGGAAGAGGTTGTTTGGGTCGTATTTCTTCTTCAGCGTAGCCAGGCGCTCATAATTGTCGCCATAAGCCGCCTTGAGCCTTCCTTCGCCCTCGTCATCCATCATGAAGTTCAGGTAGGCGCCACCCAGATCGAACGGATGCACGGCCTCCCAGTAGGCCTTGGTCCAGCGGGTCACCGGCCCGGCTTTCTGTGGGTCCGGATCGATCCCGGCGATGACCATCGACCAGGTCGCATTCCGGCAATTCCAGGGTGTCTCGTCTTTGCCGACGCGATGGACCGCGCCATCGATAGGGTAGAGGTGCATGAGCGATAGCTCGCTCGGCGTCTTCGCCGCCTGCTCGAGATGGGCCTCGATCGCCTCGTCGGACAGCGTCTTGACGAAATCGCCCCGCCAGTACCACTGCATCCCCTTCGGGTAGAGCCCATCGAACATGCTCTGCACCGCGGGATAGGGCATCGTTCCCATCCAGTTGAACCAGGGCGCGGGCAGCGCATCGAGCAGCGGGGCCAGCGCCTCTCTGCCTTTTTCCTCCGGGCCGTTGTAGCAGCACATCAGCAGACACATCCGCTTTCCCCAAAACTCTTCCGGGAAGGGTGCGCTCGAGAGGACGGTCTTGAGCCCAAGAAAGATCCCAAGTTCTTCGGGCGCATTCGGCAGGAACTCGCGATAATGCTGCATGATGGTGCGGGCGTGGCGCTGATCCCATGCGATCGGCCCCGCAAAGACCATGCTGACCTGGTGGAGCTTGAACACAAAGCTGGTGACGATGCCAAAATTGCCGCCGCCGCCGCGAAGCGCCCAGAACAGGTTGGGGTTCCGCTCCTTGCTTGCGGTGACGAAGCTTCCATCGGCAAGCACGACATCGGCTTCGACCAGATTGTCGATGGTCAGGCCATATTTGCGCGTCAGATAGCCGTGGCCGCCGCTCAGCGTCAGTCCGGCGACCCCGGTGGTCGAGATGATGCCCGCCGGTACGGCTAGGCCAAAGGCATGGGTGGCATGGTCGACGTCGCCCTGAGTGCAGCCCGGGCCTACCCGCGCCGTACGGGCATCCGGATCGACGCGCACACCGTTCATCGCCGACAGGTCGATCACCAGACCGTCGTCGCAACTCCCCAATCCTGGTCCGTTATGGCCGCCGCCACGTACCGCAACCAGCAAATTGTTGTCGCGGCCGAAATTCACCGCTGTGATCACGTCGGCGACGTCGACACAGCGGGCGATGATCAGCGGCCGCTTGTCGATCATGCCGTTGTAGAGCTTGCGGGCCTCATCATAGCCGGCGTCGCCGGCGCGGATGACTTCGCCCCGCAGGCTTGCTGCGAATTTGGTGATGTCTTCATCGTTCATGACATTCCTCCCTGTTATTGGACCTGTCGGCCGGCCGATGAAACGCTAATCCCGTCCGCTGTTCCCGCAAATGTCACATCGTCCATTTCCGTTGCCCGATCGTTCAGAGTAGGATTAGACCGGATGGATGGTTGCTCGGGCGGCCATATTGCCGGATAGTTCGAGATGCCTGGCGGAAAAACTCGTTGTCAAAGGGGGTAGCCGATCGTTTCCGGAGGTGTAGTGCATGGATGTCCTTTCCGATGTGCTCCGGGCTGTTCGCCTCACCGGTGCGATCTATTTCGACGTCGACGCCAGTTCTCCCTGGGTTGGCGAGTCGCCGGGCACTGCCGACATTGCCGCCGCTGTCATGCCGGAGGCAGAGCACATCATCTCTTTTCATGCCGTGATGTCGGGGTCGTGCTGGGCCGCGCTGGCAGACGATTCGGTGCCCCCGGTGCTGGTGAACGCCGGTGATGTCGTTGTCTTCCCCGGTGGTGTTCCGAACGTCTTGAGCTCCTCACCCGGGGCGCGGGGCGAACCCAATATGGCGATGTATTATCGGCCGATAGACGAGAGCCTGCCGTTCGCGGTCATCCATGGGGGCGGGGGAGACGAGCGGACCCGGTTCATTTGCGGGTATCTTGGGTGCGATGCGCGTCCCTTCAATCCTCTCCTCGCCGCATTGCCGGCCATCCTGTGTGCCCGCAAGCCCGCCGATGGAAGCAGCTGGGTTATCGACCTTTTTCGGCTGGCGCTGGCAGAAGGTGGCAGTGGGCGGGCGGGCTGTGAAACGATCCTTGCCAAGCTGAGCGAGCTGATGTTTGTCGAGATCATCCGCCGCCATCTCGAGACCCTCCCCGACGATTCGCGCGGCTGGCTGTCAGGCCTACGGGATCCACATGTCGGCGAGGCGCTCCGGCTTATTCACGCTCGCCCCAGGGAGGAATGGACATTGGACCGGCTCGCCCGCGAAGTGGGGCTCTCACGCACGGCGTTTGCGAGCCGCTTTACCCACTATGTCGGGGTTTCGCCGATGCACTATCTTGCTCGCTGGCGTCTGCAACTGGCGGGACGTCTGCTCGAACGGCCCGGAATGAGCATCGCGCAGGCGGGTGCCGAGGTCGGCTACGAGTCGGAAGCCGCCTTCAATCGCGCCTTCAAAAAGTTCGTCGGCATTCCACCTGGCACCTGGCGAAAGGGACGGTCGGCATTGCTCGAGGCTCACAGATTGCCCGCTGGCGTCGTGCAATAGGAAAGAACTGGCTGGGGCGTTGACGCTTCGGTCTGCGTGCAGCGTCCCAATACTCGAAAGCCCCTGGCACAAAGCGGTAGACGATGACCGGCCGCCGCGACGCTTTCGGCGAGCTTCACGCCTCAATCCTTCGCGCGCTCGACATAGGCGCCATCGGCCGTCATCACCACCACGCGGGTGCCGGCGCTGATGTGTGGTGGCACCAGGGTGCGCACGCCGTTGGACAGCGTTGCCGGCTTGTAGGATGAGGATGCCGTTTGGCCCTTGGTCACCGGCTCGGTCTCGACCACCTCGAAAGTGGCGCGCTGCGGCAGCACCAGCGAGATGGCGATGTTGTTGTATTGCGAGATCTGTACCGGCATCCCTTCCACCAGATAAGGCGCCATGTCGCCGACCACGCTTTCCGGCACCGCGACCTGATCATAGGTCTCCGGGTTCATGAAGTGAAAGCCTTCGCCGTCGCGATAGAGGAACGTGTGCTCGCGCTCCTCGACATAGGCGCGCTCGACCTGCTCTGTGGTGCGATAACGCTCGGAAACCTTTACCCCGTCGGAGATGCGCCGCATGTCGAGCTGGGTGACCGGCGTACCCTTGCCAGGATGAATGTTTTCGGCAAAGAGGATCACATAAAGCTTGCCGTCCTTTTCGACGACGTTGCCTTTACGCAAGGAGCTGGCGATGACCTTCACGGGTTTCCATCCTGATAAAATTTGTTGGCGCAAATCGGCTGGAGAGGCCGTTGCGTGCGGCCTAGCGCATCTTGGCCGCAATCGCCAGCCCTCTGTGCAATTCCCCTGAAGCCGATGACCGCCGCTTCGCCGTGGTGGACGCCGCATGTCCACGCCGACCGCCGGCCGCGGCTGATTCTGCGCAACGCCATTGCCGCCGGCATGCGCGACTGGTTCGCCCGCCGCGACTTCGTCGAGGTGGAGACATCGGCCCTGCAGGTCTCGCCCGGCAATGAAGCGCACCTGTCGGCCTTTGCCACCGAGGCGATCGGGCCGGACGGGCAGCGCCAGCCGCTCTATCTCCATACTTCGCCAGAATTCGCCTGCAAGAAGCTGCTTGCTGCCGGCGAAGAGCGCATCTTCAGCTTCGGGGCTGTGTGGCGCAACCGCGAGCGCGGCCCCTTGCACCATCCTGAGTTCACCATGCTCGAATGGTACCGCGTCGGCGAGACCTATGAGAGCCTGATGCGCGATTGCGCCGAGCTCGTCGCGCTGGCGGCCGAACGGGCGGGCGCAAAGCGTCTTAGCTTCCGCGGCCGCGAGGCCGACCCGTTTGCCGAGCCGGAACGGTTGAGCGTCGCCGAGGCCTTCATGCGCCATGCCGGCATCGATCTGCTGGCGACGGTAGCAGCCGACGGCAGCACCGACCGCGAGGGTTTGCATGCCGCCCTGGTCCAGGCCGAATTGCGGACCGCGCCCGACGACAATTGGGCCGACCTGTTCAGCCGGGTGATGGTCGAAAAAATCGAACCGGCGCTGGGGCAGGGGTGTGCCACAATCCTCTACGGCTACCCGATCTCGGAGGCGGCATTGGCCCGGCCGAGCGCCGACGATCCACGCACCGCCGAGCGCTTCGAGCTCTATTGCTGCGGCGTCGAGCTCGCCAACGCCTTTGGCGAATTGACCGATCCGGCCGAGCAGCGCCGGCGCTTTGCCGCCGAGATGGACGAGAAGCAGCGCGTCTATGGCGAACGCTACCCGATCGACGAGGATTTCCTCGCCGCGCTCGCCATCATGCCGCAGGCGAGCGGCGCGGCGCTCGGCTTCGACCGGCTGGTAATGCTCGCCACCGGCGCGCTCAGGGTCGACGACGTGATCTGGACGCCGGTGGCTGGTCCCTGACGAGAGGTTGGGCTGACCGAGGCGTCAGATTTGGACCAATTACATGTCAGGCCAGGCCGCCGCTGGCTCCGTCGGCCAGAAGATTAGCGACGACGAACATCGACAGACCCATCACCAGCGTGCCGGCGGCGGTGATTGCCGGGAGAGCTTTTCGCGCGGCCGTTGGCACTGGCCAGGAACTGCACCAGGACGACTGGTCATGGGCGAAGCGCTGCAACCGTTCCGTGTGTTGCCGCGATCATGGTGGGCCGGCATAGTGCTGGCGGAGTTCGCGGCGCAGCGGAGCTAGCGGCCAGCGTACTTAGAATGGGCCTGGGCACAATGCCAGACAAGAACGCGCTGGACGCAAAGCATGGCGGCGAATGGACAATGTCCTGGCGCTTGGTCATACTTGCGGCCGCAGCGATTAACGTTGTGATGCTCTTGGCCGCGCTGTTCGTCGCGCAAATTCTAGGTCTGGACGCTACGATCTTCTATCGAGATCCATCTGCAGCCGCCGACGTCGGCTTCTACACGGGGTGGATTTCGTCTTTAGGTGCCTCACTATGGATCGGCACCGGCGCTGCGACCCTGTTTGCTGGTCGGCTCACGCGCCGATGGGATTGCACGTTTCTCGGCGGCCTTACCCTGGTCTTGGGCCTCGATGACCTGTTGTTGATCCATGAGGACGTGCTGCCCGTTGTTGCGATACCAGAGATTGTTCCCATGATTGCCTATGCCGTCGCCGGGTTGTTCTGGTTCTTTCGGCTGCGACGGAAGACATTCGAGGGCACGATCGTATTTGTGGCCGCAGGCTTCCTACTCGCGATGTCAGCAGCCATCGACCAGCTGGGAGAGCTGTTTCCAACCCCGGATTCGGCGGTCGACATCGCCGAAGACGCCGTCAAAGAGCTTGGCATCTTTCTTTGGGCGGCAGGTGCTGTCGGGTACGCGGCGATGGTGACACGATTGGGCCGCCCGTGGGTGGATCCAGCCGATCCCAACTCTACAGGCTGACTGCCGCACACGCTATGAGCCAACGGCGGTGATCACCACCGGCACGATCAGCGGCGACAGCAGCAGCGGCATGACGATGCGGCGGCCGGGAAACTTTTCGTCGGAAAGCGCAATCGCTGCAAACGTGCCGAGTGTCGTCGCGATCAGCGTCGTCCCGAACGCAACGATCAGGCTGTTCCCGATCGCTGATTGCCAGCGTTGGGTGCCGAGCACGACCGCGTACCAGCGCGTCGAAATCCCCTCCAGCGGAAAGATGAAGAAGGCGCCGCTGTTGAACGACAAGGGAACCGGAACGAGGATCAGGAGGAGAAACAGGATCACCATGCGAGGCCCTTGGGCACGGAGGCGATGAGGCAGGCGAGGGGGAAGCCCAGTATCAGCGTGGCCAGCGTCTCCGCCGCGGCGACGAAGAATGTGGGCATGAACACCTGCAGGAAGATCGCCTGCTCCGGCGGCACTCTTTCAATGCCTCCAATTCGTGCGCCAATCGCTTCCGGCGGCCACCCGCGCCAATGCGCTGGCGCTCGCCGGTCTGCTGGCCGAGGCCCTGACGGCCTGGGAGGAGGTGGTGGCGGACGCTGACCTGGCAGACTTGCCGCGCTCCAACGGCTGTCTCTACTTGTATCGTCGCGAGAGCGATTTCGCCAAGGCCGCTGGGGGCAGGGCGCTGCGCGCCGGGTTTGGCGTCCATCAAGAGGTTCTGATGCCGGAAGCGGTGGCGCGCTGGAGCCCGGCCTGCCCGCGACCGGGGCCAGCGGTCTGTACTTCCCGGACTCGATGAATGTCACCGATTCCCGGCCCGTCATCGGTCCGTCGCGCGGCAGCTCCAGAGTGATCCATGCCTTCGGTCATGGTCATCTCGGCCTGACACTCGCGCCGATCACCGCGCGCCTGGTCGCCGAGCTGATCATTGGTCCCGGCGATCCAGCGCGTCTCGCGGCGTTTTCGGCTGATCGCTTCCGCGCCTGATCGATCGAACATTTCGCCGTCGGGTTGCGATCAGGAGTCGCGCCGACCTGGGCTGGATGCCCCCTGATTGTCCGCTTCTCCCATTGCAGAAGCCGCGCCGGGACAATAGATGGTGCATCGACGGCTGCCCTTCAGCCGGCCGGAAATAACAGGATCATGCGCATGACCGATACGCTCGACGCAGCGAAACTGACCGATCGCGTCGCAGCCCTGGTCGAGGCTGCCAAACGGGCCGGCGCCGATGCCGCCGATGCGGTTGCGGTGCGCGGCCGTTCGACCGGCGTGTCGGTGCGGCTCGGCAAGGTCGAAGGCACAGAGGCGTCCGAGAGCGAAGACGTCTCGCTGCGTGTCTTCGTCGGCAAGCGGGTAGCGAGCGTTTCGGCAACGGCGGCATCCGACCCCAATATGCTGGCCGAGCGTGCCGTCGCCATGGCCAAAGTGTCGCCCGAAGATCCCTATCAGGGTCTCGCCGATCCGGCCTTGCTGGTCAAGACGCCGCGCGACCTCGATCTCTTCGACGCCACTCAGGTATCGGCGGACCAGTTGAAGGAAGCAGCCCTTGCCGCCGAGGCGGCGGCGCTTGCCGTCAAGGGCGTCACCAATTCGGCCGGCAGTAGCGCCAGTGCCGGGCTGGGCGGCCTCGTGCTCGCCACTTCGCATGGGTTTGTCGGCCATTATGTCGCGTCGCGCTTTTCGCGCTCGACCAGCGTGATCGCCGGCGAGGGCACCGGCATGGAGCGCGATTACGAATTCTCCTCGCGCCAGCATTTTTCCGATCTCGACGCGCCGGAAGACATCGGCCGCAAGGCCGGCGAGCGCGCCGTACGCCGTATTGGCGCGCGCAAGGCTGCGACCGGGCCGGTCGACGTGGTGTTCGATCCGCGCGTGGCGCGCGGCATTGCCGGCCATCTCGCTGGTGCCATCAATGGCGCCGCGGTGGCACGCAAGACCAGCTTTCTGCGCGACATGATGGGCAAGAAGGTGGCTTCGGCCGCAATTACCGTCACCGACGAGCCGCTCCGGCGCCGCGGCCAGGCCTCGCGCCCGTTCGACGGCGAAGGCGTCGAGGGCGAAAAACTGTTCATGGTCGACAAGGGCGTGCTCAACCACTGGTTCCTGTCGACTTCCGCAGCGCGGGAACTCGGCCTCGTCACCAATGGGCGCGGCTCGCGCAACGGCTCGTCGGTCTCCCCGTCATCGACCAATCTTGCAATCGAGCCTGGCGAACGGACGCCGGAAGAGCTGATCAAGTCGCTCAAGACCGGCTTCTACGTCACCGAAGTGTTCGGCCAGGGCGTCGACATGGTGACGGGCGAATATAGCCGCGGCGCTTCCGGCTTCTGGATCGATAACGGCGAGCTGGCCTATCCCGTCGCCGAGGTGACCATCGCCTCCAATTTGAAAACCATGTTCCTCAACATGGTTCCGGCGAGCGATCTCGACCGCAATTTCGGCACTGCCGCGCCCACGCTTTTGATCGAAGGAATGACCCTTGCCGGAGCTTGATCCGGCCGTCTCGGCCGGCGCTACTGAAGACCTGCAGCTGCTGCTCGACGCTGCCCGCGAGGCAGGGCTCATCGCCATGCAGTACTTCAACAACAATCCGCAGGTGTGGATGAAGGGCGGCACCTCGCCGGTCAGCGAAGCCGATCACGCCGCCGACAAATATCTGCGCGAAACCTTGCTGGCGGCCCGGCCGGACTATGGCTGGCTGTCCGAGGAAACCGTCGACGACCCGGTAAGGCTTATCGCGCGCCGCACCTTCGTCGTCGATCCGATCGACGGCACGCGCGGCTTCCTCGAGGGCTTGCCCACATGGTGCGTCAGCGTCGCGGTGGTCGAGAACGGCCGCACGCTTGCCGGCGTGCTCGACTGCCCGGCGAAGGGCGAGATCTATTGGGCGCTGCCCGGCGAGGGCGCGTTCCTGAATGGCAAGCGCATCAGCGTGCGTCCGCCGGCGGAAACGGCCGAAATCGCCGGACCGAAGCCGATGATCGACCTGCTGCCGGCGAAATGGCACAAACGGCTGAAGCGGGTGCCCTATATTCCGTCGCTCGCCTACCGGCTGGCCATGATCGCCGGCGGCCAGCTCGATGCCACCTTCGTCAAGGCCAACGCGCATGACTGGGACATCGCCGCGGCCGATCTCATCCTGCGCGAGGCAGGCGGCGCCGTGCTCGATCGGCACGGCCGCGCGCCGCTCTATGCCGGCGAAGTGATCCGTCACGGACCGCTCGCCGCCGGCAGCGGCGAACTCCTCGCCGTGCTCGCCGGCGTCATCGCCGGGCTGGACAATTGAACATTATCAATAGTTCCAAAGTCGGCGGCTTTGGTCTAGACCTGTCCCAAACTCACGATATGTGAAGGATCGACATGGCCGCTGAAGACGGAAAGAAACAGCTTTTGCACCTGGTGTTCGGCGGCGAACTCAAGAAGCTGGGCGGCACCGAATTCCGCGATCTCGACGCGCTCGACATCGTCGGCATTTATCCGGACTATCAATCGGCGCACGCCGTCTGGAAGGCCAAGGCGCAAGCTAGTGTCGACAATGCCCATATGCGCTATTTCGTCGTTCACCTGCACCGCCTGCTCGACCCCGAAAACAAGGCTGTCGGTTGACATCGATGAACCATGAAGCGGTCAAGCGTTCAGCCCCGCGGTCGGCGGTCAGACGTCGCAAGCCGAAGACGTTCTGGCGCAAGATCCGCGAACCGCTGGCGCAGTCGCGATTCGTCAAGAATGCGCTTGCCGCGCTGTTTGCGTATTTCGTCCGCCTTGTCCGCTTGACCAACCGCATGGTCGACGGATCGGCCAAGTTTTCCGGCGGCGCCTATGCGCAGCTCGAGCCTGGCATCATCGCGCTTTGGCACGGCCAGCATTTGCTGACCCCGGCCTATTATCCCAAGGGACGGCCGCTGGTTGCCATGGTGTCGCGCAGCGCCGATGCCGAGCTCAACGCGCTGATGGTCGAGAAATTCGGCATCGAGGCGGTGCGCGGCTCTGGCGGGCGTGAAAGCGCAAGGCATCTCGACAAGGGCGGGGCCAAGGCGCTCATCGCCCTCAAAAAGTCGCTCGCCACCGGTAAGAATGTCGCCATGATTGCTGATATTCCCCACGGCACGCCGCGCGATGCGGGGCTCGGTGTCGTCCTCCTGGCGCGGCTGTCCGGCCGGCCGATCCTGCCTGCCGCGATAGCCACCAGCCGCCGCAAGGTGATCGAGGGCAGCTGGGACAAGACGACGATCAACTTGCCCTTCGGCCGCTCCTCGATCGTCGTCGGCACGCCTGTCTTCGTGCCGGCCAACGCCGACGCCGCGGAAATGGAACGCAAGCGCCAGGAGGTCACGGCCTCGCTCAATGCCGCGACTGCCGAGGCCTATCGCCTTGTGGACGGTTCGAAATGAGTATGCGCTGGGCGCGCGCCTTCCTGACGGCATACCGTTTCGCCGGCGCCGCCGCTTACCCGCTGGTCGGACCTTACGTCGCCTGGCGCACATCCAGAGGCAAGGAGGACCGCATTCGCCGGCGTGAACGCTACGGCGTCGCCGGACGCGAGCGCCCCGAAGGCCCGGTGATCTGGATCCATGCAGCCAGCGTCGGCGAGACCATCGCCGTCGTGCCGCTGGTCGAGAGCATTCTCGATTACGGCGTCAACATCGTGCTGACCACAGGCACCGTCACCTCGGCGCAGGTCGCCGAAGAACGGCTGGGCGACCGCATCATCCACCAATATGTGCCGCTCGACCTCAAGCCGGCGGTCAGCCGCTTCCTCGACCATTGGCAGCCGGACCTGGCGATCATCGCCGAATCGGAGATCTGGCCGATGACCATCCTGGAACTCGGCGCCCGCCGCGTGCCGCAGGTTCTGGTCAACGGCAGGCTGTCCGACCGCTCTTTCAAATCCTGGAAGAAGCGCGCCAACATTGCCGAAGCATTGTTCGAAAATCTCGCCCATGTCGTTGCCCAATCGGATCTCGATGGCGAGCGCTTCCTTTCGCTCGGCGCCCGGCCGGTCACCGTGTCCGGCAATCTCAAGGTCGACACCGCGCCGCCGCCGGCCGACGAGCGAGCACTGGCGGCGCTGAAACGCCAGATCGGCGGTCGCCCGACCTGGGCGGCGATCTCGACCCATGATGGCGAAGAGGCGGTCGCCGCCGAAGTTCATGCGATGCTGCACAAGCGCCACCACGGGCTTTTGACGATCATCGTGCCGCGCCATCCCGATCGCGCCGGGCAGCTGGCCGCCCAGATTTCCGGCATGGGCCTGAAGCTGGCGCAGCGCAGCAAGGGCGACAGGATCACTGCCGACACCGATATACTGCTCGGCGACACGATCGGCGAAATGGGGCTTTATCTGAGACTGACGGAAATCGCCTTTGTCGGCCGTTCGCTGACTTCCGAGGGCGGTCAGAACCCGCTGGAACCGGCCATGCTGGAGACGGCGGTGCTTGCCGGCCGCAATGTCCAGAATTTTCGCGAGGCCTATCAGCGCCTGCTCGATAGCGGCGGCGCTAAGCTGGTGCGCGACCGCGATATGCTGGCCGGCGCCGTCAATTTCCTTTTGACCAACGAGGCGGCCCGCCATGAGATGATGGCGGCGGGCGCGGCGACCGTCGACGAGATGCGCGGTGCGCTGGCACATACGCTCAGGTCGCTCGAGCCCTATATCCAGCCGCTGGTCGTCAAGTCGCGCCTGAAGGGCGCGAACGGGCGCTGACGTGACCTCGGAAGCGCCGCCCTTCTGGTGGGAAGAGCCCGACTGGCGGGTCACGGCGCTGTCGCCGCTCTCCGCCATCTATGCGCTTGTCGCCGGTCGCCGCATGCGGCATGCACCGCGCGAAAAGGTCGAGGCGCCGGTGCTCTGCGTCGGCAACTTCACCGTCGGCGGCACCGGCAAGACGCCGGTGGCCATCGCATTGGCCGAGCAGGCCCGGCGCATGCAGCTCAATCCGGGTTTCCTGTCACGCGGCCATGGCGGCTCCTTCGCGCAGCCGCATATCGTCGATCCGCACCACGACGCCGCCAAGCATGTCGGCGACGAGCCGCTGCTTCTGGCCGAACACGCGCCGGTCGCGGTGACGCCGAATCGGGCCGCCGGCGCCAGGCTTCTGCTGGAGAAGCTCGGCTGCGATTTCCTGATCATGGATGACGGTTTTCAGAGCGCGCGCATCCACATCGACTATGCGCTCGTCGTCGTCGACGCGCGCCATGGCATCGGCAATGGCCGCGTCATCCCCGGTGGGCCGCTGCGGGCAAACATCGTCGACCAATTGGTCTTCACCAGCGCCTTGCTGAAAATGGGCGAGGGCACAGCGGCCGATACGGTTGTGCGCCAGGCAGCGCGCGCCGGCCGGCCGATCTTCGAGGCGCATACCGTGCCGAGCAGCAAGGTGACGCTGGCCGGCAGGCGGTTCCTGGCGTTCGCCGGCATCGGTCATCCCGACAGGTTTTTCGACACCGTAAGCGAGGCCGGGGGCGAGCTTGCGCTGACCCGACCATTTCCAGACCATCATTTCTACAGTGCGGACGAGCTTGCCGAATTGGCGGCGACAGCACGTAAAGCCGGGCTTGGCCTCATTACCACCGCCAAGGACGCTGCCCGCCTGCGTCACGGCGCAGCACCGCCAGAATTCCTCGACGGGCTCGATGTGCTGAAGATCGACACTGTGTTCGAGCTTGACCACGTGCCGCAGCGCATTATCGACGAGACGCTGGATGCCTGGCGGCAGCGCAGGCTGAGGGGTCGATCAGCAGCTTGAGCACCGAGGCGGTGTAGGACTGGAATTTGCAGCTTTCCGCCGGTCGAGCGTATTTTGTTCTTGCTTTGTGCCGGCAGCTATGCTACTGATTTCGGTATGGTGATGATTCGCCGGTGACCCGCCTTCGAGCCTGAGGCGGGTTTTTTATTTCAAGATAGGCTCTAAAGTTTCGGTGTTGCCGGCCTGACCCGGGGGGCAGAGGGCGCAGGATCGCAACGGGGCGACTCCCCATCTGCGCTAGACTAGCGTCGGCGGCGCAGTTCCGGATGCGCTTCGATCTCGCGGCGCAGCGAGGCGGCGGCATTCACATAGGGTTCCTGCCTGGCGACACTCCAGTATTTGAGCTCGTCGAGCGGGATGCTCTCGCCGGTCACCGCGCAGCGCACGAAGGCGCCGGGGCTGGTCACCTGGAAGTCGCCATCGAGATAGCGGATGCGGGCTTCCTTGCCGCCGGGACCTTCGAAACGGTTCATCATGGGGTGGTGCCGAAATTCATGACGATGTCATCGCCACAAATTGCGGCGAGGTCAAGCTTGGTTGGCCTTGCCTGGTTCTGTTTCTGGTGACACTTGCTCAAACAAGCCGGCAAAGCGAATGCCAATGCATGTCGCGCAAAGTGTGCGGCGGTTTTGCGCGACATGCATAAACACAAGAACCTGAAGCACGTCGCATGATGCCGGTCGAACGCGACGCGTCTTAGGCATCTCCTTCCTCGGCCGTGATAAACTGCTCGATCTTCTCCGCTGGCAGCCCTGCCTGGACGGCGATGCGCCGGGCGAGCTCGGCGGCGGCTGCGCGCGGCCGCCCCAGCGGCCGGTCGAGCCAGTAGGATATCGGGCTGAGAACGCTGCGTTCGTCGACGGCGACGATGCGGCCCGACTTCAATTGGTCCACCGTCAACGGCGGACGTGCCAGCGCAATGCCGAGCCCGTGCGCGGCGGCGTCGAGCACGAGGTTGTAGTCCTCGAAACGGCGGTCGTGCGGCCGCGGCCGATAGTCCATCTCCTGCGCCGCAAACCAGGCGCGCCAGGCCGAAGCGTCGGAATCGTTGATCACCGGAAATTCGAGCAGCCGGGCAGGATCTCCGCGGCCGATCTCCCTGGCCAATTCCGGCGAGGCGACCGGGAACACATATTCTTCGAAAAGCTGCACCGAGATCCGGCCCGGAATGCGGCCGCGCCCGCAGCGGATCGACAGGTCGATGCCTTCGTCGGCAAGATCGCCCTGGCGGATGTCGACGTCGAGCATGATCCGCAGCTTGGACGGGTGATTCTCCAGCGCCGCCATGCGCGGCATCAGCCACAGCCCGCTGACCGAGGGGATCGAGGTCAGCCGCACCACCGCCGTGCCGCGCGGCTCAACCCAGCGATCCGAATTGCTGGCGATCAGGGCGAAGGCTTCGGTGGTGCGCAGATGCAGGCGGTTGCCTTCGACGGTCAGCGAGACGCCGCGCGCGCCGCGGTCGAAGACTTTCAGCCCGAGCCAACCCTCGAGCTTGGCGATCTGCCGGCTGACGGCGCCATGGGTGATATTGAGCTTCTCGGCCGCAGCCGAAAAGCTGCCGGTCCGAGCCGCGGCGTCGAAGGCGCGCAGCGTTTCGAGCGGCAGCATCGGGTCTAAGCTGTGATCCATAGTCACAGGTGATCCTCGATTTGTTCGTTTGTCAACCGACCCGCAATAGCGTTTCTCTACTTCATGGCATTGGATCGCGAGGACACCCAGATGAGCGCTTACACCGGCACGTTGAATACGACACAGCGCATGGATGCCGCGGCTGCCATCGCGGTGGCGCTGACGGTGGTCGGCTGGGCCTCGGCCTTTCCGGCGATCCGCGCCGGCCTTGCCGCTTTCGGGCCGCTGGAACTTGGCGCGCTGCGCTTTGCCATCGCCGCGGTTCCGGCGGCGATCTTTCTCGCTGTCAAGCGGCCGGCACTGCCCAGGCTCGATGAACTCTGGCGCTTTGTCTTCGGTGGCGCCGTCTTCGTCGCGCTGTACACGGTGATGCTCAATTTCGGTGAACTGACCGTTTCGGCCGGTGCCGCCGGCTTCATCATCAATGTCAGTCCGATCTTCACCGCCATCATGGCCATGGCGCTGCTCGGCGAACGCTTCTCGGGCCTGGCCTGGGCCGGCACATTCCTGTCCTTCGCCGGTATCGGCATCATCGCCATGGGCGAGGGGCAAGGGCTCCATTTCAACAGTGGTGCGCTGCTTGTCCTCGGCTCGGCATTGTGCTCGGCCGTCAACACCATCGTCCAGAAGCCGCTGTTTGGCCGCCACCACCCGCTGACGATCTCTGCCTCGAACATGGCGCTTGGCGCGCTCTGCCTGTCGCCCTTCCTGCCGAGCGGTCTGGCGCAGGCGGCGGTCGCCGACACCGCCGGGCTCGGCGCGGTCATCTTTCTTGGCATCGTGCCCAGCCTCATCGCCTATGCCGCGTGGGCAACAGCACTTTCCCGGCTGCCCGCCGCGCGCGCTTCCAATTTCCTCTACCTGGTCTCGCCGGTCGCGACGCTGATCGGCTTCTTCTGGCTGGGCGAAGTGCCGACAGTGCTCGGCATCATCGGCGGCGCGCTGGCGCTTGGTGGCGTCATCGTGGTGAATTTGAAGAGATGAATCAGATGGTTGAGGCCTTTTGCCGACTCAAACCGGCTACTGACGGCCATTGCGATGCAGACACGAGCCAGGCGGGTGTCTATGTTGATCGCGTTGGCGAAGCGCAGTAAGGGTCGACATGGGAATGCAGTTTATCTCCGCAGTGTTTTTCTTGCTGCTGCTCAGCCAAAAAGCCGCCGCGGGTTGGTATCAGGTCGAAAATTACGAAGGTTTCATTGGGCCTAACCCAGTCCATCTGTCGCTGCAGAGGAATGACAGTTTCGGCAGCGGGATTACGGTCGAGGGGAGCTATTTCTACGACGCGAAGCAAAGCCCGATAGCCGTGTACGGCAAGATCAACGGCACCAGCGTGTCCCTTTGCGAGGTTGCGGACGACAAGGAATTCGACCGGGTCCTGGTCATGGGATCGAAAACGCCCGTCGACACTACTGGATGCCCATTTTCTCTGGACATTGGTGAAAGCGGTGCAACGGGGGCATGGAGCAAGGGTGCGGACAAACATCCCGTTACGCTCAAGAAAGTTGCGAGCCTGGACGATACCGGCGACGGGAAGATTGATGGAACCGTTGAGATCCCGTTCTGGGCGCAGACCGCCACCGATAGATTTGCGGGAATCTACGCGAAAACCGACGCCGGCATTTGCATGGAAAAGTTGCTAGTCATCAGCAAGCGCAGCAAGAAAGTCGTTCAAGAGATCGTTTTCGATGACGAAGATTGCGACGCGGGTATGCTGATGACACCAATCTATATGAACGTTCAAAAACACACGGAAAAAACCGTCGAGATTATTTCTGTAAGCTTTCGCGGCGGCGGCGCCGGCTATAGCATGGACTATGCTTTCTCTCCTAAAACCAAAAAGTATCATAAATTGGTGAACTGAGCGGGTGCCCGCTTGGCATTGCGCAGGGTAAGGCTTACCGCCTGCCGAACAGCCTCTCGATATCCGACAGCTTGAGCTCGATGTAGGTGGGGCGGCCGTGGTTGCAGGTGCCGGAGCCGGGCGTCGCCTCCATCTGGCGCAGCAGCGCGTTCATCTCTTCGGGCTTGAGCAGACGGCCGGAACGCACCGAGCCGTGGCAGGCCATGGTCGCGGCTATTTTGTCCAGCCGCTCCTTCAGCGTGTCGACCGTATCGTTGTCGGCGATCTCGTCGGCGAGGTCGCGCACCAGCTGCTGGACGTTGGTCTCACCAAGCATCGACGGCGTCTCGCGCACCGCGACGGCACCGGGGCCGAAGCGCTCGATGCCGAGGCCGAAGCGGGCCAGCGTCTCGGAGTGCATGGCGAGCCGCTCGGCATCTTCCTCCGACAGATCGACGATTTCGGGCAGCAGCAACATCTGTGACGGCACCGCGCGTGAGTGCAGCGCATTTTTCAAGGCCTCATAGACCAGCCGCTCATGCGCCGCATGCTGGTCGACGATGACGAGCGAATCCCTAGTCTGGGCGACGATGTAGTTCTCATGCACTTGTGCGCGCGCCGCGCCCAATGCCGTGCCGAGCAGCGTCTCTGCCGCCTGGTCCTGTCCGGCGCGCGCGTCGGCACTGTGCAGCGGCCCGGCATCGAACGCCGCCTGCTCGTCCTCGCCCAAGCCGCCGCCCATAGCGAGCGGCCGCTGCGGCGAACGGGCCGGATCGAACCCGGCAAAGCCTGAGGCCCGATAGGCGGCCTCGTAACTGCGGTGACCGTTGGCCGGCCCGCCATGCGCATAGGATGCCGCGCCTGGCCGGAACGCCGCCATCATGCCGGCGGCCCCCGTGGTGGCGGCGCGGATGCCGGCATGGGCCAGTGCTTCACGGATGGCGCCGACGATCAGCCCGCGCACCAGCCCCGGGTCGCGGAAGCGCACGTCTGCCTTGGCCGGGTGGACGTTGACGTCGACGATCGCCGGATCGAGCGTCAGGAATAGCACGGTGACGGCATGGCGGTCGCGCGGCAGCACGTCGGCGAAGGCGCCGCGAATGGCGCCGGCGATCAATTTGTCACGCACCGGGCGGCCGTTGACATAGGCGTATTGCTGTAGCGCGTTGGCGCGGGTGAAGGAGGGGACCGAGACATGGCCGGCGAGGTGCACGCCGTCCCGCATCGCGTCGATGGCGATCGCATTGTCCGGAAAGTCGGCGCCCATCACCTGTGCCACCCGGCGCAGCCGGCCTTCCGGGCTGTCGTCGGTCGCCGGCAGTTCCAGCGTCGAGCGGTCCGGGCCGGCCAGAGTGAAGCGCACGGCGGGGAAGGCGATGGCGATGCGCTTGACCACGTCGCCGATGGCCGAGCTTTCGGCGCGCTCGCCCTTCATGAATTTGAGCCGCGCCGGCGTGGCGAAGAACAGGTCGCGCACCTCGACCGTGGTGCCGCGATTGGCGGCGGCCGGCCTGACGGCGGAGACGCGACCGCCGTCGATGCCGATCTCGGCGGCGTTGTCACTGGACACGGTGCGCGAGCGGATCGACAGCCGCGCCACCGAGCCGATCGAAGGCAAGGCCTCGCCGCGAAAGCCGAGCGAGCGGATGTCGTGAATGTCGTCGGCGAGCTTGGAGGTGCAATGGCGCGCGATCGCCAGCGCCAGTTCCTTTTCCGGAATGCCCGAGCCGTCATCGCTGACGCGGATCAGGTTCAGCCCGCCGCCGGCGGTGACGATCTCGACTCTGGTAGCGCCGGCATCGAGCGCGTTCTCGACCAGTTCCTTGACCACGCTTGCCGGACGCTCGATGACTTCGCCGGCGGCGATCTGGTTGATCATCGTTTCGGAAAGCTGGCGGATGGGCATGGCAGCACTATAGGCGGATTCGTGGCCGATGCGGGAGGGGGAGAATAGCGTTGATTGTTGCAAGGCAGGGAGACTGCTCCGTTGCGCTCCGTCCCACCCCCCTCTGGCCTGCCGGCCATCTCCCCCGCAAGGGGGGAGATCGGATGTCGCCTCGGCCTCCGCCAGTCTCCAATGTCTCAAAGGTTGGCGGGACGCATGAACCGCCAATCTCCCCCCTTGCGGGGGAGATGGCCGGCAGGCCAGAGGGGGGTGCTGTCCCGCCACGATGTAGAGATAGGAAAATTGTTGAAGTGAATGGGCTTGGCCCCCAATTGACTTAGTGGATTTAGTCGGGCGAAGGCCAAAATCTGAAGCGAATGGCCGTTGGAGGCGACATTTGGACGTCATCCTAGATTACTTAATGGTAAAGTTCGCTCGATGGATACAGCGTCGAAAGAGTCGTATTGCAAGAGTAATTTTGTTCACTATTTGGACGATTATTTCAATATCGCTAACAGTTGTTCTGGTTTACCTCCTGTATATTCGAAATCTTACCATATAGATTATTGTTCAATCGTCGGGTCGTTCTCGAGGAAATCCGCGCAGCTGACCGCGAGCGTGCCTTCAACTCAGGAGCTTGGGCAGCGCTGCCGCCAGTGCATCGACGGCAAGGCGGACTTTCATCGGCAGATGAGGCGTCTGCAACCAAAGGGCATGAACGTCGTAGAGAAACCGGGATTGTTCCGGCAATAGCAGGACAAGCGCGCCTGCCTGGATGCGCCGGCGAACCAGCCAGTACGGCAGCCAGGCGAGCCCCATGCCAGCGGCCGCGGCATCGGCAATGGCATCGAGATCGTCGAGCCGCAATCTGCTGACGGGCCGGATCTCCATCGCGGGCTGGCCGTTGCGCGGAAACAGCCACGGCTGAACGGCGCGCCCGGAACGGCGGTAGATGATCGCGTGATGGCGGCCCAGGTCATCTATTTCCTGCGGCTGGCCGTGCCGGTCGAGATAGGACGGCGACGCGCAGACGACCATGTGCTGGCGCGCGATGCGACGCGCCATTGCCTCGGCCTGGTCCTCCAGGTCGCCCGTTCTAATGGCAAGATCGCAGCCGTCCTCGGCGAGGTCGGCGAGGGTGTCGCTGAACGACAGATCAAGTTCCAGCGCCGGATATTGCTGCGCAAGCCCGAACAGGATCGGGGCAACGCAGCGCCGGCCGAAATGCACCGGCATGAGCACGCGCAGCTTTCCGCGCGGTTCGGCAAGCTGGTCGGCGGCGAGTGCATCCGCGGCCTCCGCTTCGGCAAGCACCAGCCGGCAGCGTTCGTAATAGGCGCGCCCGAAATCCGTCAGGCTTTGGCGGCGTGTGGTCCGGTTGATGAGGCGCACGCTCAGGCGCTCCTCGAGAAACCGGACATGTTTGCCGACCATCGGCCCGGACAGATCGAGAGCGGCCGCCGCGGCCGCGAACGAGCCAAGGTCGACGGCTTTGACGAACACGGCCATGCTCGTAAGGCGATCCATATTCAAAACCTACAGTTTCTGCTGATCTACTCAAGCGGCTATTTATCCGCCTGATCGCCACTGGCATAGCTGATTCAGTTCAAATATTTTGGAGTTGTGACCGATGGCGCGTGTCGTTCGTTTTCATGAGCTTGGTGGTCCCGAGGTTCTGCGCATCGAGAATGTCGACATGCCTGCGCCCGGGCGAGGCGAGGTCCAGATCCGTGTCAAGGCGTTGGGTCTCAACCGGGCCGAGGCGCTGCTCCGTTCAGGCAGATACATCCAGACCGCGCCCTTACCTTCGGGTCTTGGGCTTGAGGCGGCGGGGATCGTCGAGGTGGTCGGCCAAGGCGTGAGCGGTTTTGCGCCGGGCGATGCCGTCAGCATCGTGCCGCCATTGTCGATGGTCCGCTGGCCTGCCTATGGTGAGATTGCCACATACCCCGCCGAGCTCGTCGTCAAGCACCCGCCGGCGCTGAGCTGGGAAGAGGCCGCCGCCGCGTGGATGCAATATCTCACGGCCTATGGTGCGCTGATCGACATTGCCCAACTTGGCCGGGACGACTTTGTTGTTATCACTGCGGCCTCGAGCAGTGTCGGACTTGCGGCGATCCAGATCGCCAACCTGGTTGGCGCGACCCCGATCGCGGTCACACGGACGTCTGCCAAGAAGCGGGCTTTGGTTGCATTCGGCGCGGCCCACGTCATCGCTTCGGCGGAAGAAGATCTGGAGGCCAGGCTGAAGCAAATCGCCGGCCCGGACGGCGTGCGCGTGGTGTTCGACGCCGTCGGCGGTCCGATTTTCGAGCCTCTGACGGCAGTGATGGCAGCGGGTGGCATTCTCATCGAATATGGCGGCTTGAGCCTCGACCCGACACCCTTTCCGCTACCTGCAGTGCTGGCGAAGACACTGACGCTGCGCGGTTATCTCATGCATGAGATCGTGCGCGATCCGGTCCGGCTGCAGGCCGCCAAGGCGTTCATCCTTGACGGACTAAGCTCGGGTTCGCTGAAGCCGGCAATCGCCAGAACCTTTCCGTTCGACCAGATCGTCGAGGCGCATCGTTATCTCGAAGCGAACGAACAATTCGGCAAGATTGTCGTGACGGTTTGACCGGGGCATTGATGGGATAGCCTCATGCTTGCGCCGCCAGCCAGTCCCGTACCTTGCGGGCGTTGTCGCTGAGCTCGCGGTTCCTCGACCAGATGACATGAAAGCCCTTGCCGGTCGTCATCGTGTGGCCGGTGACGCGCACCAGCAGCCCTGATGCCAGCAGCCGCTCGGCGAGGTGACCCCAGCCGAGCGCGATGCCTTGCCCTTCCATGACTGCCTGGATCACCAGCGCATAGTCGTTGATGCGCAAGCCACGTCCGGCATCGGCGATGTCGACACCGGCCGAGGCGAACCACTCGTCCCAGCTCGCGGCCTCGCGAAACGGCTCTTCGAGATGGATGAGGCGGTGCGATTGAAGGTCCGCGACACGCTCCGGCAGCCCGAACCGGGCCACATAACTCGCGCCGGCGACGGGGAATATCACTTCATCGGCCAGCGGCAGGGAATGATAATCCGGCCATTCCCTGGGCTCGCCGCCGCGGACGCCGAGCGGGATGTCCTCGGCGATGATGTCGAGATCGCGGTCGGCGGTCTGGATGCGCAGGTCGATGCCCGGCAATTCGTCGCGAAACTGCTGCAGGCGCGGCATCATCCAGAATGAGGCGAAGGCGGTCGAGGCGGCGAGCGTCACATGCGCGCCGACGGCGATCTGGCGCAGATCCTCCGCCGACTTGCGAATGTGCGACAGGCCGAGCGAGACGTCGGCATGGAAGCGGTCGCCGGCCTCGGTAAGGCTGACTTGCCGGTGGCGGCGCTGGAAGAGTTTGGCGCCGAGCTGTTCTTCGAGCCCGCGGATCGCATAGGACACGGCAGCCTGCGTCATGCCGAGCTCCCGTCCGGCGGCGGTAAAGCTCGACAGCCGCCCGGCGGCCTCGAAAACGATCAGGCTGCCCGCCGACGGCAGCAGGTGGCGCAAGCTTCGCATAAGCTGACCTTATACAAGAGATCAGGATTTTCCAGCGTCACAGCTGCATTTTGTCTGGCTAGATTGGTCGAGACAGGAAGATGGAGCCTCCATGAACGCACCGGCCGTTGAAGTGAGCGAACATACCAATCGTCGCGCGGGTGGCCGCCTGGGGCGCAAGGCGCTGCGAGGCGCACCCGTTGCGTCATTTCCGACCCTGGTCCGCAAGATTCCGGTGTATCAGATGGTTCCGGACGAGGCGGTGGAACTGATCCACCAGGAATCGCTCTCGATCCTCGAAGAGGTGGGATGCGAGTTCCGCGACGACGAGGCGATCGCAATGTGGAAGGCGGCGGGCGCCGATGTCTCGGAGACAAGGGTCCGCATCGACCGCGCCCTGCTCATGGAGCTCATCTCGAAGGTCCCGTCGGAATTTACGCTCAATGCGAGGAATCCCCAGCGTTCGGTACGTGTGGGCGGCAACAACTCCATCTTCGTGCCGATGTATGGCGCGCCATACGTGCGCGACCTCGACAACAACAGGCGCTACGGCACACTCGCCGACCTCCACAATTTCCACAAGCTCGCCTACATGGCGCCGGCGCTGCACTCGTCGAGCTCGATCATCTGCGAGCCGATGGAAATTCCAGTGCCGAAGCGTCACCTCCACATCATCCATTCGGCGCTGAAGCACTCCGACAAGCCGTTCATGGGCATCGTGACGTCCAGGGATCGGGCCGAAGACACGATGGCGATGGCGGGCATCGTGTTCGGCGAGGACTATGTCCGCGACAACCCGGTCCTGGTGGCGATCACCAACTGCAATTCGCCGCTGGTCTGGGATGCCACCATGCTGGACGCGATGAAAGTCTATGCGCGCCACAACCAGCCGCTGATCCTCGCGCCCTTCGCTCTTTGCGGCGCCTCGACTTCGGCCTCTGCCGTCGGTGCGGTCGCGCAGGTCAATGCCGAAGCGCTGGCGGGTGTCGCGTTCACACAGCTGTTGCGTCCGGGTTCGCCGCAGATCTACGGACAGTTCATGGTGACGGTCGACATGAAGACCGGCGCTCCCATGGGCGGCACGCCGGAGGCGGCCCAGATGATGTATCTCATGGGCGCGCTGGCGCGGAAGTATCGGCTGCCGTGGCGCACGTCCGGTTTCCATGTCGGCTCGAAGCTGAACGACGCCCAGGCGGGCTACGAGGCGAACATGCTGATGCATGCCGCCATCCTTGCCGGCGCCAACTACATCTGGCACTCCGCCGGTTGGCTCGAGGCCGGCCTGACCTGCGGCTATTCGAAATTTGCCACCGACTGCGAGCAGCTTGTCGGCTGGTACAAATATGCCGGCGGGCTGCCATTCGACGATTTCAAGGAGGCTATGGCGGCTATCCGCGAGGTCGGACCGCAGGGCCATTTCCTCGGCACCCAGCACACGCTCGAACATTTCGAGTCCGCCTTCTTCATACCGAGCATCATGGACTTCAATTCGTTCGAACAGTGGAAGGCGGAAGGAGCAAAGGACCACGACACCCGCGGCCGCGAGAAAGCGCGCAACATGCTCGCCGATTACGAGGAGCCGAAGCTCGATGAGGGCATCGCCGATGGTCTCAAAGATTTGATTGCGCGGCGCGAGGAGAAACTGCCGGACAGCGTTAGTTGATAACGGGCGAAGACCCGATGGGAACCATAACGGAGGAAAAAATGACACTCTTCAGAAGCAACGGTGATCGGGTGCCGAGCGCCATCGAAGCGATGGCCAGCGAGGCGCGTGCAGGTCGTGTGGATCGGCGCGAGTTTCTGGCTCTGGCAAGCGCCTTCGGCGCATCGACGGCCTTTGCCTACGGCATGATCGGCCTTGCCATGCCGCAGCGGGCTTTGGCTGAAGAGCCGAAGAAAGGCGGCACGCTCCACGTTTCGATGTCGGTGAAGGCACAAAAGGATCCGCGCACCTACGACTGGGTGGAACTCGCGAACATTTCACGCTGCTGGCTGGAGCCGCTTGTCCGCTACACGCGCCAGTTCACTTTCGAGCCGGTTCTGCTCGAAAGCTGGGAGGTCAACGACGACGCCACCGAATATGTGCTGCATGTTCGCAAGGGCATCGCCTGGAACAACGGCGATGCTTTTAGCGCCGATGACGTGGTCTACAATCTGACGCGCTGGTGCGAGAAGGCTGCCGCCGGCAATTCTATGGCCGCGCGCGTCGGTGCGCTGATCGATGCAAAGACCGGCAAGGCCAGGGAAGGGGCGATCACCAAGGTCGACGACAACACGGTGAAGCTGAAGCTGAACGAACCGGACATCTCGCTGATCCCGAACTTCACCGACTATCCGGCGCTGGTGGTCCATCGCAACTTCGACGCCGACGGCGCCAATCCGATCGAGAAGCCGGTTGGCACCGGGCCGTTCGAGCTGGTGTCTTATGCGGTCGGCCAGAAAGCGGTCGTCAAACGTCGCGAAAATGGCAAATGGTGGGGCGGTGAAGCGCTTCTCGACGGCGTCGAATTCATCGACTACGGAACCGATTTCAATGCGTCCGTAAACGCATTCGACTCCGGCGAAATCGATCTCAACTTCGAGACGCCTGCCGACTTCATAGACATCCTCGACAAGATGGGGCTGGTGAAATCGGAGGTCGCGACAGCGACCACGCTCGTTGCCCGCACCAACATCACGCACAAACCCTACGATGACAAGCGGGTCCGCAACGCCCTCCAGATGGCCGTCGACAACAATGCGGTGCTCGAACTTGGCTATGCCGGGCGAGGCACCGTCGGTGAAAACCACCACGTCAGCCCGATTCATCCGGAATACTACGCGCTGCCCAAGAAGACACGCGACGCAGCGGGCGCCAAGAAGCTGATGGCGGAGGCCGGGCAGGCCGACTTCGAGCATGAACTGATCACCGTCGAGGACGATTGGCAAAAGAACACCGGCGACGCGATTGCCGGCCAGTTGCGCGATGCCGGGATCAAAGTGAAGCGCACGGTGCTGCCGGGTTCGACCTTCTGGAACGACTGGACGAAATATCCTTATTCCATGACCATCTGGTACATGCGCCCGCTTGGCGTCCAGGTGTTGGCGCTCGGCTATCGCACCGGCGAGGCCTGGAACGAAACCGGCTACTCGAACCCTGATTTTGACGCCAAGCTCAAGCAGGCTCTCTCGCTCATCGACGTCGAGAAACGCCGCGAGGTCATGAAGGACATCGAGCAGATCCTGCAGGATTCGGGCGTCATCATTCAGCCGTTCTGGCAGAAGCTGTTCAGCCACATGAACGAGAAGGTGAAGAACTACGGTGTGCACCAAACCTTCGAAATGGATCTCCAGAACGTCTGGCTGAACGCCTGAGTTGCCAGCAGAGGACGCGTTGCAGGATTTCATGGACCGCAAGAAAGCTGACGGGCAAGATGCGTGGTACTGATAGCTTCCGTCAGTGAACAATCGGGGACACGCATGAAACTGCCACTTTTTGTTGCCGCGCTTTCGATGGCCTTGCCGGCGGCCGCGTTTGCCGGCCCTGCTGCCAATGCCGTGAAGTTCTTTTATGTCCCGTCGGTCAAATTCGAGGCCGATGCGCAATATCGCGACCGCTTCACCGCACCGGTGACGAAACTGTTCGAACTGAACGACAATGCGGCAAAGAACCATCCGGATGAAGTTCCCTGCATCGACTTCGCCCCTGGTCTCGATGCGCAGGACTATGACGAGAAGACCGTGGCCAAGACGCTGACGCTGGCCGAAACGCTGGATGGCGACAGCGCCGAGGTGACGGCGACCTTCAACCTTTTTCCGGAAGGGGATGATTCCAAACGCGAAATGGTCTGGTCGTTGAAGAAGATCGACGGCCAGTGGAAGGTCGCCGACATCACCTCGAAGACCAGCGGGTGGACGCTGAGTGCGCTCGAATGCCTGGCCGGGCAGTCGCCGGAGTGATGCCGTGCTCCGCTGTCATCCCTGGCTTTTGGCGACTGCGTGCCTGCTGGCCGGATTGAGCAGCGCCGCCGCTCAGGGCCTGTTCGGCGCGCCGCCCGCAAACGCGCCGGCCGACAGTGCGGCACCGCCGAAGGCAGTTTTGCCGCCGGCAGAAAACGCGCCGGCCGCACCCGTGCAGCCGGGCTCGCCGACCGCGGTGGTGAAGCCGTTCTACGAGCATGCCGGGCTCGAGGTCGATCCGGCTCAGCGGGGCCATTTCACCGACCCGGCAAAGTCGGTGCTCGACAAGAGCGACGCGCTGCGGAAGTCGGGGCAGGGCGAATGCCTCGATCCCAACATGGCGCTCGACAATTCCGAATACGACAAGGCGGAGATCGACAAAAGCCTGAAGACCATCGAAGCGATCAAGGGCGACGAGGCCAAGGTCGTCGTCGCCTTCGTCGTCGCCGGCAACCCGCACCGGCTGGAGTGGAAATTCAGGAAAGTCGACGGCGACTGGAAGATATCGGACCTTCTCTCGGTGACCGGCGAATGGGCGCTAAGCCAATACCAGTGTGAGTGAGAACGGAACCGATGAAGATCACCAACATCCGCGTCACCCACGTCAACGTCCCGCTCGATGCTCCGTTCTGGTGGACGGCTGGTCTCTACGGCGGCGCCTCGAAATCGATCATCGAGGTCGAGACGGACGAAGGCGTGGTCGGACTGGGCGAGGCGCCATGGTGGCATTTCGGCGAGGTGATCAAGGCCGAGATCGCGCCGGCGCTGATTGGCGCCGATCCGCTCGACATCGCCGACTGCGAGGCGCGCTGTGTGCCGCCCTGGCAGATCACCGCCAACACCGGCGAGAACGCAGCCACGGTGGCGTTCGGCGCCGTCGACCTGGCGCTGTGGGATATAAGAGGCAAGGTCTTCGGTATGCCGCTCTATAAGCTGCTCGGCGGCGCGGTGCGCAAGGACATTCCGTTTTCGGAATATTTCGCCTTTCGCCCCGCTCAAGGCGGAGCCGGCGGCGAGATGACCGCCGAAGCGATCGTCGACTACTGTCTCGGCATGCGAGAACAGCACGGCTCGACGATCTTCGAGGGCAAGCTGATCATGGGCGATCCCGAGCTCGAGATCAGGACAGTGCGCATGCTGCGCGAGGCGCTTGGCGACAAGGCGCAGATCAAACTCGATTCCAACATGCAGTGGTCGCTAACCACAGCGCGCTGGGTGCTGCGCGAGATCGAGCCGTTCAACATCCGCAATTACGAGGATCCGGTCGCGACCTTCGAGGAGATGGCGGCGCTGCGCCAGCATTCGCGCATTCCGTTCTCCACGCACATCCCGGATCTCAGGCGGGCAGTCGCGCTCGGTGCGCCGGATTACTTCGTCTGCAATTTCGCAGCACTCGGCGGATTGTCGAAAACTCTGAAATTCATCGCCGCCTGTGAGGCGATGGGCAAGGGGTTCTGGTGCTATTCGAACGATCTCGGCATCATGACATCGGCTTATTTGCACGTCGTGGCGGCGACACCGTGGATCACCGAAGCATCGCAGTCGCTGTTTCGCTGGCAGATCGGCGATGTCATCAAGGACGGCCCATTCCGGCAGACCGGCAATACGGTGCGCGTGCCGGAGGGGCATGGCCTGGGCGTCGAACTCGATCCGGCTTCGATGAAGCGCTGGGCGGGCCACTTCGCCGAACACGGGCCGATGGGCCATTTCAGCGACCCGAACAATCCCAGCCGCTACCGGCGGCTGCCGCTCAACTGATGCGAAGTGCACGTGACCGATCGATGAGAAGAGGTCCTGTCGTGGTTGCTTTATTCGCGGCGGTTTGCGTCCTGGCCTGCGCTGTCAGCTGGGAGGCAGGAAGCCGCGCGGTGGCCCGCGTGCCTCGGCAAAGCTTCACGCTGCCTGTGGGGTTACCGGTGGAGCGCAGCGTTCTGAAGCAGGAGGGCGCGCCCGACCTTGCCGGTTGGGTGGCGGATCGGCAGGACAGTTGCGGAACAATCGTGCTGTTACACGGACGCGGTTCAAACAAGCTGGCCATGGTTCCAAGAGCGAAGCTGCTTTTCGAAAGCGGCTACTCGATCGTGCTGTTCGATCTGTCGGGACATGGCGAAAGCGGCGGCGATATCAGAGGCTTTGGTTACATCGAACGGCAGGACGCCAGTCGCATCCTCGCCTTTGCGCGGCAACGCTTCGCTGGTCGCAAGGTGGCGGCCATCGGTTCGTCGCTCGGTGCGGCTGCTTTTGTGTTTGGCGCTCAGCAGGAGCATGCCGATGCCTATGTCCTGGAGCAGCTCTACGCGACTTTGCTGGAAACCACGGCGTTGCGAGCGCCCTTGCCTATGTTACGCGACGTACAGGCGACCGTCCTCTTGGCGCAGATGCAGCTCCGCCTTGGCTTCGGGGTAGAGGATGTCAGGCCGGTCGATCGCATCGGCACGATTGATCGGCCGATCTTGCTGCTAGCAGGCAATTCGGATCCGTTTGTCGCTCGCAGCCAGACACTGGCGTTGAAAGATGCGGCGGGCGCTCACGCAAAGCTGGTGTGGTTCGACGGCGCGCGGCATGTCGATCTCTATCGCTATGACCAACAGCGGTACCGCGACGCGGTGATGCCTTTCCTGGAGACCAACCTGTGCCGGACCGGGATCAGATGAGCCGCTCCGTCCGATTAGCCGCGTCCACGATAGGGGGCGACGCCGGTGTCGGGCAGCCACACACCTTCCGGCGGCGCGCCGGTTTGCCAGAACACGTCGATCGGAATGCCGCCGCGCGGATACCAGTAGCCGCCGACGCGCAACCACAATGGCTTGGTCGTGGCGATGATGCGGCGGCCGATCATGACGGTGCATTCTTCGTGGAAGGCGCCATGGTTGCGAAACGAGGTCATGAACAGCTTGAGCGACTTCGATTCCACCAGCAGCGCATCGGGTGCGTAGTCGATGACGATATGGGCGAAGTCCGGCTGGCCGGTGACCGGGCAGAGCGACGTGAATTCCGGGCAGGTGAAGCGAACGATGGCCGGCGGGCCGTCGCCGCGCGAAAACGGCACGGTTTCCAGGACTGCCGCTTCAGGGCTCTGTGGCGCCTCGACGTTGGTGCCGAGCTGGGTGAGGTTTTTCGTATCGGTCATGAGCAGGTTCCTTGCTGCATGTCGCCCAAAACTGCGCAGCGATTTTGGGACAGCGACATGCGTAAAAACAAAAATTTGCCGCTCATTAGCACAATTTGAAACAGCAGGAAGACGATGACTAGCAACGACCCGCTCCTCCAGCCCTATCAGCTCAAGCATCTGACGCTGAAGAACCGGGTGATGTCGACCAGCCATGAGCCGGCCTATTCAGAGGACGGCATGCCGAAAGAGCGGTACCGGCTCTACCATGCCGAAAAGGCCAAGGGCGGCATGGCGCTGACCATGACCGCCGGTTCGGCGATCGTCTCGCGCGACAGCCCGGCCGCTTTTGGCAATCTGCATGTCTATGACGACCGCATCGTGCCGTGGCTCGCCGAGCTGACCGACGCCTGCCACGAGCACGATTGCAAGGTGATGATACAGATCACCCATCTCGGCCGCCGCACCGGTTGGAACAAGGCCGACTGGCTGCCGGTCCTGTCGGCTTCGCCGGTTCGCGAACCGGCCCATCGCGCCTTTCCCAAGACTATCGAGGACTGGGACATCGAGCGCATCGTCGCCGACTATGCCGCTGCCGCCCAGCGCTGCCAGGCTGCCGGCCTCGATGGCATCGAATTCGAGGCCTACGGCCACCTGATGGACGGCTTCTGGTCGCCGGCCACCAACCAGCGCGACGATGATTTCGGCGGCTCGCTTGACAACCGGCTGCGCTTCACCGGCATGGTGCTCGACGCGGTGCGGGCGGCGGTCGGCCAAAAATTCGTCGTCGGCATCCGCATGGTCGCCGACGAGGATTTCGAGAAAGGCCTGTCGAAACAGGAGGGCGTCGAAATCGCCAGGCGGCTGGCCGGATCCGGCAAGGTCGATTTCCTCAACATCATCCGTGGTTCGATCGAGACCGATGCCGCGCTGACCAAGGTCATCCCGGTGACCGGCATGCGCTCGTCACCACACCTCGACTTCGCAGGGGAGGTGAGAGCGGCGACGAAATTCCCGACCTTCCATGCGGCGCGGATTTCCGACGTCGCCACCGCGCGCCACGCCATCGCCACTGGCAAGCTCGACATGGTCGGCATGACGCGTGCCCACATTGCCGACCCGCATATCGTCAAAAAAGTGATGGAGGGCCGCGAGCACGAGATCCGCCCTTGCGTCGGCGCCACCTATTGCCTCGACCGCATCTATGAGGGCGGTGAGGCACTGTGCATCCACAATGCGGCGACGGGCCGCGAGGCGTCGATACCGCATACTATTCCGAAAACCGAGGGACCGAAGCGGAAGGTGGTCGTCGTCGGCGCCGGCGCCGGCGGACTGGAGGCGGCGCGCGTCGCCGCCGAACGTGGGCACCAGGTGACGGTGCTGGAAGCATCGAGCCAGGCCGGCGGCCAGGTGCGGCTGGCAACGCAAAACCCGCGCCGCAAGGAATTGATCGGCATCATCGACTGGCGTCTGGCCGAACTCGACCGGCTCGGTGTCGAGATCCGCTACGATACCTGGGCGGAGAAGGACGACGTGCTGGCGCTGTCGCCCGACGTGGTGGTGATCGCCACCGGCGGGCTGCCGCAGAACCCGCCTCTGACGGCGGGCGACGATCTCGTCACTTCGAGCTGGGACATCATGGCCGGCAGCGTCAAGCCGGCCGAGAACGTGCTGCTCTATGACGACAATGGCGGCCATCAGGGCATGGGTGCTGCCGAACTGATCGCCAATAGCGGCGCCAGGCTGGAGCTGGTCTCACCGGAGCGCTTCTTCGCCCCGGAAATGGGCGGGATGAACCATGTGCCCTACATGCGCGCCTTTCAGGAAAAGGGTGTCACGGTGACCATCAACACACGGCTGCGTTCTGTGCGGCGCGAGGGCAACCAGCTGATCGCCGAGCTCGCCTCCGACTTCGCCGATGGCTGGCGCGGCGAGCGGCGGGTCGACCAGGTGGTGGTCGAGCATGGCACGCTGCCGCTCGACGATCTCTATCTGGCGCTGAAGCCGCTGTCGAAGAACGCCGGCGCGATCGATTACGAAAAACTGGTCAATGGCGGCGACATCTTCGCCGTGCGCAATCCGCAAAGTGGCTTCGTGCTCTTCCGCATCGGCGACGCAGTTGCCTCGCGTAACATCCATGCCGCAATCTATGACGGCATCAGGTTCGGCTTGCGGATCTGAGGAATATTTTGGATTGATTGGTGGCGCGCAGCCGAACCTCCGTACGGAGAGCCACCACGGTACTTTGGTCCGGGCTGCGCGCCGCGCACGCCGCCGGCCATCGCCGTGCACCGTACGATCTTGCGATTGCGGCAGGACGTTCAAAACATCCTGGCGGTGGCCATGCAGAACACGGTGATGACCAGCAGGCCGCCGGCGATGCGTTCGCCTTTTGTCATCTTGGCGCGCAACTGGGTTTGCTTCGCCGCATCAGCGCCGGCCAACTGCCTGCTGGCGGAACCCACCAGTGCGCCCTGAACCCCGGCGGCAATCAAGGCAGTCAAGATGCCGAGCGCCAGGACTTTTTCCATCGAGCCGAAAGAGCCGTTGTGGAAGAAATACCACAGCAGCAAACCCGTGACGAAAACCACGCCGGCCGCGCCCATTTGCGGCCGGAAGAAACGTTCCGCCCTGATCTCCGGTTCGCGGGCAACCGCGATGGTGGTGCCGGCCCAGAACACACCCGCCATGACGTGAAGGCCGAGGACGATGATGTAGACATATTGCATGACCGCATTTCCTCTCTTGCCCACCGCTAGGCATATTGATAGATATCAAATGATTAGATGTCAACGCATAAGCTCGAGCCGGTTCCATCGGCTTTGCCCTTGTTCTAGTGTCGGATCATGACGCCCTTTGACCGCCCGCCGATCGGGATGAATCTCGCCCGCACCGCCAAGCTGGTCGCGCAGGCTTTCGACGCTGCCTTGGTCGAAGCCGGCGGCACGCTGCCGGTCTGGGTCACTTTGCTGTCGGTCAAGTCGCGGGAGCTGGCCAACCAACGCGAGCTCGCCGGCATGATCGGCATTCGGGGCGCAACGCTGACCCACCATCTCAACGCCATGGAGACGCAAGGCCTGCTGATGCGCCGCCGCGATCCCGAGAACCGCCGGGTTCACCAGGTGGAGCTGACCCAGGCCGGAGAGGCGTTGTTCCTGAAATTGCGCACGGCCGCGTTAGCCTTCGACAAACGGCTGCGGAAAGGGCTGTCCGACGACAGGCTGGCGGAGTTTGCACAGGTGCTGGCTGCGCTGCGGGCCAATGTCGAGAGCTAGAAATTAGGCTAGGAAGACGCCATGCGCGAAATTTCGCTGAAGGATGCCAGGGCTAAACTCTCGGCGGTGCTCGATCAGGTCATCGCGGGAGAACCGGCCGTCATCACCCGGCGTGGCCGCAAGCAGGCGGCCATTCTGTCGTTCCAGACTATGAAAAACTGGCGCGTGTGCCCAGCTTTGGACAATTGCTGGCAGCATTTCCCGGTGATGAGGATGACCTTCCGCCTCGGCCCATCAGGTCGGTTCGCAAGGCCGAACCATGACGGATCTACGCCCGGCTGCCCTGCAGCACTGTCAGCCTGGCCTTTTTCGGCGTCCGTGCCACCAGCCATTCACGCACCCTTTCCGGCGGCATCGGGAAAGCGATGGAATATCCTTGCACCTGGTCGCAGCCGATCGCCATCAGCGAGTCGAGCTCGGCTTCGGTTTCGGCGCCCTCGGCAACGATCGAGATGCCGAGACCGCGGGCGAGCTCGGTGAGGGCACGCACGATCTTTGTGTTGCCGCTGTTCTCGTTGATGTTCTGGACGAAGCGGCGGTCGATCTTCAGCCGGTCGATCTCGTTTGGATTGACATGGCTGAGCGATGCGTAGCCGGTGCCGAAATCATCGAGCTCAAGATGGATGCCGGCGGCGCGGATGTGCCGCAGCTTTGCCGCGATACCGGTCTTCTCGTCGTCGAGAATGACCGATTCGACGATCTCCAGCGATAGTTTGTGCGTGGGCAGGCCGGTCCTTTCCAGCGTCCCGAACAGGAAGAGTTCGAAATCTGTCTCGCGCAGCTCCGAACCGGACACGTTGACGGCGATCCGGCCGAAGCCGATGCCTGCGCGGTTCCATTCGGCTGCTTCGTTGATCGCCTTGGCAATGACGATGCGGCCGATCTCGGGCATCAGGCCACATTTTTCCGCGACCGGAATGAACTCGCCCGGCGCGATCATGCCGCGCTCGGCATGTCTCCAGCGAACCAGAGCCTCGATGCCACTGATGGCGCCGTCCGACAGCGACACCTGCGGCTGGAAATAGACCTCGAACGCCTTCTCCGAGATGGCGGTCCTGATATCCAGCTCGAGCTGCTTGCGATAATCGAGTTCGCGCCTCAGCTCATCGGAGAAGAACGACAAACTGCCGCCGCCCTGCTTCTTGGCTGAATACAGCGCCAGATCGGCATGGACGAGCAGATCCTGCGCATTGTCGGCGTCGACAGGATAGACCGCAATCCCCGCACTTACGCCCGGATGGATCGTCGTGCCTCGAAAGACGATCGGCTTGTTGAGCTTGGTCAGGATGCGCCTGGCGACGGTATCGATGTCCTCGGTGCTGCCGGCGCCGTTGAGAATCATGACGAATTCATCGCCGCCGAGACGCACGTTGAGATCCGACGTACGGCACGAATCACGCATGCGTTGCGCAGCCGCCACCAGCACATAATCGCCGGCGGCGTGGCCGAACGTGTCGTTGATCTGCTTGAACCGGTCGAGATCGAACTGCACCACGGCAACTCGTTCACGCCGTCGCTGCGCGGCATTGATCAACGTATCGAAATGCTCGGTCAGGAAGGTGCGGTTGTGCAGGCCGGTCAGCCCGTCATGCACGGCAATAAAGGCCATGGAATTGCGCGCATCGACCAGCTCACGCGTCCTGCGCAGGATGGCGTTCGACATCGGCCTGAAAATGAAAAGCGCCACCAGCACGATGACGCCGATGGTCGAGTAGAACAATGTGCGGTTAAGCTCGAGAAGTGTTTCGGATCGCTGGTCTGCAAAGGCGCTGATGCGCTGGCCAAGTGCTGCATAGCCCGACAATGTTGCGTTGGCAACGGAAGCGTTCAGGTTGACGCGCTCCTCTCCACCTTTGTAGCCACCATTGCCGGCCATGTTGAGCCGCGATTCGAATGACGAAATCAGGCGTTCGCCGTTGGCGATAAGCCCGACCGAGAAATAGTCGAGATGGAACGGCTTGGCGAAAAGCACGCTCTCGATCGATTTGGGATCGAACCTTGCCGGCGACGCCGGATCGGCGGCGGTCCGCTCGAGCAACAGATCGTAATTCTTCTCGAACTCCACCGTCGCTTGCTTAAGCGCGGTAACCAGGGCGCGCTGTTGATCGCGCTGCGCGCTGCCTGTCGCGCCGGCAAGGAAGACGATGCGCTGCGACAGGGCTTTTTGTGTGCTGACGATATCGAGCAGCGCCTGATTGTGCCGTTGGGTCGCCATCACCTGTTGCAGCAGGATGAAGGAGGCCACGACCATGGCGGCGATGATCAGCAGAGCCAGCCAGTAGCCGGACTTGATCAGGAGTATGAGCCTGCCTGAAACGGCGTGCGCCGGCTGCTGCGACATTTTCTGATGCGGCCCTCTCGCCAACGAATTCTTGTGCGACAACCTTTGGCTTCAAAGTGTTAAAGGTTTGGGACGGCAACAGGCCGACAGCGGCGACCGTGGCGGGAAACCCGCAAAGTGGTTATTGCAATCTTTCGCAGCACCTCCGCATTTGAACATCGTGGCCTCTGCCGTGCCATTGCCGCCACCGAAGCGGTCGCTTTTACGATGGATTTTTCGTCCGCGCGGCGCGACAGTCCTCATCGATCTCAACAGGGCCTGATCATGACCGCAGCATTCCTCTCCCACATCGAAAGCGAGCTTGAAGGGCTGAAATCGGCAGGCCTCTATAAATCCGAGCGGGTGATAACCTCGACCCAATCGGCCGAGATCGAGGTGGGCGGCGAGAAGGTGCTGAATTTCTGCGCCAATAATTATCTCGGCCTCGCCGACAGCGCCGAACTGCGCGAGGCGGCCAAGCAGGCGCTCGACCGCTACGGCTACGGTATGGCGTCGGTGCGCTTCATCTGCGGCACGCAGGAAGAACACAAGCAGCTCGAGGCGACCATTTCTGACTTCCTCGGCATGGAGGACACCATCCTCTACGGCTCCTGCTTCGACGCCAATGGCGGCCTGTTTGAGACGCTGCTCGCCGAGGAGGATGCGGTCATCTCCGATGCGCTGAACCACGCCTCGATCATCGACGGGGTACGGCTGTCGAAGGCAAAGCGCTTCCGCTACGCCAACAACGACATGGCCGATCTCGAAGCGCGGTTGAAAGAGGCGCGCGACTGTCGGTTCCGGCTGATCGCCACCGACGGCGTGTTCTCTATGGATGGCATCATCGCCAATCTGAAGGGCGTCTGCGACCTCGCCGACAAATATGACGCAATGGTCATGGTCGACGACAGCCATGCAGTTGGTTTCGTCGGCAGGAATGGCCGTGGCTCGGCCGAACATTGTGGCGTCGAGGGCAGGGTGGACATCATCACCGGCACGCTCGGCAAGGCGTTGGGCGGCGCGTCGGGCGGCTACACGTCGGGCAAGAAGCAGGTGGTCGACTGGCTGCGCCAGCGCTCGCGCCCCTATCTGTTTTCCAACACGCTGATGCCGGCGATCGCCGGCGCTTCGATCCGGGTGTTCGAGATGATCCGCAATGGCGATGCGTTGCGTCAGCACCTATATGCCAACGCAGCGCGGTTTCGCTCCGAGATGGGCAGGCTCGGCTTTACACTGGCCGGCGCCGACCATCCGATCATCCCGGTGATGCTGGGCGACGCGACGCTGGCGCAGGAGATGGCGGCGCGCATGCTGAAGCGCGGCATCTATGTCATCGGCTTCTCCTTCCCGGTGGTGCCGAAAGGCCAGGCGCGCATCCGCACGCAGATGTCGGCCGCCCATTCCAGCGCCGACATTGACCGTGCGATTGAGGCGTTCGCCGCAGTCGGTCGCGAGCTCGGCGTGATTTCCTGAATGACCGGCAGTCGAAAAGCGATTCCGGATCAAGACCTTCAAGGGACTGCAGAATGTCGAACATGATGAAGGCCCTCGTCAAAGCCAAGGCCGAGCCGGGCATCTGGATGGAAGAGGTGCCGGTGCCGGAGATCGGCCCCAACGACGTGCTGATCAAGGTCCGGAAGACGGCGATCTGCGGCACCGACGTCCACATCTACAATTGGGACCAGTGGGCGCAAAAGACCGTGCCGGTGCCGATGGTGACCGGGCATGAATTCGTTGGTACGGTCGCCGATTTCGGCGCGGCGGTGACCGAATACAAAGTCGGCCAGCGCGTTTCGGGCGAGGGTCACATCGTCTGCGGCCATTGCCGCAACTGCCGGGCGGGCAGGGGGCATCTTTGCCGCAACACGCTCGGCGTCGGCGTCAATCGCCCCGGCGCCTTCGGCGAATATCTGGCTATCCCGCAGCATAATGTCGTGCCGATCCCCGACGACGTGCCGGACGAGATCGCCGCGATCTTCGATCCCCTGGGCAATGCGGTTCACACCGCACTATCTTTCGACCTCGTCGGCGAGGACGTGCTGGTCACCGGCGCCGGGCCGATCGGCATCATGGGCGCATTGGTGGCGCAATGCGTCGGCGCGCGAAAAGTGGTCATCACCGACATCAACCCGGTGCGCCTGGCACTGGCAAAAAAGCTCGGCGTCCAGCATGTCGTTGACGCCTCGAAAGAAAAGCTGCGCGATATCATGCCGGCGCTCGGCATGACCGAGGGTTTTGACGTCGGTCTTGAAATGTCCGGTGCCGCACCGGCATTCCGCGACATGATCGATACCATGAACAATGGCGGCAAGATCGCCATTCTCGGCATCGCGCCGACCGGCTTCGAGATCGACTGGAACAAGGTCATCTTCAAGATGCTGCATCTGAAGGGCATCTACGGCCGCGAGATGTTCGAGACCTGGTACAAGATGATTGCGCTGGTGCAGGGTCCTCTCAATGTCAGCGGCCTGATCACCCACCGCATCGGCATCGACGACTATATTTTCGGCTTCGAAGCGATGAAGAGTGGCAATTCCGGCAAGGTGGTCATGGACTGGTGAAGGCCCGAAGGAACACGGTGCGAACTGAAAGCTGTTCCGCCAAGGTGCCTGTAATTCTGGCAGGAACCTAGCTTTTCCCCAATGCCGCCTCCAGTGCTGCCACTCCGCCGACAATGGCCACACGCTCGGCGGGGCTCAATCTTGCCAGCAATTCCCGTTCGAACTCCTTCGCCAGCGGCACCATCTCGCGATAGGCGGCAACGCCAGCCTTGGTCAGCGCCAGATGCTCGACACGGCGGTCTTTTTCGTCAGGCGTCCGGCTGAGCCAGCGGCGCCGTTCGAGCTCGGCGACCGCGCGCGAAACCTTGGTCTTGTGCATGGCCGATTGCTCGCCGAGCGCCGTCGCCGTCATCGTGCCGTGCTGTCCAAGCCCGGCCAGCGTGCGCCATTCGGGCCGGGTCAGTCCGTGACGGTCCTTGTATATCCTTGAGAATTCGCGGCTGACGGCATCGGCAAGCCGATAGAGCCGGTAAGGCAGGAAGGATTCCAGCTCAAGGATTTCCATGGTTGGCCCTGACTGGGGATGCTGGCGGCTCATGGCGAAATCACCGTTGATGGTTACATTTTCAATGGTTACAAATGAAACCGGTATGGTCAACCCGGAGCATCTTTGCGGATGCGCAAACGATGCTCCGAGACCATGAATTCGGGAGGGTTCCATGGCCTACTCCTACATGCCGGGTTTCGGCAATGACTTCGAAACCGAGACTTTGCCGGGCTCGCTGCCGCAAGGGCGAAACTCGCCGCAGCGGCCGGCCTACGGCCTCTATGCCGAGCAGCTTTCGGGCTCTCCTTTCACCGCGCCGCGCGGCACCAATGAGCGCTCCTGGCTTTATCGGATAAGGCCGAGCGTGAGGCACACCGGTCGCTTCAAAGCGGCGAATTATCCGCTTTGGAAAAGCGCGCCGAACGTCGGCGACCACCAGCTCGCACTCGGCCAGTATCGCTGGAGCCCGGTGCCGATGCCCAAGGAGCCGACCGATTTCATTGCCGGCATGCGCTCGATCACCACCGCCGGCGACGTGCTCGGCCAGACCGGCATGGCGGCACACGTCTACGTCGCCAACCGCTCGATGGTCGACGATCATTTCTTCAACGCCGACGGCGAGTTGCTGGTCGTGCCGCAGGTTGGAGCCTTGCGCTTCGTCACCGAGATGGGGGTCATCGAACTCAGGCCGGGCGAGATCGCCGTGCTGCCGCGTGGTCTGGTGTTCAAGGTCGAACTGGTGGATGCCGAAGTGCGCGGCTATGTCTGCGAGAATTACGGCGCCAAGCTGACGCTGCCGGATCGTGGCCCCATCGGCGCCAATTGCCTGGCCAATCCGCGCGATTTCAAGACGCCCTGTGCTTGGTTCGAGGACAAGGAGACACCGTGCCGGCTGATCGCGAAATGGTGTGGCCAGTTCCATGTCACCGAGATCGACCATTCGCCGCTGGATGTCGTGGCGTGGCACGGCAATTATTCGCCCTACAAATATGATCTTGCGACCTTCTCGCCGGTCGGCGCAATCCTGTTCGACCACCCCGATCCGTCGATCTTCACCGTGCTGACCGCGCCGAGCGGCGAGGAAGGCACCGCCAATATCGATTTCGTCATCTTCCCGCCGCGCTGGCTTGTGGCGGAAAACACTTTCCGGCCGCCCTGGTATCACCGCAACATCATGAGCGAGTTCATGGGCCTCATACATGGTCAGTACGATGCCAAGGAAGAGGGCTTCGTGCCCGGCGGCATCAGTCTGCACAACATGATGCTGGCTCACGGACCCGATGCATCTGGCTTCGAAAAAGCCTCGCGCGCGGAGCTGAAACCGGTCAAGCTCGACAACACCATGGCCTTCATGTTCGAGACACGCTTTCCGCAGATGGTGACCCGCTATGGCGCCGAGCTCGAAACCCGGCAGGACAATTACATCGACTGCTGGGCCGGCCTGAAGAAGCGCTTCAACGGCACGCCCGAGGGCGACTGGTCTTGAGCGCCGTCGCGTGACGGATCGTCTGGTGCTTCTTGGCTCGAAGGGTGGTCCCGCGCTGCGGCCGGGCGGGCCGTGGCCGAGTTCGTCACTGCTGGAGATTGGCGGCCGCACCATCGTCGTCGATTGCGGGCTGGGCGTAACGCGCGGGCTGACCGGTGCCGGCATCAGCCTTCAGGCGCTCGAACTGATCTTCATCACGCATTTGCATTCCGACCATGTGCTGGAACTCGGACCGTTGATCCACACTGCATGGACGGCCGGCCTGGCAACAAAGGTCACCGTATTCGGCCCGCCCGGCACCGGCTACTATTGGCAGCGCTTTTGCCAGGCGATGGAGTTCGACATCGAGATCCGCATCGCCGATGAAGGCAGGCCGGATCTCCGCGACCTGGTCTCGATCGTCGAGTTTGGTGAAGGCCAGGTGGCGGAAGAGCGCGGTCTCAAAATATCGGCGCTGCGCGTCGACCACCCGCCGGTGACGGACTGCTTTGCGCTGCGCTTCGACCATGCGGGGCAAAGCATCGTCTTCTCGTCGGATACGGCGTTCTTTCCGCCATTGGCGGATTTCGCCCAAGGCGCCGACGTGCTGGTCCACGAGGCCATGCTGGAAGAGGGTATCGAGCGGCTGGTCGCGAAGACCGGCAACGGCGCAAGGCTGAGGGAACACCTGCTTGCCAGCCACAGCTTTGCCGAGGAAGCGGGCCGCATCGCCAGTGATGCAGGCGTCAAAAGACTGGTCCTCAACCATCTCATTCCCGCCGACGATCTCGAGATCGACGAGGCCGACTGGATTGCCGCCGTCAGGAAAACATGGGCCGGCGACTTGACGATCGCACGCGACGGCCTTGTTGTGGGGCTGGAGCATGATCCCGAAAAGTGGAAACCGGTTTTCGGAAGAGATCATGCGTAGAACAAAAAATCAAAGCAGCACCAAAGCTGCGCCAGGAGAGGAAACCGCATGAAGCTTGCCACCTTGAAGGATGGGACGCGCGACGGAAGGCTTGTCGTCGTCTCGCGCGACTTGACGCGGTTCACCGATGCTTCGTTTCTGGTGCGGACGCTGCAGGCCGCGCTTGACGACTGGCTTCGGATCGCGCCGCATCTCGCTGCCATGGCCGAATCGCTGGAGAATAATGCGGTGCCGTCTGCCCGCTTTCACGAGCATGACGCCCATTCGCCGCTGCCGCGCGCCTACCAATGGGCCGATGGTTCGGCCTATGTGAACCATGTCGAGCTGGTGCGGAAGGCGCGCGGCGCCGAGATGCCGGCAAGCTTCTGGACCGATCCGCTGATCTACCAGGGCGGCTCGGACGCTTTCCTCGCACCGCGGGACCCAATCCGCATGACCGACGAGACCCTTGGCATCGACATGGAAGGAGAGGTCGCGGTCATAGTTGACGATGTGCCGGTGGGCGCAAGCCTCGAAGAGGCGCGGGCAGCGATCCGCCTGGTCATGCTGCTCAACGATGTGACGCTGCGCGGCCTGACCGGACCCGAGCTCGCCAAGGGGTTCGGCTTCTATCAGTCGAAGCCGTCATCGGCCTTTTCGCCGGTTGCGGTGACGCCGGAGGAACTGGGCGATGCCTGGGACGGCGGCAAGGTCAGCCTGCCGCTGCTGGTCGATCTCAACGGCAAACCGTTCGGCCGGGCGAACGCCGGCATCGACATGACCTTCGACTTTCCGGCGCTGATTGTTCACGCCGCAAAAACGCGGCCGCTGGCCGCCGGCACCATCGTCGGTTCGGGCACCGTCTCCAACAAGCTCGACGGCGGGCCGGGCAAGCCTGTCTCGGCAGGCGGCGCCGGCTATTCCTGTATCGCCGAGTTGCGGATGATCGAGACTATTGAGACTGGCGAACCGAAAACGCCCTTCCTGCGCTTTGGCGATACCGTGCGCATCGAGATGAAGGACAGGGGCGGGCATTCGATCTTCGGTGCCATCGAGCAGAAGGTCGAGAAATACGAGGGGGCAAGAGAATGACGGGCGAGACATTCTACCTGCTGTGCGGTGTCTGGGCCCTTGTCATGCTGGCGATCTTCATCCAGGCAATCAGACTGAGCTACCGCATCGAGGCTCGCTCGCCCTACCTGACCAACCGCAGCGGCTTTCCGCGCAAGGCGATGATGTTTCACACCGTCACCAACACGAATGTCGCGCTGGACCAGGAAACGCAAGCCATGCGGCGGCACATGATCCGGCTTCTGCTGATCGTCATCGCCGGATTCGCGCCCATGTGGGCGGGCTTGTATTTGGTCCGGTCAGCGGCGTGAAGTCATGGACCTGCTGAACCATTTCCGCCGCATGGCAGCTAACAATCTGTGGTCCAACGACCGGCTCTATCGTGCCGTGCTGCAGCTTGAGCCCGGCGAATTCGAAGCTGAAAGGATAAGCTTCTTCCCATCGATCAAGGCAACGCTGAACCACATTCTGGCGGTCGATCACCTCTATCTCGATTTTCTCGAAGAGAGCGGCGTCGGCGCCGCCGCCCATGACGATTTTGTGCCGTTCAATGATGCCAAGGCGCTTTTTGTTGCACAGGCGGAGGCCGACCGGCGGCTGATCGCCTTTTGCGACCGCCTGTCGGCGGACGATCTCGAGCGCCGCGTTCTCACCGACCGGCGCGAGGACGGCATGATACCGGAGCGGATCGGCGATTTGCTCGCCCATCTCTTCATCCACGACATCCATCATCGCGGCCAGGTGCACGCGATGCTGTCCGGCACCTCGGTGAAACCGCCGCAACTCGACGAGTTCTTCCTCGATTATGATCTGAAACTCAGGAAAGCGGAGGTTGAGCGGCTGGGCTTGCGAGACCAACTGCTTGGATAATCATGCCAAAGCCACATCGTAACGGGCGAAATACGGGTTGGATGTCAGGATGGTGAGGTTCTCCACTTGCGCCTGCGCAATCAGAAGCCTGTCGAACGGATCACCATGGTGGTGGGGTAGGCCGCCGACGGCGTTCGCGTGCTGGAAGGTTACGGCGAGCGGCTGAAATTGCATCCTTGGAAGCAGCGTTGGCAGATCGTCCGGCGCATTAAGTTTTCTGATCGAACGTTTGATGGCAATTTCCCAGACGCTTGCCGCGCTCGCGAACACCACCGCTTCCGAAGCCAGAATAACGCGGTGGTGCTCGCTGAGACGGCGATCGTCCGAAATCGACCAGAGGATGATGTGTGTGTCGGCGAGAAACGGGCCGACCGTCATTTCACGTACTCATCCCACTCGGGACCGAGTTCATCAAAATCGTCCGCAATCCAGATCTTGCCCTTCAACGCGCCTATCCGCGGCAGGGGTTCGGCCACTGCCGGAGCTACGATACGCGCCGCCACCTTGCCGTGGCGTGTGAGCACGATCTCCTCGCCGGCTTCCGCGCGGCTGACGAGTTCCGACAATTTGGCCTTGGCTTCGGCAATAGAAACATTCATGACTCGATCCTTTATGACCATAATTTAGGTCATAATTGATCAAATCACAAGGCGCCTCGGCCGAACTGGCTACGCTGCCTTGCCGTCCACCTTCAGCACGCCGCGCTTGATCTGGTCCTGCTCGATCGACTCGAATAAAGCGCGGAAATTGCCCTCGCCAAAACCTTCGTCGCCCTTCCTCTGGATGAACTCGAAGAAGATCGGGCCGATCACTGTCTTGGAAAAAATCTGCAGCAGGATCTTGGTCGTGCCGCCGTCGACCACGCCTTCGCCGTCGATCAGGATGCCGTGCCTCTTCATCCGCTCGATAGGCTCTTCGTGGCCGTTTACGCGGGCAAAGGACATATCGTAATAGGTCTCCGGCGGGCCTGGCATGAACTTCAGGCCGTTTTCGGCCAGCCTGTCGGTGGCGTCGTAAATGTTATCGGTACCGACGGCGATGTGCTGGATCCCTTCGCCATTGTACTTCTTCAGATATTCGGCGATCTGGCTTGTCTCGTCCTTGGACTCGTTGAGCGGGATGCGGATCTTGCCGCAGGGCGAGGTGATGGCGCGGCTGACCAGGCCGGTGATCTTGCCGTCGATGTCGAAGAAATGGATCTGCTTGAAACCGAACAGGTCGCGGTAGAAATCCCACCATTTGTCCATGTTGCCGCGATAGACATTGTGGGTCAGGTGGTCGAGATAGTAGAAGCCGACGCCTTCCGGCCTAGGGTCGCGCTCGCCCAGCCAGTCGAACTCGGCGTCATAGGCCGAGCCCTTCTCGCCGTAGGCTTCGATGAAATAGAGCAGCGATCCGCCGATACCGACGATCGCCGGCACATCGAGCGTCTTGTCGTTGCCTCCATAGGGCGTCGCGCCCTTGGCTACCGCATGGTCGAAGGCATGCCTGGCATCGACCACCCGCCACGCCATCGAGGCGGCGCAAGGGCCGTGCTTGTCGACGAATTTCATGGCATGCGAGCCGGGCTCGGCATTGACGACATAATTGATGTCGCCCTGCCGCCAGACGGTGATGTTCTTGCTGCGATGCTTGGCCACCGGCACATAGCCCATACGGGTGAACAGTTCGGCGAGCTTTTCTGGCTCGGCATGCGCGAATTCGACGAATTCGAAGCCGTCGGTGCCGGCGGGATTGGTCTTGCTGATCTTGGCGGGCGGTGCGTCGTGCGGGAAGGGACCCATGGCATTGCTCCGAAATCTGGCCTGAAATCTGGCATTGGCCGCGTCGGCCATATCTGAGCGCAATCATAGCGCGGAGCGAGCGCAAATTGCTTGCATTCACACGCTTAAAATGGTCTGATTATGCGCGAGTTGTGCACTGCGGAGCCGAAATTCATGGATGAGGCGCGCATCGACCAGTTTGACCGCAAGATAATGGCTCTGCTGCAGGGCGATGCACGGCTGACCAACAACGATCTGTCGGAACGGGTGAACCTGTCGGCGTCGCAATGCTCGCGGCGTCGCCAGCGGCTGGAGGAGGACGGCTACATCAAGGGCTACCGGGCGGTGCTCGACCGCGACAAGCTCGGTTTTTCCCTTGTGAACGTCATCTCGGTGACGCTCGCCACCCATAACCGGGACAATGCGCGGCGTTTCGGCGAATTGGTGGCGCGACTGCCGCAAGTGCAGGAAGCGCACGCGCTGACGGGCGAGATGGACTATATATTGAAAGTGGTGACGCCCGACCTGAAGTCGCTGTCGGAATTCGTCAACAGCGTGCTGCTGCCGCACGAATCCGTGCAGCACGTGAAGACGGCGATCGTGCTGGAGACACTAAAGGAAACCGGCGCGCTACCGATCTGAGGGGCGCGAACGTTCACCCCTTCGACTGCTGGATCAGCCCATAAAGATTGGTGCAGCGGGCGCCGGAACGGCAGTAGGCGAAGACCGGGCCTTCGAGTTCCTCCAGCGCCTCAGCCTGGTCCTCGACATTCTCGGCCGTGATCTGGCCGCTGATGACAGGGATGTAGCGGAAGGCGAGCCCGGCGCCCTCGACCGCCGCCTTGACGGTGTCGGCCGATGGCTGGCCGGGCTGCTCATCGTCCGGCCGGTTGCAGATCACGCTCTTGAAGCCGGCGGCCTTGATGGACGCGACGTCCTCGGGCTGGATCTGGCCCGAGACCGAATAGTCCTCGCTGATCTGTCGGTATTCCATGGCGGTGTCCTCGCAATCTGGTTAGCGGCAGTCTTGCCACTCCCTGACCCGGTCGGCAATCCGCGCGAAAAGAAATCCATCCGCGCAGATAGAGATTTCGATGCCGGAAATCCAGCCGGACAGCGCCGCGTGTGCTTGGATGCGCCATACGCCAGCCGGCTGGATGAACGAGGTCGATCGCTTAGCTGCCGAGGATCGCGCCTTTGATCTGGGCGATGTTGTTGTGCATCAGGTCGATATAGGTCGCGGCCGGGCCATCGGGCTGCGACAGCGCATCGGAATAGAGCGTGCCGCCCACCTTGATGCCGGTCTCGCTGGCGATCTGCTCGATCAGCCGCGGGTTGGTGATGTTCTCGACGAAGATCGCCGCCGCCTTGTCCTGCTTCACCTGGCTGACCAGCTTGGCGACGTCAGCAGCGGAAGGCTCCGACTCGGTCGACACGCCTTCCGGGGCCAGGAAGGTCAAGCCGTAGGCCTTCTCGAAATAGCCGAAGGCGTCATGCGAGGTGATGACGACGCGCTTCTCTTGCGGGATCGACTGGATCGCCGCCTGCACTTCGCCCTCGAGCGTATCGAGCTTTTGCGTATAGGCGGCTGCATTGGCCTTGTAGCTGTCGCAACCCGCAGCGTCGGCCGTGCAAAAGGCGTCGGCGATGTTCTTCACATAGATCTTGGCGTTGGCGATCGACTGGAAGGCGTGCGGATCGGTGACCGTCTTGCCGCCATCGGTTTCCGCGCCTTCGGCGGCGTCGGCCTCGGCGAATTCGGGTTTGAAATTGATCGGCGTGACCCCCTTGGTCAGCACGGCAATCGAAGCTTTGGTGGCGCTGGCGTCGACCAGGCGCTGCAGAAAACCTTCGAAATGCAGGCCGTTGACCAGCACGATGTCGGCCTTGGCCATGGCCACCGCATCGGCGGGGCTCGGCTCGTAGACGTGGGCGTCGCCGTCCGGCCCGACGATGGTGGTCAGATCGATGCGGTCGCCGCCGACATTCTTGGCGAAATCGGCGATGATCGTGAAGCTGGCGACCACTTTCAACGGCTCAGCAAAGGCCGACGAAGCGCCAAGGGCGGTTAATGTTATAACGCTCACACCCAACGCGGTGCGGATCGATTTCAGCATGGACACTTTCTCCTTGTTGGGATCAGGCAGTTCTGTGGCGGTGATGGACGATGCGGGCGCGCAGTATGCCGCGCGTGCCGAACAGGATCGAGGCGAAATAGACGACGCCGGCGGACAGGATGATGGCCGGGCCGGAGGGCAGTGACGCATGGTAGGACAACAGCAGCCCGGCAATGCAGGAGGCAAAGCCGATCACTGTGGCCAACACGCACATCGGCTCGACGCGCGACGTCCAAAAGCGGGCCGCCGCCGCCGGCAGCATCATCAGCCCGACCGACAGCAAGGTGCCGAGCGCCTGGAAACCACCCACGAGATTGAGCACGACGAGGCCGAGAAAGATGAAATGCACCGGGCTGCCCATCCGGCTGACCGAGCGCAGGAACAAAGGGTCGAGGCATTCCGCGACCAGCGCCCGCCAGAAGATGGCGAGGCTGGCCAGCGTCACCACGACGATGCCGCCGATCAGCGTCAGCGCCTCGTTGTTGAGCGCCAATACGGTGCCGAACAGCACATGCATGAGATCGACGCTGGAACCGCGGATCGACACCATAAGCACGCCGATGGCCAGTGAAATCAGATAGAAGGCCGCCATCGAGGCATCCTCGCGCTGGATGGTGAAGCGCGAGACGGCGCCGGCGCCGAGCGCCACGATGATGCCGGCGATCAGTCCGCCGATAGTCATCGGCAGGATTTCCAGGCCATAGAACAGGAAGCCGGCGGCAGCACCCGGCAGGATGGCATGCGCCATGGCGTCGCCGGACAGGCTCATGCGCCGCAGCATCAGGAACACGCCGACTGGGCAGGCGCCGAGCGACAGCATCATCGAACCGGCGAGCGCCCGCTGCATGAAGGCGTAGTCGGCGAACGGAGCGACGAACAGACCGTAGAGCACGTCCATCACGCCGCCCTCGGCCCGGGGCCGTGATGATGGTCATGGTCATGGCCGTGTTCGTGGCCACTGTGCTGGTGATCATGCTCGCCGGGCTCACACCATGGCGCGTTGTCCTCCCAGGCCTCGTGGAAGCGGCGCGCGCGCAACAAATTCTCCGGCCGCAGCGTCTCCCTGGTCTCTCCCCAGGCGATCGGCTGGCGCGCCAGCAGCAGTGTTTCGGGGAAATTCTGCCGCACCAGATCGAGATCGTGGACCACAACCATGATCGTGCGTTCCTCGCCGTGCCAGCGCTTGATCAGCGCGATCAGGTCACCGACCGTCTTGGCATCGACGGCGTTGAACGGCTCGTCGAGCAGGATGAGCTCGGCATCCTGCAACAGCACGCGGGCAAACAGCGTGCGCTGCAGCTGGCCGCCCGACAACGTGTCGATCGGGCGCTTCTCGAAGCCGCCGAGGCCGACGGCCATCAGCGCCTCGCTGACCGAGTCGCGATCTTCCCTTGTATAACGGCCGAGCATGCCGCGTCGCGGCCACAGGCCAAGTGAAACCAGGTCGACGACACGGGCCGGAAAGGAGCGGTCGAGCTCCGATTGCTGCGGAAGGTAGGCGGCGCGCACGCCGGGCGCCCGGATCACCGCGCCCGCCATCGGCTTCAGAACGCCGACGATGCCCTTCATCAGCGTCGACTTGCCGGAGCCGTTGGCGCCGACGACCGCCGTCAGCGATCCCTTGCGGATCGTACCATTGAGGTGGTGGACCGCAGGGTGGCTGTTGTAGCCCAGCGTCAGGTCGCGGAAGGTCAGGCAGGTTTGGCTCATGTGACGATCCATGGGGCGACGATCGGTGCTGCAGGGGCGGATTCGATATGTGATGTTATTACATTAGTCAACAAGCCAATCGGGCGGAATTGCGGCCGGGCCGTCATGTTGTGTGCTTTGGCTTGGCTCAAGAAGTTCCGCTCGAGCGGCCTTGCTCCCGGCGAACTCGGCCCCTAAACAGGCGCAGCTGACAAGAGGAGAAGGAATATCCAATGAGCATTCGTCGCATCGATGTAGGCCCACGCATGAGCCAGATCGTCATCCACGGCAACACCGTCTATCTGGCCGGTCAGGTCGGCAAGCCGGGCGGAAACGTCGGTGCCCAGACCAGGGACATTCTGGCGGCGATCGACGAATTGCTGGCCAAGGCCGGCACCGACAAAACCAAGATCCTGCAGGCGATCATCTGGCTGGCCGACATGAGCACCTTTGCCGAGATGAACGCGGAATGGGACAAATGGGTGCCGCAGGGCAACACGCCGGCCCGCGCCACGGGCGAAGCGAAACTTGCCGGACCGGAATATCTGGTCGAGATCATTGTTACCGCGGCGATTTGAGAATGCGGCTCTAACCCTCCCCCTCGAGGGGAGGGTCGGCGAGTAGTCGAAGCGAAGCGGAGACTGCGAGACGGGGTGGGGTCGGCGAGGTTGCTCCGACCCCCCCCCCCCACACCAAAAAACCCCCCCCCGCAAATTTAAACCCCACCCACCCCACAAACGGGGGGGGTAGGAGATAACCCCACCCACACCCGGAAACCCCCCCCCCCCACACACGAAAAA